>CAVIRF010000099.1:0-7043 GCA_963645185.1 Coprococcus eutactus | reverse complement strand
TGGTGGACAGCATGCCGACGTTCTCCAGACACTTCATGTGGGTCAGATAGGACTGTCCGAAGGTCATGAAGAAGCGAATGCGCTTGACGCCCGGGATGTTCTTTGCGAGCGACTCAATTTCCTCGTGGTGCAGCAGGTACATATCCTTGTGGCCGACCTGATCGAAGTCATACTCACGCTTGATGGACATGGCCGGGATCTCGACCCAGTGGCCGTCCTCCCAGTAGGAGCCCGGCGCGGAGACCTCGCGCAGATTGATCTCGGGGTTGAAATTGGTCGCGAACGGATAGCCGTGGTCGCCGCCGTTGCAGTCGAGGATGTCGATGGTGTCGATCTCGTCGAACAGGTGCTTCTGCGCATACGCGCAGTACGCCTGCGTTACGCCCGGATCAAAGCCGGAGCCGAGCAGCGCGGTCAGGCCGGCCTCCTCGAACTTCTTCTTGTACGCCCACTGCCACGAGTAGTCGAAGTATGCGGTGAAGCCCTCGTCCTTGCAGCGCTTCTCGTAGATGGCGCGCCACTCCGGATCGTCGGTGTCCTCCGGCTCGTAGTTTGCGGTGTCCATGTAGTTGACGCCGCACTTCAGGCAGGCGTCCATGATGGTCAGATCCTGATACGGCAGAGCAATGTTCATCACGATGTCCGGCTTGTACTCGTCGATGAGCGCGCACAGCTCGTCCACGTTGTCCGCGTCCACCTTTGCGGTGCGGATCTTGGTCGCGGTCGTACCGTCCAGCTTCTCCTTGATGGCGTCGCACTTGCTCTTCGTGCGCGACGCGATCATGATCTCCTCAAAAACGTCGCTGTTCTGGCAGCACTTGTGAATGACAACGCCGGCGACGCCGCCGCAGCCGATGATCAATGCTCTTCCCATTGTTAGTTCCTCCTTGATTTTAGATCTGTAAAAATGTAATGATGAACGCAAACGCCAGATACACCACAGGCAGGCTGCCTGCGGCCCGGTCCTGATTTGCGAAATTGCCTTTGCTTACTTTTCGAATGAACTGGAAGCACAGATACCCGACGAATGCGCCGAGGGTATTGGCGATGAGGTCGCTGATGTCCGTGATGCGGTACAGCACGAACAGCTGACTGAGTTCGATGGCGAGCGAAAAGCAGAAGCCGATGAGCAGCACGTTCTTCGCCTTTTCATAGCTTTTGCTGATCAGGGGACACAGAAAGCCCAGCGGAGCGAAGAAAATCACATTCATTATGAATTCCCCACTCAGTCCGTCCGCAAGCGGTATCAGATTGACGGCCGGGTTGAAGATGTGCTCCCCCAGCCCCGACAGCCGCAGCCATTCCTTGATCGTCGGGATGCCCACGACATGGCTCAGCATGATCGCCAGATAGTAATAGAACGCCGCGAGCGCGATGCCGGCCCCGAACGTCAGCAGCTTCCGTTTGTGCAGCGGATGGAACGTCACGCCGAGCAGCAGGATTCCGCCCGGAATGAACCTCGCATCCAGCTTCAGCAAGTCAAAAATCGCATCAAAAATTGTCAGTTGATCTCCCATAAATAGTACCTCTTTCCTGTTTTATTGCCGCAGGTACAGTTCCCCTGCGATAATAAGAGGCAGCTATGGGTTGATCGGTTCAAAAAAATCCGGTTATTCCTCTACTTTTTCGAGCAGCTTCTGCACATAGTTCGGCAGATAGAACGCGCCCTTGTGCAGATTGGTGTTGTAGTATTTGGTTTCGAGGCCGAGGCTGTTCCACCAGTCCGGGTCGAGGTCGCGCACGGGATGTACGCCGCGCGACGAGAAGCCGAACAGCCAGTGGCCGGACGGATAGGTCGGGATGTGCGCCTGAAACAGGCGGCTGAGCTCGAACGAGTGCACGATGTTGCGGTGTGCGCGCTGGCAGGCGAGCGCGTCGCCCTTGTAGAACGGGCTCTCGTGCTGATTGACCAGCACGCCGTGCTCGTGGAGCGCCTTGTAGCAGTTTCCGTAGAACTCCATCGTGAACAGGCCCTCGCCCGGGCCGAACGGATCGGTCGAGTCGATGATGATGAGGTCGTATTCGTCCTCGATGCGGCGGATGTACTTGAGGCCGTCCTGATACAGGATGTGGACGCGCGGATCGTCAAGCGAGCACGCGACGCCCGGCAGGTACTCCCGGCACACGGCAACGACGCGCTCGTCGATCTCTACGAGGTCGATGTGCTCGATGTGCTTGTAGCGGCACAGCTCGCGGACGCAGCCGCCGTCGCCGCCGCCGATGACGAGCACCTTTTTGATCTTCTCGCCGAGCACCGCGAGCGGAACATGCACCATCATCTCATGATAGATGAACTCGTCGCGCTCGGTCAGCATCATATAGCCGTCGAGCGTCAGAAACCGGCCGAACTCCTCGCATTCGAATACGTCGATGCGCTGAAATTCGCTCTTTTCGGTGTGAAGCTGGCGGTCCACCTGTATCTGCAGGCCGACCGTCGGCGTGTGCATTTCGGTAAAGGTAAGTTGCATGGGGAAAACGCTCCTTTTATTCCGGGCTGATGACGCCGCGGATGACCTGAAGGCTGTTCACCTCGGGGTCCTCGGTGCCGAGCAGCATGCAGTTCTTTTCCTTGGCGTAGCGGATATAATCGAGAATGTCGCGCGTGATGCGCTCGCCGGGGGCGAGAATCGGGATGCCGGGCGGATAGCACATGACGAACTCCGCGCAGATGCGGCCGACCGAGTTGTCCAGCGCGATGGACTGCTTGTCCGCGTAGAACGCCTCCTGCGGCCCTGCGACCACCTGCGGCGAGATATATTCCTGCCGCATGAGCGTCGCCTTGTCGCGCTTGTAGCGGCGGCGGATGTCCGCCAGCGCGGCTACCAGACGCTCGAGGTCGCGCTCGCGGTCGCCGACCGAGACGTAGGCGAGCAGGTTGCCGAGATCGCCGAACTCGGTCTGAATATCGTAAAAGTCGCGCAGGATGTCGTAGACCTCGATGCCGGCAAGGCCGACGTCGAGCGTGTTCACCGCGAGCTTGGTCGTGTCGAAGTCATACACGGTGTCGCCGTTGATGAGCTCGCTGCCGTAGGCGTAGTAGTCGCCGATCTGGTTGATCTCCTCGCGCGCGTAGGTCGTAAGGTCGACGACCTTCTTGAAGATCTCTTTGCCGTTCAGGGCGAGGTTCTTGCGCGAAATATCCAGACTGACCATGAGCAGGTACGAGCCCGAGGTCGTCTGCGTCAGGTTGATGATCTGGCGGACATGCTCGGCGTTCATCGACGGGCCGCACAGCAGAAAGCTCGACTGCGTGAGCGAGCCGCCCGATTTGTGCATGGAGACCGAGGCTAAATCCGCGCCTGCCGCCATGGCGGAAACCGGCATGTTCTCGCCGAAGTAGAAATGCGTGCCGTGCGCCTCGTCGGCGAGCACCTTCATGCCGGCCGCGTGCGCGAGCTTCACGATCTCGCGGATGTTCGAGCAGATGCCGTAATACGTCGGGTTGTTGACGAGCACCGCCTTCGCGGAGGGGTGCTTCTCAATGGCGGCCTTGACGTCCGCAACCGACATGCCGAGCGAAATACCCAGCCGGTCGTTCATCTGCGGATTGACGTAGACCGGGATGGCGCCGGTGAGCACGAGCGCGTTGATGACGCTGCGGTGCACGTTGCGCGGCAGAATGATCTCGTCGCCGCGCTTCACGACGGACAGAAGCATCGCCTGCACGCTGCTCGTCGTGCCGCCGACCATGAGGAAGGCGTGCGCCGCGCCAAACGCATCGGCCGCCAGCTCCTCCGACTCGCGGATGACGCTCGTCGGGTGGCACAGGTTGTCGAGCGGCTTCATCGAGTTGACGTCCACGGTCATGCACTGCTGGCCGAGGAACTTCGTCAGCTCGGGCGAGCCGCGTCCGCGCTTGTGTCCGGGAACGTCGAACGGCACAATGCGCATATCCTTGAAGTTTTCGAGCGCCTCCATGATGGGCGCACGGGACTGATCCATAGAAATGCCTTCTTTCGGCAGAAAATAGGGTTTAATAGATGTTTTTGCCCGAGAAGATCTCGATCATCTCGCGGCGCAGGTCGGAGTGGATCTTGAGACGGGTCTTGGGCGGCAGCTCGTAGATGTCGGTGTTGAACAGGTAGTTCTGAAGGTCGATCTCCTTGAGCAGCATACGGGTGTGGAACAGGTTGGCCTGATACACGTTGATGTCGTAAGCGTCGTAGCGGTCGAGCGTCTTGGGGTCGATAAAGTCCTGAATAGACGTCATGTTGTGGTCCATGAAGAGCTTTTTTCCCTCAATATCGCGTGTAAAGCCGCGCACGCGGTAGTCCATCGTGATAATATCCGAGTCAAACGAGCCGATGAGGTAATCGAGGGTGGACAGCGGCGTGATCTCGCCGCAGGTGGCAACGTCGATGTCCACGCGGAAGGTCGCAAGGCAGGTGTCTGGATGGTACTCGGGGTAGGTGTGCACGGTGACATGGCTTTTGTCGAGGTGCGCCACGATGGTATCCGGCTCGAGCGCCGGCTTCATGTGCTCCTCAGCGATCAGGAAGGTGACGGAAGCACCCTGCGGATCGTAGTCCTGCTTGGAGATGTGCAGCACATGCGCGCCGATCATCTCGGTCAGCTTTTCCATGATGCCGGTCAGTCGCTCGGAGTTGTACTGCTGGTCGATGTACTTGATGTAGTCGCGCTGCTCGCGCTCGGTCTTTGCGTAGCAGACATCGTAAATGTTAAAGGACAGCGCCTTGGTCAGGTTGTTGAAGCCGTAGAGTTTGAGCTTGTTCTCCATATCATATCCTCACAAAATAATAAAAAATCCCCAGATGGAAGGGAGTGCACCGGGCACGCCTTCACCTTGGGGAAAAATCAATCGTTCTCTTCTCGTGCGGACCTGACCGCACTGTTTTCTGCGTCTGTGGAAGAGGAAAGAGTCTATATAGCAAGAATCGTTACTTTTACTACTCTTATTGATTGTTTCACAAGTGTATGCGCCCACGGCACACGGCTTTTAGTCAGCCAACTTATAAAAATTCAATAAGGCAACAAAGTTGCCATGTTCGGCATTTGACCCGGCTGTCCGTATGGCCTTAGCGCCTTTCCGGGTGGAAAGGGCGGTCAAAGAAATTCTGCTGGTAAAGGCTTTGCCTCTCCGAGTAGTTTTATTATATCGTACCACCGGGTGGAATGCAAGGCTTTTCCGGAAAAGCCTTTGTAAAAGCCTTAAAAGGCTTTACCCAAAGCAGAAGGTAAACCTTTCCGCCGTTCCGGCGGCCGTGCCGCCGCAGGCGAATCCTTCTTTACCGTCAGCAGACGGGAGACCCTCCGCCGATACAGCGGTGCGCCGCTGGAGGCGACTTAACGCCCTCGGAGGGCGTGGGGAGTGGCCGCCTTCGGCGGCCGGGGATTGCCGGGTCCCCGGCTGGGACAAAAGGGGACAGGACACCAGGTATGGTTTCCTGTCCCCTCTTGACACCCCCACATCTTCCCTCGGCCGAGCTCGCCTTCGGCGACTCGTCTAAATGCGAGGGGCCCACAGATGCGTTTGGTGCTCCACAGGTCACACGCTTGATCGAAGCGAAGCCTGTGCAAGTGAATTCCGGGCGGTCATGCGTCCCAAAAGCGGAACGACGCACGGAACCGAGCCCCCGTTTCTCCCGTTTAGCCGCGAATGCTCTGCTGAGCGGCTTAAAGGAAAGTTTGGGGAGTTAAGAGGGGAAAGAAAACCTTGGTTGTCTTTCCCCTCTTGCCCCGTCGGTGGGCACCGACAATCCCCCTCGCCGTGGGCACGGCGACACCCCCGGCCGCCGAAGGCGGCCAAATGTCCACGCTCACTTTGAGCGTAAAGTCGCCTCCAGCGGCGCACCGCTGTATCGGCGGAAAGGTCTGCCCTCTGCTGAGAGTGAAAAGAGAAAACGGGCGTCTGCCCTGGATGGGGCTTTGAACCCGGCATTTTTATGTCATAAAAAGTTTACACCCCTTCGGGTGGAAAATCCGTCCCCGGCGTAGTACAATACTATTATGAGACAGGATAGGAGAGATAACGCTTGAAAACTTCAGCTTTTCACCGCAGAAAGAAGGGAAAACGCGCCGCGCCGCCCCTCGCGCTCATCATCGCTGTGCTGATGCTGCTTTCCTTTATCGGCGGCATGTTCACGCAGCGCGCGCTCACGAAAACGCCGCAGCAGGACGCGAACCTCAGCTACATAGACGGCATCCCTGTTTACACCGACTTCATCCCCGAGGGCAGCCGCGCGCGCCCCGGACAGACACGCGAGATCAAATACCTCGTCATTCATGAGACCGACAACTTCTCCGCCGGTGCGGACGCCGCGGCGCACAACTCGTTCATCCACCAGAACGCCGACGCGGAGAGCGGCATCGTTTCGTGGCACTACACGGTGGACGACCACGAGATCTACCATCACCTCCCCGACACCGAGACCGCCTACCACGCAGGCGACATGATGACCGAGGGCGGCGGCAACATGAACGGCATCGGCATCGAAATGTGCGTCAACGAGGGCGGCAACTACGAGCAGACCCTCATCAACACAGAAAAGCTGTGCGCGCAGCTGTGCCTTGCCTACAACCTCAATCCCGACAAGGCGCTCAAAAAGCATCAGGATTTCATGGAAAAGGTCTGCCCGGCAAAGCTCATCAACGAGGGCCGCTGGGACGAATTCTGCGCCGCCGTCAAGCAGCGCTACAGCGAGCTCAAGGCCGCAAACGCATAATTCCAGAGTTAGCATAGTGTAACTGCGTAGAAAAGAACCGCAAAAAGCAGGGGCGATTTGTCGTAAATCGCTCTTTCTTTTTGTCTCCTGCTATGGTATACTGCAAATTGTACGCTGCCTGCTTACGGTGAGAAAGCAGCGCACAGAAAATCAATGAAAATTATCACATTGTGAAGGAGTGAACTGAAATGATCGTTGTACTCAAACAGAACAGCGACAAGGAACATGTCGACAAACTGATGCAGCATTTCACGGATATGGGGCTGCGAATCAACTATTCCGAGGGCGCAGACACCACCATTCTGGGCCTGATGGGCGACACGACCCGGCTCGATGAAAGGGACATTATGGCGTATGACG
>CAVIRF010000098.1:0-7055 GCA_963645185.1 Coprococcus eutactus | reverse complement strand
AAATGAGCGGTATTTTCAAGCATCACGTGCTGTTTCCGCACGAGCCGCTGATGCGCGGCTTTGACGATCTTTTCTGCGCGCCGCATTCGCGCCACACCGAGGTTCGCGCAGAGGATATTCGCAAGCATTCCGAGCTGCGCCTGCTCGCGGAGTCCCACGAGGCTGGCGTTTATATCGTAGAAGCCGTGAACGGTCGCCAGATTTTCGTGCTCGGTCACGGCGAATACGACTCCGACACGCTGAAAAAAGAATATGAGCGCGACCTCGCGAAGGGTATGAACCCCGATGTGCCAAAGCACTATTTCCGCAACGATGACCCATCCGCAGACGTCCTCGTCACGTGGAAAGCGCACGCACACCTCTTCTACACCAACTGGATCAACTATTACGTTTACCAGACGACTCCGTTCCAGCTCGAAAAACTGTAACAAAAAGCTCCGTTTCCCGACAGACTGCTGCGGAAACGGAGCTTTTTCTTTGTTATTCGGTTACTTTTTCACCGGTCACGATCGCACGGGGCGAGCCGATCAGCTTCGCGCTGGTATACGGCGTGTTAATTCCTTTTGATTTATACTCAGTGTATACCTTTTCGTTATCCCAGTCGAGCAGCACCAGACGGGCATAATTTCCCTCACGGACGGCACGGCCGGTCAAACCATACACCTCCACCGGATTTCTGCTCATTTTTTCGAGCAGCTGCATCGGGGTCAGACGGCCGGTCTTGACCAGATACGTGTTGCACACGGAAAACGCGGTCTCCAGACCCGTAATGCCCGAGGGCGCCTTGGCGAAGTCGCGCGCCTTCTCCTCTGCGGTGTGCGGCGCGTGGTCGGTGGCGATCATGTCGATCGTTCCGTCCGCGAGCGCGTCAATGAGCGCCTGACGGTCCGCTTCCCTGCGCAGCGGCGGATTCATGCGCGCGTAGGTGCCGTGCGCCGGAACGTCATCCTCGGTCAGACTGAGGTGATGCGGCGTGACCTCGGCATATATCTTCGCGCCGAGCGCCTTGCCTGCCCGAATGAGCGCGGCGGACTGACCGCTCGAAACATGCTGGAACAGCACGCGCGCGCCGGTATCGAGGGACAGCGCAATATCGCGCGCGATCATGGAGGTCTCTGCCGCCGCCATCGCGCCCGGGACGCCGAACTTCTTCGCGGCTTCCGAGCCGTAGTTTACGCCCGGAGAGGGCACGAGCGAGGGCTCCTCCTCGTGGAACGACAGGATAACGTCGCGCTTGGCCGCTTCGACCATCGCACGGCGGCACAGTCCGGCGCTCGTCAGATTGATGCCGTCATCGGTCAGACAGGGCGCTCCGGCGGCGAGCAGCGCGTCAAAATCGGTCATTTTCTCGCCCTTGAGGCCCTTTGTGACCGCACCGGCCTGCAAAACCTGAACCGGGCAGTCCTTCGCCTTATCCGTAACATAATGAATGATCTCGGGCGTGTCGCAGGTCGGAACGGTGTTCGCCATGCAGATAACGGTCGCGTAGCCGCCTGCCGCAGCCGCAGCCGCGCCGGTCAGCACATCTTCCTTCTGCGTCTGGCCGGGGTCGCGGAAATGAACATGTCCGTCCACAAAACCGGGCGAAACGGTCAGTCCTGCCGCATCAAAAATCTTGCAGTCCGCCGGGGCGTCGATTTTTTCCGCGATCTTTGCGATCACACCGTCGTTCCCGATCAGCACATCAAGCTGCGCGTCCGTCCCCGTCCACGGATCGAGCACGCGGCCATTCTGGATAAGTAACATAGGAAAGCCCTCCGTATCTCCTGCGGCAGGTTATCTGCCCAGATTTTTCTTATTATACTATACCATAAAGCCGCGAAAACCGCAACGAAAACGCCTCCCTTCTCCCCTTGCGAAAAAGTGAAAAAACAGGCTTGACAATCTTGTTCTACCATTGTAGAATATAAGCAATAAAAGGTATTTTACATTTGTAGAATAAGGAGGGTTGACTATGGCACAGACAAAGAGGCTTCCCGATGCGGAGCTTGAGGTCATGCAGACCATCTGGGCGCTCACGCCGCCCGTCACGGCGGCAGAGGTGCAGCAGCATGCGAGCAGCGACTGGAAAATGACGAGCGTGCTCACGTTCCTGTCCCGGCTCACCGACAAGGGGTTCCTTTCCTGTACCAAGGAGGGACGGCAGAACCTGTATACGCCGCTCATCTCGGAGGAGGACTACCGCCAGCACGAAAGCGTCGGCTTCATTCAGCGGCTGTGCGGCGGCTCGGTGAAAAATCTCGTAGCGAGCCTGTCGGACGCCGGTGCGCTGAGCGAACAGGACATCGACGAGCTGCGCGCCTTTCTGGACGCGCAGGAGCAGTAAGGAGGGGATCTTATGCGGATTTCGTACATGCAGCTGATGAACAACCTGATGCAGATCGGCCTGACCGTTTCGCTCGCGGCGCTCGTGCCGCTGCTGCTGCGCCGTGTGCTCAAGAAGCGCTATCCGGCGCGCGCGGTCTGTCTTGTCTGGGCGCTGCTCGCGCTGCGGCTGCTCGTTCCGGTACAGCTGACGCTGCCGGAGGCGCCGGTGCAGGTCACGCCGCGCACGAATTATGTGATGCATGATGACCAGATGCTGTTCGAGCAGGCCGGTCTGCCGATCGAACAGACGCCGACTCGCTGGGTAACGGACGAACAGGCGGCCGCGCTCAGCCATGCAGACACCAGCCAGACGACCACCTTCAACCTGACCGCAGTCCTGCTCGGTCTGTGGCTCGCCGGTGTCGTCATTTCCGCCATCCGGCAGGCTGTCAGCTACAGGATGCTGAAAAAGCGGCTCGATCGCTCGGCAAGACCGGCGGAACGCGCCGACCTGCTCGACGTTCTGGCATATCAGCGCAGCAATCTCGGCATTTCCCGGGAGATACCGCTTCTGGTCTCCCCTGCCGCGGACTGTCCGATGCTCGCAGGCTTTGTCCGCCCGGCGCTCTATCTGCCGGACGAGAACATCTCTGCCGCCGATGCAGCCTTCATTTTCCGTCACGAGCTGACGCATTACCGCCACGGCGACCTGTGGCTCAAGCTGCTGCTGACCGCAGCGCAGTGCATCCACTGGTTCAATCCACTCGTATATCTGATCGTGCGCTTCGCACAGGAGGACATCGAGCTTGCGTGCGACGATGCGGTCGTCCGCGGACAGAACGCGGCCTACCGCCGCGCCTACGGCGAGACCATTCTCCGCTCCGCTATCGCGCAGTCCAGACGGCGGCAGGCGCTCGTTTCCTGCTTCGGCGACGACAAAAAGACGCTCATGCGGCGCTTTGAAGGGCTGTTTGACAAGTCGGTCAAAAAGCGCGGCGCAGCGCTCATCGTGCTCGTTGCCCTGCTCACCACTACCCTCGGCTGCACGATCGCCGTCGGCGCGAAAAAAGACCCTGCGGCGACGCAGGAGCGCGCGCTCCTCATGGCGAACACCTTCGCGCAGGCCTATGTGGACGAGGATGCGACGGCCTACCGGAAATATCTTGACCCGGACAGCGAACTCGCGAAATACGAGGATTTTTCGACCGGCGCTGCGGTTTACAAGCGCTATGTGACCCAGTATGACCCCGAAACCGAGACCGCACTCATCGTTTTCGAATATGTATGGGACGCGGACCGCGTGGCTGCGATGGACGTTCATGCGCCGTCGCCCGGCGTTCCGTTCCGCGAGGCGATGCGGCTGCACTTCACCGGTGAGGGAACCGATATGCTGATTTCCAGCATGTCGATGGAGGTCAGCTCGGATACGTTCACCTCTGACCCGGACAACAACTATCTTGTCTCCTCGCTCGACGACTTCAAGCTGCTGTATGCAAATGACCTCGGCCTGCCGGATTTCGTCTCGACTTCCGACGGACTGACCATCGGCAGCGGCGACCCGACGCAGGCGGCGGAAACCCTGCTCGGCCTCTCTCCGGCGTCCAGCCAGCTGAGCGGCACCGACAGCGCCGCCCCCGACATCACCAAGGTAACGTTCACCTTCCGCGACAACAGCAAGGTCATCCTGACCATGGTGGACCAGTTCGGTCAGGGCTGGCTGCCGCAGGACTGGACGGACGGCGAAAACGCCGCTGACCGCTCCGCTGCCGACCTCGCGCAGCAGTACGCGCGCGGCCTGCTCCACAAGAGCGGACAGTATATCTATCCCATCCTCACCCCCGACAAACAGCAGGAATTCATTTCCCAGCAGTACGACACGACGGGCGGCACGCAGTGGACCTGGAAATTCGGTCCCTCCTCCCCCTCTGTGCGCGACTATGTGCTCGTCCCGACCGACGACGACAGCACCTACCGCATCATCTGCCGTCTGTCCGGCGGCGGCATCAACGATGTACGCACCGGCTATCTCGTGCGGACCACCGAGGACGGCGGCCGCCGCATGATCTCCGACGTCACCGAGCTGTCTGACGCGGACATGACGCAAAGCCAGCTGTTCCGCCTGTATTACAGCACCGGACTGTCCCTGCCCAGCCTGCCCGATGAGTCCGGCAACTTCAGCGGCCTGCCGCGCACCGACTCTCTGACCGCCGCGCAGGATGCCTTCTATTACTTCGGCAATCCGGTCGACGGCTCGAAAACGAACTGGATCGCGGATGTGACCTCGATTCAGAGCATCGTGCGCTCCGACATTCGCGGCGGCTCGTATGCTGACATCGTTCAGCTGACCTTCACCGACGGCAGCGACCCGATCAACATCCAGATGGAGAAAATCGGCACAGTCGACACGGGTTACTGGAAGCCGACCGGCATCCAGGAGGATGTTTCCGCCATGAGCGGCGCAAATGTGCTCCCGATCGGCGCAGATGCCTTTACTTCCATTTCCTTCGCAAATATGCCGACGCTGAACGTGGGCGACACCATCGTCTTCCACTTCGGCAGCGAGCCCGTCGGCGGCGTACACCTCGTCAACCGCCTGGTCGTATCGGACGGTTCCCTCCGTTACAATAACATGATCGACGACGAGACCACGATCACGCGCACGAACAGCGGCTATGTCTACACCGTACCGCAGAGCGTGAGCGAGGCGCTGTCCTCCGACACCAGCGTACCGTTCTACCACGCGCTGACGCTCGAATACACGGATGCACAGCAGATCCGCCACAAGGCGGTCGCGGCCTACATGACAAACGCCAATACGCAGCTCGATAACCCACCGCTCCCCTCCGGCGGCTATTACAGCGACGCACTCGGCTGCATCCTCAATCTGCCGCAGGAGTTCCGTGATGCGGTTTCCGCCATGATCAATACGGACGGGACCATGACCTTCTTCGTGAAGGACACGGACAGCGCGCTCATGACGCTGACCGCGCAGCCGCTCTCCGTTCTCAAGCGCGATTACGGCGAGAACTGGACGGAAAACTATCCGGTTCCGGTCAAATCGCTCGCAGAGCAGGACGGACTGGCGTACTTCCTCATCTATCCGTCCGATGTGCAGTATGACCCGGCGGATGAGCAGGCCGCCGCGCGGTATAAGACGCTGTTCGAGGCCGCGCAGAGCATTTCCTCCGCGAACATCGCTCTGGATACCGATCCGCACGACACCTCGGCTTACGCCGACCGCGCGACCGTTGTCCTGCTCGGCTATCTCGATGCCGGCGTCGTAGACGGCGACGCAGAGACTGCCCTGTTCGACGAGCTCGATCACCGTTCCCTCGTGGATGGCGTATCGTTCTCCGCCGCGATGCAGCAGGCAGGCGAAAACGCGCAGGCGCTCTGGCAGAAGCATACCTCGAACGAAAGCTGAGCCGCTCCCACGTTCTTTCTTATTTGACCCCGGCAAGGGTTGCAACTCCCGTTGGATTTTGCTATAATATAGGCAGAAATTCAACGGGGTTGTAGCTCAGCTGGTCAGAGCGTTCGCCTCACACGCGAGAGGTCGTGGGTTCGAGCCCCGCCAACCCCACCAGACACTTCGTACCCGAACCCGTTTCTTTATGAGCAGGGTTCGGGTATGTTTTTAGTCGCATTGGCAAATCGAAAATTGATGAGGTATTGCGATGACTTCCCAGGAGTTATTCAACAAGTTCTTTTCAAAAGGCAAGCCCTATTGGTTTTTCTTTTGGCATCAAAAGAAAAATCAATCACGAAAGGAATATCTAAAATGGAATATGTGGCCCTGAATAACGGCGTTCAGATGCCGATGGTTGGCTACGGTGTTTTTGAAATTCCTGCGGAACAGACTGCAGGATGTGTGTTTGATGCGCTGGAAAGCGGCTATCGCCTGATTGACACCGCACAGGCATACTACAACGAAAAAGAGGTTGGCGATGGCATCCAGCGTGCCATCAAGGAACTTGGTATTCGCCGGGAGGATATTTTTCTCACCACCAAAGTCTGGGTAACGGAGTTTGGTTACGAAAAGGCAAAGGCTTCTGTGGAAGAATCCCTCCGAAAGCTCCAGACCGACTATCTCGATCTTGTTCTGATCCATCAATGCCTCTCTGACTATTACGGCGCTTACCGTGCGCTGGAGGACCTATATGACGAAGGCAAGGTCAGAGCCATCGGCATTTCCAATTTCAGCGCAGAGCGCATGGCGGATATTGCAACCTTTAACCGTGTTGTCCCCACAGTCAATCAGGTGGAAACTCACCTGTTCTGGCAGCAGTATGACCTGCATGAGTGGATGGCAAAGTACAACATCCAGCATGAGGCATGGGGGCCGCTTGCACAGCACCGGCTGAAAGAAGTTCTCGAAAGCCCCATTGTAAAGCAGATTGCAGATTCCCACGGGAAAACGCCCGCCCAGGTCGCTCTCCGGCAGCACGTTCAGCGCGGCATTGTCGTAATTCCCAAGAGTGTGCATAAAGAGCGCATGGAGCAGAATCTGAACATTTTTGATTTTGAACTGACTGCCGATGAAATGGAACAGCTCAAAACGCTGGACGAGAACAAATCTATGTGGGCAGAATATGATGACCCAATGATTGTGCAGTACGCAATGGCGGAGGAGTAAAGCAAATCCCAGCCTGCCGCGCAGCTTTATCCCCAGGTCTGTGTAAAACTTTTTGGACGCAAATTGCAAGTGCAAGTTGGACACCCCACATGAATAAAATCAGTTCGGCGTA
>CAVIRF010000097.1:0-7118 GCA_963645185.1 Coprococcus eutactus | reverse complement strand
AGGGCGCGGACCGAGTCGACCAGACCGCGCGTGCCGGTCTTTGCCGCCTGCGTCAGCTGCGCGCCGAAGCCGCTGCCCTCGGGGGTGGCGGTCAGGGTCTGCACCTCGTCGAGCGTGACGGAAAACGTCGAGAAGCCGACCAGATCGTCATAATGACGCTTGGAGCCGGTCAGCGAGTCAATCTCGTACTCGCAGTCTGCGAGCGCGCTCTCGAGCGAGATAATGTCCTCCATTTTGTTCGCCTGATCGAGCAGGGCGAGCAGACGCTCGTGCTTGGTCTGGAGCGTGGCGAGCCGGGTCTCGATGTCGGTGTACTGCTCGGTTATGTCCTCACTCGAACGGGAGCTGTAGACCACGTGCGCGCGGTCGCCGAGCTGCGCATAGAACGTCTCGAATTTCTCCTGCGGAACACGCAGGGTATAGTAAGCCGAGCGGCTGCCCTTGTCGCCGGAAAGGCTGCTCGACTCGATGTAGCCGCCGGACTCGGCGGTCAGTTTTTCCAGCTCGGCGGAGGTCGCGTCGAAATCCTGCGTTTCGAGCGTCAGGTCGGCGCGGAGGATGAGCTTGGCGTTCTGCCGCACGGCGGAGAAATCCGCGGAACCGCCGTCGGCGGCATCGGCGCTCTCCGCCCAGCCGTTCGTGTCCATGGAGCTGTCTCCGGCCGCCTGACTGGACGAAGCAGCGCTGCCGGAGCCTGCGCCGCCGCAGGCGGAAAGCGTGAATAGCAGAGCAAGGAGCAGGGGAAGCAGTCCTTTTTTCATAACAGACACCTCGTTTCACGGGTCGCGCGGCGGAGAGCCGCCATGGTTTTCTCTTGTTACCCGGTTAGACGAGGAAGGTTCCGGTTCGGTTCCCGGATTTTTCCGTTTTGTAAACAACTCTTTTGCGCCGATATAGAGCAGCAGCACGCCGAACAGCCGCCGGAGCAGGGAGGTATCCGTCCCGGCGGCGGCAAACGACGCGAGGAGCGAGGTCAGCGCGCCGAACGGCACGCAGAATTTGACCGCATCGCGGTCGATGAGGCGGTTTTTCGCGTGAGAAATGAGCGCGGCAGGCGCGCAGGCGAGAAAATACAGCAGGTTGACACCCCCGGCGGTGAACTGCGGCATATCCTGCACGAGCGTCAGCCAGAGCAGCAGCAGCGAGCCGCCGCCGATGCCGCAGCCGCTCAGCACGCCGGTCAGCAGACCGACCACGAACGCGCTCACAGCAGCAGCACCGCCCGGATGCCGCCGTACAGGATGAGCAGGGCGAAGGCACGCCGCAGCCACAGCGTGTGCAGTCGGCCGAAGATGCGTCCGGCGAGCACGCCGCCTGCCGCGCCGCCGAGCAGATAGCCGAACGACGACCAGACCGGCAGGCCGCCCCTGCTGTAATACACCGCCGCCGACAGCGCGCACAGCGGAAAGATCACCGCGACCGAGGTCGCGAACGCCTGCTTTTCCTCCATGCCGCACCATTTCGTGAAGAGCGGCACGAGGAACAGACCGCCGCCTGCCCCGAAAAAGCCGTTCGCCGCCCCGGCGAGCGCCCCGGTCACGGCGAGCTTTATATTTTTGCGCAAAAAATCACCCCTCTCGCACAAAAGTCTGCGCGAAAGGGGTGAAAATTATTCGTCAATGTCGAGCGACGCGCCGTATTCTTCGAGAGCGTCCTTGATGTCGCCCCACGAAAAGCCGCGTCGCTGAAGGGCGGCGACCGCCTTGTCGACCTCTTTCCGGTCGGAAAGGTCGCCGTGCAGCCGCTTTTCGAGCACGGAAAGCATCTGCGGCAGGGCAGGGGAGAAGATCTCCATCGCGGCGTCCGCGTCCTCGCGCGAGATGCCGCGCCGGGTGAGCTCCTGCCGGATGCGCGCCGCGCCGTAGCCGCGCCGGGCATAGCTGCGCACGACGCTTTCGGCGAACTGCTCGTCGGAGAGCAGGCTGCGCTCGGTCAGCCACGCGAGCGCGTAGTCTGCGGCTTCCTCGTCGTGACCCTTGGCAAGCAGCTTGTCGCGCAGCATTTTCGCGCTCAGCGCGCGGTAGGAGAGCTGCTTTGCGGCGGCGTCCAGCGCTGCGCGGTACTTATCCTCGCTCATTCTTCGTCGTCGAGGTCGTCAAAATCGTCGGCGTCGATGGAAACCGCCTTGGCAGCCGACGGCTTGGGTGCGGCAGGCTTCTCTGCCGACGTGGTCGCGACGCTCTCGGACAGCTTGACCGCCGCGCCTGCGGAGTTCTTGGCGCGCTCCTCCTCGACCTTGGCCATGATTTCGCGCTGAACCTCATCCGCGATGTCCGGATGCTCCTTGAAGTACTGCTTTGCGGCGTCGCGGCCCTGACCCAGACGGGTATCGCCCATCGAGAACCACGCGCCGGACTTGTTGACCAGACCGTACTTTACGCCCAGATCGACCAGCTCGCTCGTGCGCGAAATGCCCTCGCCGTACATAATGTCGAACTCGGCCTCCTTGAAGGGGGGCGCGACCTTGTTCTTGACGACCTTGACACGGGTGTGGCTGCCGATGAGCTCGGTGCCGTTCTTGAGGTGCTCCATGCGGCGCACTTCCATGCGGACCGAAGCATAGAACTTGAGCGCGCGGCCGCCGGTCGTGACCTCCGGGTTGCCGTAGATGACGCCGACCTTTTCGCGCAGCTGGTTGATGAAGATCGCGACGCACTGGCTCTTTGCGATCGAACCGGCGAGCTTGCGCATCGCCTGACTCATCATACGGGCGTGCAGGCCGACGAACGAGTCGCCCATTTCGCCCTCGATCTCGGCACGGGGGGTCAGTGCTGCGACCGAGTCGATAACGACGATGTCGATCGCGCCCGAACGCACGAGCGCCTCCGCGATGTCGAGGCCCTGCTCGCCGGTGTCCGGCTGCGAAACGAGCAGGCTGTCGATGTCAACGCCGAGCGCCTTGGCGTAAACCGGGTCGAGCGCGTGCTCCGCGTCGATGAATGCCGCCGTGCCGCCAAGCTTCTGCGCCTCCGCGACGCTGTGCAGGGCGACCGTGGTCTTGCCGGAGGACTCAGGTCCGTAGATCTCGATGATACGGCCGCGCGGCAGGCCGCCGATGCCGAGCGCGAGGTCGAGGCCGATCGAGCCGGTCGGGATATGCTCGACCGTCATGCCGGTGTTCTCGCCCAGACACATGACAGAGCCCTTGCCGAACTGCTTTTCGATCTGGCTGAGCGCTGCGGCGAGCGCTTTCTTTTTGTCCGCTGCCGGTGCGACCGGCTCAAGCTGCTTTTTCGTAGCCATAAATTAGCCTCCTGTATAAAAATGGGGGCGCGTGCCCCTCTCGGTTTTCGATAAACCCATTATAGCAGGATGCCGAACGGAACGCAAGAAAAAAATCGAACATTTGTCCGATAAAATAAAATGGTAAAAATTACACTCCCTCGGGAAAGGGAGTGCAGGATGTTACTTTGTCAGATCGTCGTCCTCGCGCGGCGAGCGGCCAATGACGATGCGCGGCACGCCTGCGTCGTCTTTTTCGATGCAGACGTCGGAAAATCCGTACTTTTGCAGGATCTCGGCAACCGAGTCGGCCTGCTTCCAGCCGCATTCGAACAGGATGATGCCGCCGTGGGCGAGGGTGTCGCCCCAGTTTTCGCAGATGGCGCGGTAGAAGTCCAGACCGTCCACGCCGCCGTACAGCGCCTCGTGCGGCTCGAAATCCGCGACGCTGTGGTCGAGCTGCGCCATTTCGCTGCGCGTGATGTAGGGCGGATTGGAAACAATGATGTCGAACGGGCCGACGCTGCCCGGGGGCGGCATGGTCGCGTCCGCCTTCATGGCGAGCAGACGGCTGCTCACGCCGAGCCGGTGCGCGTTTTCGCGCGTCAGACGCAGCGCGCCGTCCGACAGGTCGACCGCGAGCACGCGCGCGTCCTCGACCTCGTGCGCCGCCGCGATGCCGATGCAGCCGGAGCCGCAGCACAGGTCAAGAATGCGCGGAGAAATGCGCGGCTTCGCCTGCGCGATGGTCAGCTCGCACAGCTTTTCCGTGTCCGCGCGCGGAATGAGCACGGATTTGTCCACGCGGAAGGTCAGCCCGTAAAAATCCCACTCGCCGAGGATGTAGGCGAGCGGCTCGCCGCCGAGCACGCGGTCGCACAGGATGTTCGCGTAATCCACCGTTGCGTTGTCCAGATAGGAGTGCGCCCAGGCGGCGGTTCGGCTGCGGTCGGCATGGCACGCCACGGCGGTCAGCTCGCGCGCGGTCATCGAGGGCTGCGGATCGCCGCCGTCGCGCAGCCGATGAAACAGCTGTAGATATACGTCATTTATCGTCTTTGCCACAATATCGCCCCCGAAACCAGTTTTTTCTTTCTGTATGAGCAGGAGACGCGCCGCAGCGTGATTTTCACTGCTCTGTGAGCCATTATTATAGCAGACTTCACAGCTATTCTCAAGGCAGGGAGGGCTGTGTTTTCAAAAAACGACAAAATCCGCAGGGCGCGGACCGTGTTTTTCTTGACAGTTTGACGAACAGGCTTTACAATTAGATGTATAATAATACTCGTATGATATGGCTCTGTGCCGGAGGCGTCCGGCCGGGAGCCTATAGGCTGCACAGTGCCAGCGTGCAGCTTTTTTCAGGGGGCATTATTGCAGCGTGCTCGCATAGGTTGATACTGCGGTGCACGCTCGTTTCGGTGCCTGAGGGCGCCACACGCACTTTCTCGACAGCACCGGTCCGCTGTGGTCGGCATTTTTGCTGAAAAATATAAGCATGCGTTTTTCGTTTTCGCGGTACAGCCGATACCGTGGGAGGGGAGAACGTATTTTATAAAAGATTTGTCAAAAACGTCACCGTAACAGACGGGAGCTGTCCTATCTTATCAACAGGAGGACACACCTTAACATGACCGAAATCATCATACCGATCATCACCGGTATCGTATGTCTCGCTGTGGGCGTTGTCATTGGTTTTCTTTATCGCAAGAGCGTTGCCGAAAAAGCGATCGGCGATGCTGAAACCGAGGCGACACGCATCATCAACGAGGCGATCAAGGCCGGTGAGACCAAAAAGCGCGAGTCCGTGCTCGAGGCGAAGGACGAAATTCATCGTCAGCGCGTCGAGGCAGACCGCGAGCTGAAGGAGCGCCGCAACGAGACGCAGCAGCTCGAGCGCCGTCTCATTCAGCGCGAGGAAGCGCTCGACAAGAAGAGCGATACCCTCGACCGCAAGAACGACGAGCTCAACCGTCATCTGGAATCCGTCCAGAAGAAGGAGACCGAGCTCCAGCGCATCAAGGACGAGCAGGTAGAAAAGCTCGAACAGATCGCAAGCATGACGCGCGACGAAGCACGCGAAATGCTCGTCAACTCCATCGAGGCCGAGGCGCAGCATGACGCTGCCGTCAAGGTCCGCGAGATCAACCAGAAGCTCAAGGATGAGAGCGAGCAGACCGCCCGTGAGATCATCTCCACCGCCATCCAGCGCTGCGCAGCAGACCACGTTTCCGAGGCGACCGTCTCGGTCGTTCCGCTGCCCAACGATGAGATGAAGGGCCGCATCATCGGCCGCGAGGGCCGCAACATCCGCACGCTCGAGACGCTGACCGGCGTAGACCTCATCATCGATGATACGCCCGAGGCGATCACCCTGTCCTCTTTCGACCCGGTACGCCGCGAGATCGCGCGTCTGGCACTCGAAAAGCTGATCGTGGACGGACGTATCCATCCGGCACGCATCGAGGAAATGGTCGAGAAGTCTCGCCGCGAGGTCGATCAGATCATCAAGAGCGAGGGCGAACGCGCCACCTTCGAGACCGGCATCCACGGCATCCATCCCGAGCTCATCAAGATCCTTGGCCGTCTGCGCTACCGCACGAGCTACGGCCAGAATGTTCTTCAGCACTCTATCGAGGTCGCGCACATCGCCGGCATGATGGCGAGCGAGCTGGGCCTCGACCCGGTTCAGGCGCGCCGCGCAGGCCTGCTGCATGACATCGGCAAGGCGATCGACCACGAGGTCGAGGGCAGCCATGTCCAGATCGGCGTAGACCTCGCCAAGAAGTACAAGGAGTCCCCGGCGATCATCCACGCCATCGAGGCGCACCACGGCGACGTCGAGGCAAAGACCGTCGTTGCATGTCTGGTTCAGGCAGCCGACGCGATCTCCGCAGCCCGTCCGGGCGCACGCCGCGAGAACGTCGAGAACTACATCAAGCGTCTGGAAAAGCTGGAAAGCATCGCGAACGAAACACCGGGCGTTTCGAGCTCGTATGCAATTCAGGCAGGCCGCGAGATCCGCATCATCGTAAACCCGGACAAGGTATCCGACGATGCAATGGTTCTGCTCGCACGCGATATTGCCAAGAAGATCGAGAACGAGCTGGATTACCCCGGCCAGATCAAGGTCAACATGGTCCGCGAGACGCGCGCGATCGACTACGCAAAGTAAAATCTTATCCCCTCGTCTGCGACGAGGGGATTTTTCTGGCCGAAAACGAGGCTTTTCGGAGGGATTTCAACCGTTCACAAAAAATTTATTTGTTTATCCTTTATATTGTGGTATAATAAAACCGTATGAACGAATGGGGCAGCTATGCCCTTTTGAAAGGCTGAATACAAGTAATGGCAAACTTTTTTACCAAGATCTTCGGCACGCATTCCTCGCATGAGCTGAAGAAGATCTACCCCATTGCGGATAAGGTCGAAGCGCTGGAGGAGCAGTTCAAGAAGCTTTCTGACGAAGAGCTGCGCGCCAAGACCGATGAATTTAAGAAACGCTATCAGGACGGCGAGACGCTCGACCAGCTGCTGCCCGAGGCTTTTGCGACCTGCCGTGAGGCTTCGTGGCGCGTGCTCGGCATGCGTCACTACCGCGTCCAGATCATCGGCGGCATCGTCCTGCATCAGGGCCGTATCGCAGAGATGAAGACCGGCGAAGGCAAGACCCTCATGGCGACGCTGCCGGCTTATCTGAACGCGCTGACCGGCAAGGGCGTCCACATCGTAACCGTCAACGACTACCTCGCAAAGCGCGACAGCGAGTGGATGGGCAAGGTCTACCGCTTCCTCGGTCTGAACGTCGGTCTGGTCATCCATGAGGTTCCGCCGCAGGCGCGCAAGTCGATGTACGCTGCGGACATCACCTACGGCACGAACAACGAGTTCGGCTT
>CAVIRF010000096.1:0-7189 GCA_963645185.1 Coprococcus eutactus | reverse complement strand
GTGCGGCACGCCGGAGCTTGTACCGACGCAGTACGGCGGCACGATGGAGGCGTAACATGAAGGACGCAGAAAACACGGCTGTGATCGTCGACGAGTTTTTCCCGAAGCGCATCACACAGCGTGAGGACTTTGCAGAATGCAGCGAAAGGAAGAAATAATGAACAATGTAACCGAATTCAAGGCTGCTTTTGCGGCGGCTGTTGCTGTGCTTACCGCCCTGTGGGGGTGGTTCGGATGGCTTGTAATCCTCTTTATTGCCTGCATGGCGCTCGATTATCTGACGGGCACTGCGGCGGCTATGGCTCGCGGCGAGTGGTCGAGTGCTGCGGCGAGAACCGGCATTCGACACAAGGCAGGCTCTATCGTGGTTGTGATTGTCGCAGGCGTGGCGGATTTACTTATCGGCACGCTCCTCGGACATATTCCGGGCGTGAACCTGCCGTTTGAATATACTACGCTCATCTGTCCGCTCGTCGTGGTCTGGTACACCTTGACCGAGCTCGGCAGCATTACTGAAAACGCTGTGGCTCTCGGCGCGCCCTGTCCGGCGTGGCTTGCGCATATCCTTGACGCGGTGAAGGATGGCGTTGACAAGGCAGGAGACCTTGCAGGAGGCGACAAGCATGAACTTTAAGCAGTGCAACGAGGGCAACTACCGCAAAGGCAGAGAGTTCCCGATCAACTGGATTTGCCTGCACTTTACGTCCGGCAATGGCGACACTGCAAAGAATAACGCGGACTATTTCGCGCGAGAAGTGCCGAAAGCGTCGGCGCATTACTTTGTAGACCCTAACGAGGTCTGGCAGTCCGTGAAGGACAGCGACACCGCATGGCACTGCGGCAAGGAGCGCGGCGGCAGCTACTATAATGACTGCCGGAACGCAAATTCCATCGGCATTGAGATGTGCAGCGTTATCCGAAACGGCGTGTACATTATCCCGGACGAGACGGTAAAGCGTGCCGCAAAGCTGACACGCGAGCTGATGGCAAAGTATCACGTGCCGGTATCGCGTGTGTGCCGTCATTATGATGTGACGCACAAGCAGTGCCCGGAACCGTGGGTACGAAATCCGAAACAGTGGGAGAAGTTTCTCGCTATGCTGACTGAGAAAGAAGATGAAGAAGTGGTTAAAAACAAGAAGGTACTGTTGAACGGCAAGGTCTACGACTGCGAATGCATCGACAAAAACGATGTGAATTACATCAAAATGCGCAGTTTGACACAGGCAGGCTTTAATGTGGTTTACGATGCAGTGCGTCAGCAACCGTCCATTACCGCGCCGCAGAGCCGCACCTTTGTGCCAGACTACACCGCTGAGATACAGGAAGCTGTCGATGTGCTGCGCGAAAACGTCGGTCTGGAACAGCAGACCATCGAATATCTCCGCCGCTATCAGTGGGGAGACGAGCTTGTGCAGAAGCTCGCAAAAGCAGTTAAGGGCATATAAAAAGAGGGCGTTTGCCCTCTTTTATTTTGGAATTTCTACATAAATTATGCGCTTACAGCCGCGTTTTGTCAGCAATCGCTGTACGTGGTTATATTCTTCGACGGTAACAATCGGCTCATGTGAGCCTTTATAAAGCGTGCCGTGGAATAAATTATATCCGGCATATATCGGGCGAGTGAGGATTTTTCGAACGCTTTCAGCGCTTTGTATCCGTCCGCGCTTGCCTGTATATCCATGCAGCCTACAAAGCTCTGCGACGGCTGACAGACTATGGTGCTCGATGTACTTGTTGAAGATATACAGTACCCGTTCTGCTTCAACAGGATTGATTTTAAGGCTGTCTTTGCCGTCTAAATCATACCCTAATACCTCATTGCAAGTGCGCTTGCCCTGCATCGCTCGTTCAGCCGCCGCAGCGCGCACACGCTCTGCGGTTTGCTCTATTTCCATCTGTGCGAAAATCGCTAACATACCCATCATGGCTCGTCCCATGATCGTGGTTGTGTCAAACGCCTCGGTATAGCTAATCAAGCCGCAGTTATGCTTATTCAGCTCGTCCCACAGTGCATATAAATCTGCAACGCTGCGCGTAAAGCGGCTTAACGCCCAAACGAGAATAACGTCAACTTTGTTGCACCGAACATCCTCTAAAAGAGACTGCATTCCCGGACGGTGTTTAACATCTTTGCCGCTAATACCTTCATCTGTATAAAAACCAACGATTTCGTAGTTCCTTTCATCGCACCATTTTGTCAGCGTGCGCTTTTGCGCGTCGAGCGAGTATCCTTCGCGCGCTTGATCGAGTGTAGACACGCGAGTGTATATTGCAACACGTTTCATCTTTTTTCTCCTGTATGCAACACGTTATGCAACACAACAGCTAAAATTGTCAGATATACCGTGACTTATGTGGGGGTTCAAGTCCCCCCATCCGCACCAAGTTAAAGAGCTTCAAAGTTTGAAGCTCTTTTTCTTTATCTTTACAATCTTCGCAGCAAACAAAAGCGACAGGCTTTCACCTGTCGCTTTTGCTGTTTTTACGGCTTTGCCGCATCAGAGACCGCCTTGCCGGCGTCCTTCGCCGCGTCGCCGACATCATCCATCGCGCCGCCTACGGCATTTCCGGCGTCATCCACGGCATTTTCGATGTCGCCGCCGACCGTGTTGCCGTCACCGGCTGTGCCGTCCGGGCCCTGCGAATTCACATTGCCCTCGGGCGGTACATTCGTATCCGTGTCGGCGGAGTTCGTACCGGTGTCCGTGTCTGCGTTGTTGTCGGTCTGGTTCTGCTGCGTATCGCTGTTCGGCGTGTCCGCTGCGTTGTTGTTGCCGCAGGCGGAAAGGCTGAAGGCGCACAGCAGCGCGATGAGAAGAGTCAATAGCATTTTCATATCGTTTTCCTCCTCGGTTTTGCTGTTATTTTGAGAAGAAAAACGAAATTTTATGCGTGAAGATCAATTTTTTTCATATGCGTCAGCACGACCGAGCAGACGAGGCCGGTCACGAGGCCGAGCGGAATGCTCATGAACAGCAGGTACGGCAGATAGGTCAGGACAGCGGTCGTTTTCATCCACAGCACCGCGGCGGCGATCTGACCGATATTATGCGCGGCGGCGCCTGCGACGCTCACGCCGAGCAGCGAACAGAACTTCCCTTCCGCGTGCAGCAGTGCCCACATGGCAAACAGGGCGAGCAGGCCGCCGAACAGCGAGAACAGGAACGCCGTCACGCTGCCCATGAGCAGGGACGCGAGCGTCACACGGACGATGACAACCGCAAGCGAGTCGCGCAGGCCGAGCCGCGTCAGCGCGAACAGCGTCACGACGTTCGCAAGACCGAGCTTGACGCCCGGAATGGGGATGATCGCGTCGAGCGGAAACATACGCTCAACGATGGAAAGAATGATGGCGAGGGCGGTCAGCATGCCGCAGACCGCGAGCTCCTTCGAACGTTTCATACGGCTTCTCCCCTCCCCTTACGATACGATGGCGTCGATGCCGTCGGTCGAGGTGCCCGTCAGCTTGAGAATGACGCGGTGCGGCAGGCAGACCGCGACCTGACCGGCACGGGTGAGCCGTCCGGTGCGCACACAGACCTGATCCGCGCAGTCCGCCGACTGCATCACGGCCGTTTTGCCCGAGAGCACGATCACGTTGTGTCCGTCAAGATCGATCGTGCGGTCGGTCGTGTCGGTGAGCTCGACCCGCTCGACGAGCGTGTCATCCTGCCAGACCTCGGCATAGAGCGTATCGCCCGAGGCCTTTGCCGCGAAAAACGCGATCATCGCCCCGGCAAGCACCAGCACCGCGCCGATAATAACGAAATCGCCCCATTTCATTTTACTGCGCATAGGTATACCCCTTATCCTCGCCGGTAAAGCTGAATTCACAGACCTCGGAGACCTTTTCAGTCGTGAAAACCTGCCGGTCCGAGGTGATGAATACAGCGGCGATGCCGTTGTCCTCGCAGTACGCGCGGCCCTCGTCCGCTCCCATAACAAAGAGCGCGGTGGTCAGCGCGTCCGCACGGGTGGAGTTCTCGTCGATGACGGTAACGCTGCGCAGACCAGACGCGGCCGGATAACCGGTCGCCGGGTCGAAAATATGATGATAGCGCACGCCGTCCTGCTCAAAATAGCGCTCGTAGTCGCCCGAGGTGACGACGGACATATCGTGCACCGCGACCGCCGCGACCGTATCGGACTGCTCGTCCGGGTCCGCGATGCCGATGTTCCAGTCCTTTCCCTCGTTCGTGCCGACGGCGTAAATGTTGCCGCCCAGCACGAGCAGACCGTCCGCATCCGCGTCCTTCAGAATATCCGCGCACAGGTCGGCCGCGTAGCCCTTCGCGATGCCGCCAAAGTCGATCTTCGAGCCGCGGTCCAGCTGCACGCTGTCGCCGCTGATGTGGACATGCTGCGTGCCGACGGTTTTCAGCGCCGCGTCGATGTCGCTCTGCGCCGGAACCTGCTCGTGCTCGGTGCCGATGCCCCACAGGTCGGTCAGCGGCGCAACCGTCGGGTCATACGCGCCGTTTGTCGCCGCGCTGAGGTCGAGCGCCGTGCTCAGCAGCTTCGCGCCCTCGTCCGACAGCGTGACCGGCGCGCCGTCCGCCGCGTTGAGCTTTGCGATGTCGGTGTCCTCGCGCGTGCGCGACAGCACGCCTTCGAGCGAGTTGATCTCGCTCTCGCACTGCTGCGCGAGGCTTTCGCCGTCAGCGCCGAGCACCTTGACCGACATGAAGGTGTCCATCGCGAAAAAATCGGTAGAATACGGCTCTCTTTTGCCGCCGCAGCCGGAAAGCGTCAGCAGCAGAAGGGACGCCGCAAGAATTCGTTTCATGGCAATCTCCTAAAAACGTTTTATTTCAGTATATATTATCAGTTTATTGATAAAGTCCATTTCTACGCAGAAGCTAAAGCCGCGCGGCAGCGCGCATTAAATTGAAATTGCGGAGCAATTTCATCAAAACCGGGGGCGTGTACCTCGGTTTTGATACTTCTGGAGGGAGAAAGTTTCCGCATGGGAACTTTCGGACGACTCGTGTTCTGCGAAGTCAGAACACAGATTGTCGGAAAAACGCAGTTTTTCGACAGTCTCAGTATACATTATAATACATACTGCGCGATCAGGCAAGATATTGTGCGTCTTCCGCGCGGAAAACCGTGAAATGCCTTGCGTCTGATGGCGTACTGTGTTAAAATATTCATATCGTGGGCGCATATCCGAGCCGTGAGGTCGGAATAGTGCCCGAAATGTGTAATATCGCAACTTGGAGTGAAGTAAATGGATCACAAGCTTTTAGCGGACAGACTGTTTCCGCATATCAATACCACGCCCGAGGACATCGAGGCGCGCTACCCGAAGCGCGACCTGCCCGAAGGCGCAAAGGTCACCCGTATGGGCCCGAGCCCCACGGGCTTCATGCACCTCGGCAACCTGTACGGCGCGCTCGTAGACGAGCGTCTGGCGCACCAGTCGAAGGGCGTTTTCTATCTGCGCATCGAGGACACCGACCGCAAGCGTGAGGTCGAGGGCGGCGTGCAGATGATCATCGATGCCTTCAAGTCGTTCGGCCTGCCGTTCGACGAGGGCGCTACCACCGACGGCGAGACCGGCATCTACGGTCCCTACCGCCAGAGCCAGCGCGCCGAGATCTACCAGACCTTTGTCAAGTCGCTCGTTGCGCGCGGCATGGCGTACCCCTGCTTCTGCACCGAGGAAGAGCTCGCCGCAGCACACAAGCAGCAGGAGGAGAACAAGGAAAACTTCGGCTACTACGGCAAGTACGCCGTCTGGCGCGACCGTCCGATGGAGGACATCGAGGCCGAGCTCGCCAAGGGCACGCCGTATGTCGTCCGCTTCCGCTCCGAGGGCAGCATCGAGCACAAGATCCGCCACGAGGACCTCGTAAAGGGCAAGATGGAAGTCACCGAGAACGATCAGGACGTCGTTATCCTCAAGTCCGACGGCATTCCGACCTACCACTTTGCACATGTTGTGGACGATCATCTGATGGGCACGACCATCGTCGTCCGCGGCGAGGAATGGCTCGCGACCCTGCCGGTACATCTCCAGCTGTTCCGCGCGATGGGCTGGAAGGCGCCGAAGTACGCGCACACTGCGCAGCTGATGAAGATCGACCCGGAGACCGGCGGCAAGCGCAAGCTGTCCAAGCGCAAGGACCCGGAGCTCGCGCTGACGTTCTACGCGCAGGAGGGCTACCCGGTTCCGGCGGTGCTCGAGTATCTGATGACGCTGCTGAACTCCAACTTCGAGGAGTGGCGCCGCGCAAACCCGGATCTGCCGATGAACGATTTCCAGTTCACCACCAAGAAGATGAGCGGCTCGGGCGCGCTGTTCGACATCGAAAAGCTGCGCGACGTTTCCAAGAACGCCATTTCGCGCATGACCGCCGAGCAGGTTTACGATTACGTTGCCGAGTGGAGCGCGGTCAACGACAAGGAGTTCAATGCACTGCTGACCCGTGACCCGGCGTTCTCCAAGGCATATCTCGCCATCGGCCGCGGCGGCAAGAAGCCGCGCAAGGACCTCGCTCTCTGGTCGGACGCGAAGGGCTACATGGACTTCATGTTCGACGAGCTGTTCACGCCGGATTACACCATGCCGGAGCGCGTTTCCGCCGAGGATGCAAAGGCGATCCTCGCCGACTTCGCCGGCATGTTCGACGAAAACGATACGCCGGACGGCTTCTTCGACAAGATGAAGCAGATCGCATCCGCGCACGGCTACGCTGCCGACACCAAGGCCTACAAGGCTGACCCGTCCGCGTTCAAGGGCGCGGTAGGCGACGTTTCCATGGTCGTCCGCGTCGCGGTCGCAGGCCGCCAGAACGCGCCCGACCTCCAGACCGTAATGGGTATTCTGGGCCGCGAAAAGGTGCTCGATAGACTGGAAAAGTGCTCTGCTGCGCTTTAATGCAAGGGGAAATATAAGCTATGATGGAAAATGTAAACAACTTTCTGACTGAAATCATCGACGAGGACATCGCAAACGGCCTGTCCGAGCGCATCCACACCCGTTTTCCGCCTGAGCCGAACGGCTATCTGCACATCGGCTCGGCAAAGGCGATCTTCATCAACTGGTCGATCGCAAAGAAGTACAACGGCCTGTTCAATCTGCGCTACGACGACACCAACCCAGTCAAGGAGGACACTGAGTATGTCGACTCCATCTGGGAGGACATCAAGTGGCTGACCGGCGAGGAGCCGAGCGGCGGCG
>CAVIRF010000095.1:0-7245 GCA_963645185.1 Coprococcus eutactus | reverse complement strand
GCATACCACAGCAGTCCCCCTCCTGTCAACAAAAACTTTCATGTTTTTTCAAATTCTGCATTTCCGTATTTATCCTTCCTATTATAACAGATGCCCCGAGGCCGTTTTGCTGCGGCTTCGGGGCCAATCCATCAATTATTCGGTTTGAGCGGTCCGTAGTAATAGCTTGCGGTCGCTCCGCCGTCTGCAAGGAACGTCGAACCCGTGATAAACGCGCCTTTATCGCTCATCAACAGTTCTGCAACATTGGCTACTTCATCCGCCGTACCCGGACGTCCGGCCGGGCATTTCGCGAACATGTTCTTATAGAAGTCTCCGCGCACGCCGTTGAACTCGTCCAGCGCAAGAGGGGTCACAATGATGCCCGGGGCGATCGCGTTCAGGCGCGCACCGCGCGTTCCCCATTCCACTGCCTGCGCCATGACGCGCTTTTCGTTACAGCGCTTCGCGAGCTGATAGGCGTGAAGCGTATCGCGGATGTTCTCCGGCTGAAGAAAATCGAGCGTCAGCAGCTTCTCGACAGGTGTTGTCGCAAGCTGCGCATCCTGTTCAGCGGTCAGCGCCGGCATGCGCCAGCCGGACTGACTGGAAATCGTGACGCCCACGCCACCGGGCGCGATCACCTTGCCAACCTCCTCTAACAGGACTGCCGTGCCGTACAGGTCAACCTTGAGAATAGTTTCAATGGATGCCTGACTCGGCGACACGCCTGCCGCATTGACGAGCATCCTGATGTCGCCGTATTTCTGTCCTTCCGCGACAAACGCCTTGATCGAGTCGCGGTCAGACAGGTCCATCTGCGTCGGCTGCACATCGAAACCTGCTTCATTCATGATTTTTGCGATTGCCTGCGCGTTTTCGAGCTTCTTATCGCCGACAACGATTTTCATTCCCGTGCCCATGCGGCGCGCGATCGCCATGCCGATCTGACCTGCACCGGCCCACAGCATTACCTGCTTCACTTCTGTACCTCCTGTACCCATTTGCTGATCGTTTTCTCCGCACTGTCGACATTGCTGCCGCAGATGGCAAGCCCCTTTGTCACAGTCGCGCCCGGCGCCGCCTTCTTTATATCGCTGACCGTATTCGACAGGCCGCTGCCCTCGTGCGTGCAGAACGGATGGATCGTCTTTCCGCTGAAATCGTAGTTTTCAAGGAAGGTGTAAACCGCCATCGGCATGGTTCCCCAGTAATTCGGGTAGCCCAGATAGATCTCATCGTATGCATCCAGATCCTCCGGCATATCCAGCACCTCCGGACGCGCGCCGCTGCGAAGATCCTGCTGCTCCTCCTCGATGCACTGCTGATAATTTTCCGAGTACGGCTGCGCCTGTTCGATCTTGAACAGTTCGCCGCCCGTCATATCTGCAAGCATTTCTGCGACCTTTTCTGTGTTGCCGACCGTAATCCGGCGATATGCGCCGCCAAAGTAGTTTTCTCCTGCGCGCGAGTAGAACGCGATCAAAGCAGCCATATGTTTTTTCCTCTTTTCTTCTTGTTTTTTTGATACTTCTATTGTATATCCCGTCGGCCGTGCAATCAATTTGACTTTCCGCAGTTTCAGATAAGAAAAACTGATACAGAAAGCGACAGGACCGTTTTGCAGTCCTGCCGCTTTGTTTCAGTCGTTAAATTGTGCTCTCAGGAGCTCTGCGAACTCCTCTACATAAAATCCGGAATTGTCCTTCTGCCAGAAGGCGCAGTAATTCCGTAAAATCGGCTGTTCGCCGCGCACCAGCGGAACGCGCACGACCGCATCTTCCGCCGCGCTGCCGCGAGCCGTGCCCTCCAGCGGAAGAAAGCCTCTGCGGCCGATAACCATCAGCCGCGCCTCCTCAAGGCTTTCCGCGAACAGGAATTCCCCGGGAAAACCGGCGACCGTATGATAATACTCCTGTTCGGTCTGCCGCTGCGTTTCGGACGCGACCAAAATGCACGGGATATTTTTCAGCTCCTGCGGCGAGACGCACTCCATCTGCGCCAGCGGACTGTGCCGCGAGACCTCAATCACGCTGCGGCAGGCAGTCAGAACCAGATTGACGTATTCGTCGGAAAACGCGCGGCGCTGATCGTTCAGAATGACATCCGCCGTTCCCGTGCGCAGCATTTCATACAGCTCCTCGTGATTTCCGGATGCGACAGAGATCGAAACCTCCGGATGCTTTTCCGAAAACAGCTCCAGTGCCCAGCGGAATTCGTCGCCGCAATAGCTGCGCAGGCAGCCCAGCCGAAGCGTTACGCGGTCTCCCTTCGCGATTTTTGCCGCTTCGCTGCACATACGTTCATAGTCTGCCAGCAGGACCAGACTTTTGCGGTAAAAAAGCTCCCCGGCGGCCGTCAGCGAAAACGTGCGGTTTCTGCGGTCGAGCAGCTTGAAGCCAAGCTCCCGCTCGAGCACCTGTATCTGCTGCGAAATCGCCGACTGCGAGATGAAATTCTCTGCCGCCGCCTCCGAAAAACTGTTCAGCCTCACGACAGACTGAAAATACCTGAGTTGTTTGAACATATGACCACCTGCAACGATAGGATGTGCTTTCAGTATAGCATATCTGGATTTGGGGGACAAGCAGACAAAGGATGCTGCATGATGAAAGCCGCCGCTCTCAGCTGATTTGTACTCCCACGCTCAGTCCCACATCCTGCACCCCTAAAACCCACATTCACAGGAAAACAGCAAAAGCGCCGTTTTCCTTGCGGCGCCATTCAAAAGTTCAGATAAATAAGAAAAAGCTCCCAAACCATACAGTTTAGGAGCTTTTCTGTTGGTGGAAGTTAACGGGCTCGAACCGCTGACCCTCTGCTTGTAAGGCAGATGCTCTCCCAGCTGAGCTAAACTTCCATAGCCGGTCACTTTTCAGTGATTTGTGTGTCACTCAGCGACGACTATGTTAGGATACTATACTTTGCGCGATTTGTCAACAGCTTTTTCAAAAAAATCTGAAATTATTTTTCTGACCTCTGCCTACTCTCCTTCTGCTTCAGCTCTCGCATGACCGTGCACCGCATCGTGATATAGCACGCGAGGCCGCCGACCAGATTAGAGATCGGTTCCGCCGCGAAAACGCCGTTTACGCCGAGGCCGGCGACATGCGGCAGCGCAAGCGTGAGCGGAACGACGATGAACGCCTTGCGCAGCAGCGAAAAGAACACCGCATACCCGGCCTTGTTCAGCGACTTGAACGTGCTCTGACCGGAATACTGGAACGCCATCATGACAAAGCCGAAGAAATAGATATGCAGCGCCGGGACAGCCGCCTGCAGCATGTCAGCCTCCTGATTGAATATCCGGATGAACGCCGCCGGGAACAGCGAGATCAGCAGCCAGCTCAGCGCCGTGTAGCCGAAGGCGAGCTGCGTCATGAAGCGGATGGCGCCGCGCACGCGGTCGTAGGCCTTCGCGCCATAATTGAAGCTGATGACGGCGGTCGCGCCGTCCGCGATCGCCATGACCGGCGTCTGCGCGATCTGGCGCACGGAGTTCAGCACAGTCATGACGCTGATGTAAATATCGCCGCCGAATGTGAGCAGGGTTGCGTTGCACGCGATCTGCACAAGGCTGTCCGTGAACGACATCACAAAGCTCGAAACGCCGAGCGTCGCGATGCGCCGGATGCAGGCAAAATCCGGGCGGAAGCCGCGGAAGCCTATCTTGAGCTCCGCCTGCCTGCCGGTCAGGAAGCGCAGCACCCACAGCGCCGAAAGCGTCTGCGAAATGACCGTCGCGATCGCCGCACCGCGCACGCCGAGGTGCAGGACGAAAATAAAGACCGGGTCGAGCACGATATTCGCGACCGCGCCCACAACGACGGTCAGCATGCCTGTTTTCGCAAAGCCCTGACAGTTTATGTACGGGTTGAGCCCGAGCGACGTCATCACGCACAGCGTGCCGAGCAGATAGACCGTCAGATAGGACACCGCATACGGATACGTCGCGTCGCTCGCGCCGAACAGATACAGCAGCGGTCTGTGAAAGACAAGGCCGACCGCCGTCAGCACCACGCCGCTCACGAGCAGCATGAAATAAGCGTTGCGCATGATGCTCTGCGCGCTCTCGCGGTTTCCCTTTCCTCGCGCGATGGAGCACAGCGGCGCGCCGCCTGCGCCGAACAGATTGGTAAACGCGGTCACGATCGTGACGATCGGAAAGCACAGGCCGAGCCCTGCGAGCGCGGCCGTGCCCTCCCCCGGAATTTTGCCGATATAAATACGGTCTACTATATTATAGAGCAGATTGAGCACCTGCGCGACGAGCATCGGCGCGGCGAGCGCCAGCGTTTTCCGGCGCACGCTGCCCTCGGCAAAGTCGATCTGCCCGGCAGGCTGTTTCTCTTTCAAACAGGTTCTTCCCTTCCTGTGACATTTCGTCACGTTTTTACTGATACAGACCTATTATAAACAAATCCTGTCGTTATTTCAACCGTTCGATCACGCGGTACAGCATTTCGCACGCTGTTCTGCGCGTGAGCGGCGCGGACACGCTGCCGGAGGCCGTGCTCTCGTCCAGGATTTCCGCGCGCGCCATCGCAGATACTGCCTGCTGCGCCCAGTCCGCCGTCTCCTCGTGCTCCGCCGCCATCACCTCGCTGACGCCCTCGGTGTCGCTCAGCAGGTTCGCCATGACGACGCTCGCCTCCGCGAGCGTGATCGGGTTCTGTCCGCGGATCTCGTTCAGCGTTCCGGCAGTCGCGTAGCCGCAGACCAGTCCATCGGCCGCCGCCGCGCTGATATACGGCTTCGCCCACGCGGACTGTCCGCTGTCATCGGCGAAATCCGTGCGGTCGGTCGGCTTCACCTTGAGCTGCGCCGCAGATGCCGCCATCGCGATGAATTCGCTGCGCGTCACGGTCTGCGACGGACGGAAAAACGCGCAGTCCCCGATGCGCTCGCCCTGCATGACGCCGCGCGCGGCAAGGCACAGCGCCGCGTAGTGCGCCGGGTCGCCCTCCATGTCGGAGTACGTCAGGCCGGCTTTGTTCTTGCCGATGCGCACCGTGATCTTCGCCGGTGCGGCGGTATTTCCCTCCGCGTCCACCGCGGTATAGCTGAATTCATCCTTTCCCGTGCGCGCGCCGGGCGTATAGATGATGCGGTCGTCCTCGATCTCCGCCGTGCCGAGGCGCGGCCGCTCGGTCAGCTGAAACAGTACGACATCCTCGTCCTCGTCTTGCGCGGTCAGCGCGGCTTCGGTCGTCGCACCGACGCAGGTCTCAAACGCGATGTCCTGCACCTGCGGCTGCGCGCCCGCCGCCCCGGCGGATGCTGCGCCGCAGGCAAGCGCCGCAAACAGCAGCAGAACGGTCAGCGGAAGCAGCAGCGCCGCCGTCAGCAGTCTCCTGTCTTTCAATGGGATTCTTCCTTTCCGTACAGTTATTTCCATCTCAGTGTGCACCGCTTCTCCCCTTTCTATTCGCTGTTTTGACGAAAAACCGTGCGGAAAGACTTCCCCCCGCGATCAACCCTATAAAATCCGGTGAAATATTGAAAAAGCACTTGTCGAATGCCTGCGGTTGTGGCATAATTTTATTATATGTATAAGAGTATCAATACGAAAGGAGATTGACGATGGAAAATCATCAGCTCGTTCTTGTGCTGGATTTCGGCGGTCAGTATAATCAGCTGATTGCACGCCGTGTCCGCGAACATAATGTATTCTGTGAGGTAAAGCCGTACAAGACCTCGATCGAGGAGATCAAGGCCATGAACCCGATCGGCATTATCTTCACCGGCGGCCCGAACAGCGTTTACGAGGAGACTTCCCCGAAGTGCGACCCGGCTCTGTTCGACCTCGGCATCCCGGTGCTCGGCATCTGCTACGGCTGCCAGCTCATGGCGCATACCCTCGGCGGTCAGGTAACGGCCGCGCAGGAGGACACCGCGCGCGAGTACGGCAAGACCCGTACCTTCTACAACACCGACTGCAAGCTGTTCAAGGGTCTGCCGGCTGAGGGCATTTCCTGGATGAGCCACGGCGACTACATGGCAAAGGTTCCGGAGGGCTTCGAGCTCGTCGCGCACACCGACGCCTGCCCGACCGCTGCCATCGCGAACGAGGCGCGCGGCTTCTACGGCGTTCAGTACCACCCCGAGGTAAACCACACCGAAAACGGCTCTCTGATGCTGAAGAACTTCCTCTATGAGATCTGCCACGCCAAGGGCGACTGGACCATGGAGGACTACAAGAACACCTCGATCAAGGCGATCCGCGAAAAGGTCGGCGACGGCAAGGTCCTGCTCGCGCTGTCCGGCGGCGTTGACTCCTCTGTTGCGGCGGCTCTGCTCGCGGAGGCGGTCGGCGATCAGCTGACCTGCGTATTCGTAGACCACGGTCTCATGCGCAAGAACGAGGGCGACGAGGTCGAAGAGGCGTTCTCCAAGTGGAACCTCAACCTTATCCGCATGAACGAAGAGGACGAGTTCCTTGCTGCGCTCAAGGGTCTGACCGACCCCGAAGACAAGCGCAAGGCGATCGGCGCGCAGTTCATCCGTACCTTCGAGAAGATGGGCAAGGAGATCGGCGCGAAGGTCGGCAAGGTGGACTACCTCGCACAGGGCACCATCTACCCGGACGTCATCGAGTCCGGCAAGGATGACGCAGCCGTCATCAAGAGCCATCACAATGTCGGCGGTCTGCCGGATTTCGTCGACTTTAAGGAGATCATCGAGCCGCTGCGCATGCTGTTCAAGGACGAGGTCCGTCAGCTCGGCTTCGAGCTCGGCCTGCCGAAGTATCTCGTTATGCGCCAGCCGTTCCCGGGCCCGGGCCTCGGCATCCGCATCACCGGCGAGATCACCAAGGAGAAGTGCGACATTCTGCGTGAGGCAGACGCGATCTTCCGCGAGGAGATCGCAAACGCAGGTCTGGACACCCAGATCAACCAGTACTTCGCTGTCCTGACCAACACCCGTACCGTCGGCGTCATGGGCGACAGCCGTACCTACGATTACGCTCTCGCGCTGCGCGGCGTCACCACCAGCGACTTCATGACCGCCGACTGGGCGCGCATCCCGTACGACGTCCTCGACAAGGCTTCCAGCCGCATCGTAAACGAGGTCGCCGGCGTAAACCGTATCGTGTACGATATCACCTCCAAGCCGCCCGCTACGATCGAGTTTGAATGACCTGAGATACCGAAAAAACCCTGTATTTATGCGGGTTTGCGGCACTTTGGAAATTCTTTTGATAACAATTTGATAACAGTTGCATGAGCATCATTATTCTTGCGATCCGGTGGTTTCCGGGTTAGA
>CAVIRF010000094.1:0-7337 GCA_963645185.1 Coprococcus eutactus | reverse complement strand
CCTCCATGATTGACAGTTTGTTTTTTCACTGTCTTTCATAGAGGGAGCATATCAAGCAGTCAGACCCTTAGTTTAGTCAATTTTAAGTCATTGACCGTTCGGGGACCAGCCGGACGGTCAATGCGCTTTTATACAGAAAATGTACAGTACAATGACCGTACGTACAAAAAGCCTGAATGCTTTCTTCTGCACTCGCGCCACCTCCTTCCTGCCACAGACTGTGGGAAAGGAAAGAGGGTCTGACCGCCAAAAGTAACAGCGTCCGCCTGTATTATACCATGCACTGTCGAATTGTGTCAATTTATTGATTTTACTGTACTATTTGGAGTCTTTCAACTGTATAAAACGCCCCTGACCTTCGGTCAGGGGCGCTGTTTTGCTTACTCGCTGAGCAGCTTTTTTACATTGTTGTAGAACACATCCTGCATGGCGGTTTCGTCCAGTCCGCAGGTGAGGACCTTCTGGATCTCGACCGAGGGATGGTGGAACGGATAGTCCGTGCCGAACATGATGCGGTCGTGACCGACCTCCTCGTAAGCCTGACGGATCTTTACGCCCATCGGCATGCCGGACATCTCGAGATAGATATTCGGGAAGCGCTTTGCCATTTTGAGCGCGGCGTCGATGTAAACGCCGTGTCCGTGACCCATGTGGATCATGACGGTCTTGACCTCGGGGAAGCGCTCCGCGAGCAGTGCGATGCTCCACGGCAGCGAATACGGGGGATGGCCGGAGTGAATGAACACGGGGAGGTGGCGGCTGCGCGCCATCTCCATCACCGGATCGACTGCGGTATCGTCCGCGACAAACGCATGGCGCAGGGGGTTCATCTTAATGCCGCGGAAGCCTTTTCCGTCGACGTAGGTCTCTACTTTTTCGCGGCAGATATCCGGGCCCTCGAGCGGATTGAGATATACGAGCGGAATAAAGCGTCCCGGATAACGTTCGACCGCTTCCGCGACGCCCTCGTTTCCCGTGTGGTCCTTCGCGCAGAGCACGGTCTGCTCGATTTCATATTCGTCCATGAACGCGATCAGCTGCTCGGGCGAGCCGTCTACGCCGGCCCAGCTGCCGAAATCGCCGATATGCGCGTGTGCATCAATTTTTTTCATACTGACGCTCCTCTCAGCTGCGCTTGAGACGCTCGATCAGGTGGGAGGACTGCATGATCGTGATGACGACTGCGGCGATGACGATACCTGCGACCGTCTGCATGGTGATGGTGGGGATGGTTGCGATTGCCGCGGCAGGGCTGATGAGCACGATCTTGACGAGCTGGTAGCCGATGATCTGGCAGACGCCGCCCAGAATTTCACCGATGAGCCAGCCGTACTTGTGCTCCGGCATCAGCTTTTCTACGGCCAGACCCATGACAAGCGCCATAATGCCCTTGATGATGAAGGTCGGCAGGACCCACAGCATCGCGCCGCTCAGCAGGTCGGAGAGCGCTGCGCCCAGCGCCGCCGCGAGCGCGCCGTCCTTGCGGCCGAGCAGCATAACGCCGACAAAGATCGCGCAGTCGCCGAGATGCGTATAGCCGCCGGTGATGGCGATCGGAATCTTAAATGTGTACGTTCCGGCGAAAATGAGCGCCGCCATCATGGCAATGCGCACGATTCGTTTCAAATCCATAGCTGTTTCTTCTCACTTTCCATATTTGTCTTTTTCCATTATATCAAACCGTGAACTGTTTGATAGTGTCAGTCTGCGGATTTTTATTAAGGTCAGATGGGATGGTATGCGCAGCCGCAGAAGTACATTTATCTGTATAACGCCGGTTCCGATGGAAACACTATCCGAAAAAGGAGCGTGTTTTCATGTCAGAAATGTTTTGCTTTCAGTGTCAACAGACGGCAGGCGGAAAGTGCTGCGTCAGCACGGGCGTGTGCGGCAAGCAGCCGGAAACAGCGTATTTACAGGACGAACTGGTGCGCGAGCTGATCGGTCTGGCGGAGGCGGCGACGGCGGCCGGACAGCGCACGCCGACTGCCGACCGGCTGCTGGCGGACGGTCTGTTCACCACACTGACCAACGTCAATTTTGATAATCATGCGATCGCGGAATTTACCGGCCGCGTGCGCGCGGAACGTGACAAGTTCGGAGGTGCGCCGTGCAAAGTCGTGGAGCTCTGGAAGGGCGACACGGATACGGTCTCTCTGCGGTCGACGCTGCTGTTCGGCCTGAAGGGCATGGCGGCGTATGCGCATCATGCGATGAACCTCGGCTATGTGGATGACGAGGTGAGCGCGTGGTTTTATAAGGGACTGTGCGCGGTCAACCGGCCGCATTCTGTAGAGGAATGGCTTGCGCTCATCGTCGAATTCGGGCAGATGAATTTCCGCTGCATGGAGCTGCTCGACCGCGCCAACACCGGCACCTTCGGCACGCCGCAGCCGACAAAGGTGCCGACCGACATCAAAAAGGGCCCGTTCATCGTGGTTTCGGGCCATGATCTGGCCGATCTCGCGCAGCTGCTCGAGCAGACCGAGGGCAGGGGCATCAATATCTATACGCACAGCGAAATGCTGCCTGCGCACGGCTATCCGGGACTGAAAAAGTATCCACAGCTTGTGGGTAACTTCGGCACGGCGTGGCAGAGCCAGCAGCGCGAGTTCGAGAACATCCCGGCGCCCATCCTGTTCACGACGAACTGCCTGATGCCGCAGCGGCCGAGCTATCGGGATCGCGTGTACACCACATCGGTGGTCGGCTATGAGGGCCTGCGCCACATCGAGGCGGATGCCTGCGGCCGCAAGGACTTTTCGCCGCTCATCGAGCAGGCGCTTGCGCTCAGCGGCTACGAGCATGACCACAGCATGAGCGGCATCAACGGCGGCCACATGCTCATGACCGGCTTCGCACATGGCGCCGTGCTCTCGCACGCGGAGGAGATCATTTCGCTCATCAAGAGCGGCAAGGTGCGTCATATCTTTCTGGTCGGCGGCTGCGACGGCGCGCACCCCGGCAGAAACTACTACACCGAGTTCGTCAAGCAGACGCCGATGGACACGCTCGTTCTGACGCTCGCGTGCGGAAAATACCGCTTCAATGATCTGGATCTCGGTGAGATCGGCGGTCTGCCGCGCATTCTCGACATGGGACAGTGCAACGACGCATACAGCGCCATCAAGGTCGCGCTCGCGCTGGCGGATGCCTTCGGCTGCACGGTGAACGACCTGCCGCTCACGCTCGTGCTCTCGTGGTATGAGCAGAAGGCCGTGTGCATCCTGCTGACGCTGCTCGCGCTCGGCGTGAAGAATATCTATCTTGGGCCGACGCTGCCGGCGTTCCTGTCGGAAAACGTGGTGAAAACGCTGGTGGAGGCTTACGATCTGCACCCGACCACCGCGCCCGAGCAGGATATGGACGCCATTCTGGGACGAGGATAACCGATCATGCGCCGCACAGATTTGCCTGCAAATATTCGAGCAGCGTCCGCGCCGTGACCGAGCTTGCGGTGCGCGCGAAGGCGAGACCGATGGTGCGGAAGCTCTCGGGTACGAGCGGACGAATCTCCACATCGTTCGCAAACGCCTGCATGGCGAGCTCCTGCGAGATAGTGACGCCGAGACCGTGCTTGACGAAGGCGACGATGAGCGTGTCGTCGCGGAAGCTGTACACGGTCTGCGGCTTGTGCGGATATTTCTCCAGCAGATGCAGGATATCGTTGTCGCAGCCGGGCGTTTCGATGATGAACGGATACTGGAGCAGCTCCTCCGGCGTGACGCTGCTGCGCTGCGTCAGCGGATGGTCCCGGGGCAGCACGGCGCAGAGCGGGTCCTGATGCAGCGGATAAAAGGTCAGATCCTCCGCCAGAATGGACGAGAGAAAGCCGCAGTCCACCTGTCCGCGGATGATCCAGTCGTGGATCTCGTCGTAGTTGCCGTCGAAGATCTGCACCTCGACCTGCGGATAGTTCTCCTTGAAAAAATGCACGACATGCGGCAGCCACATTGCCGTTACGCTGGAAAAGCTGCCGATGCGGAGCCTTCCTTCTACCTTATTATTGATGTTGAAGGCCGCCTGACGCAGCTTTTCCTTCTGGTTTACCATTTCGCGGATGTAGGGGATGAGCCGCTGACCGTTGTCGGTCAGAACGACGCCCTTTTTTGCCCGGGCGAACAGCTGCACGCCGAGCTCCTCCTCGAGTCCTGCCATCATCTGGCTGATGCCGGACTGCGTGTAGTTGAGCGCCTCAGCGGCCTTTGTGAAGTTGCCGGTCTCGCAGACCTTGAGAAAAATCTCATAGCGATCGCGTACCTCGCGCATATGTGCGCCTCCTTTTTGATATTCGGTACAGGATGATGATTGTAAGGTGATTGACAGTGGTCACTTTGCTTTTGCAAATCATCCATTAGAAAATATAATGTATAGTAGTAAAAACATTTATTTTACTTATATTCTATCATGTGGTATGGTAGCTGTACAGGAATTTTGGGGTAAGGAGAAAAATTTCACCATGGAAAAGAAGCAAAATCACTTTTCGGGACAGCTCGGGTTTGTCCTCGCCGCGGCCGGAAGCGCGGTCGGCGTGGGCAATCTGTGGCGTTTCCCGTATCTGGCGGCCAAGGATGGCGGCGGTCTGTTCCTCATCATCTACTTTATTCTGGTGCTGACGTTCGGCTTCACGCTGCTGACCTCGGACATCGCCATCGGCCGCCGCACGCAGAAGAGCGCGATCGGCGCGTATGAGCAGATGCGCCCGAAGTGGAAGGGTCTGGGCATCCTGACCTTCCTCGTGCCGGTACTTATCATGACGTACTACGCGGTCATTGGCGGCTGGATCACGAAATACGCGGTCGTTTACGTCTCCGGTCAGGCGAGCGCCGCCGCCGCGGACGATTATTTCACCTCGTTCATCACCTCGCCGGTGTCGCCGGTGGTGTTCGCGCTGGTGTTCATGGGCGTTACCGCGCTCATCGTGTACAACGGCGTGCAGAACGGCATTGAAAAGGTGTCGCGCTGGATGATGCCGGTGCTGCTCGTGCTGGTCGTTGTCATCGCAGGCTATTCGCTGACGCTCAAGCACACGAACGAGGCCGGACAGGTCGTCACCGGCTGGCAGGGCTTCCTGTATTATCTGACGCCGAACTTCGAGGGACTGACCGTGCAGCGCTTCCTGCAGATCCTGCTGGACGCGATGAGCCAGCTGTTCTTCTCGCTGAGCGTTTCGATGGGCATCATGATCACCTACGGCTCGTATGTGCGCCCGGAGGTCGACCTCAACCGCGCCGTCAATCAGATCGAGATCTTCGATACCGGCGTTGCGTTCCTCGCCGGCATGATGATCATTCCGGCGGTGTACGTATTCTCCGGCACCGAGGGCATGGGCGCAGGCCCGAGCCTGATGTTCATCTCGCTGCCCAAGGTCTTTAACGCAATGGGCAAGGCCGGTACGGTGGTCGGTGTGCTGTTCTTCGTCACCGCCATTTTCGCCACGCTGTCCTCCTGCATTTCGGTTCTGGAGTCCATCACCGCAAACTGCATGGAGATCTTCCACACGAGCCGCAAAAAGACGGTTCTGGTGCTGTCGATCATCTATCTGGCGGCATCCGCCGTTATCACGCTCGGCTACAGCGTGTTCTACATGGAAGTAACCCTGCCGAACGGCTCGGTCGGTCAGCTGCTCGACATCATGGACTACATCAGCAACAGCGTCATGATGCCGTTCATCGCACTGCTGTCCACCATTCTGATCGGCTGGGTGATGACACCGGATTACGTTATCGACGAGATGGAGCGCAACGGCGAGAAATTCCGCCGCAAAAAGCTCTACCGCGTCATGATCCGCTACGTCGCACCGGTGATGATGTTCGTGCTGTTCCTTCAGTCGACCGGCATCCTGTCGAAGATCGGATAAAGGTAAAAATAGTGAAAACCGCTGCATGGGAAGAGAATTTCTCCCACCATGCAGCGGTTTTTTTATGTGAAGTTATTTTTTGTGTCAGGAATTGACCGCAGGCGATGTCAGAGTTAACGGTCATCATTTCTTGTGGCAAATCCCATCATAAGCAGGAAGACCCACCAGAAAAGAATAATTAAACAGAACACCATGATCATCACAATGGGAAGAAAGATGATCTCTATGATATTGCTGCATCTTCGCCAGCAGTCGATCAAGATCGCCAGTCCCCAAACAACGCCTACAATGGCAGCGATTACAGTTACGATGATATTTCCCGTTGTCGGCGGTGTCTCGGCATATACGAAAAAGCAGGCGTAGAGCACAAGCGGTATCGCAATGCAGCAGTCGAAAATGATCGCATCCAGCCAGCCAAATACCTTATCCCAATGCTTGCGAAACGGCAGATATACAAGGCAGCTGATGATGGCGAGATAAATCAGACATCGAAATCCATAACGTTCCAGAAAATGAAAGGAAAAAAATATAGTGTAACATATTGGAACTTCATCTCCTTTTCATGATGAGCACCGCTGTCCCCACGGCTCAGCCTGCCGTGGGGATTCCGGCGCTTCCTCAGATATCGAAATCCTCCCACTCGTCGGCGAGATAGCGGTTCAGCTGTAACAGCGTCCCTTTTCTTATATTATATCCATGCGTCCCGGCTTTGTCAAGCGGCAGAGTCGGGGTCGTTAAATTGACACATTTCGACAGCTCATGCTATAATATAAGCGGACACTGTTACACATGGCGGTCAGACCCTCTTTTCCTTTCCCACAGTCTGTGGCAGGAAGGAGGTGGCGCGAGTGCAGAAAAAAGCTTTTCAGCTTTTTACATGTGCAGTAATTCTGCTGTACATTTTCTGTATAAAAGCGCGATGACCGTCCGGCTGACACACGAACGGTCATCATAAATAAATTTTGATGATTGCGAGGGTCTGACTGCTGTAACAGCGTCCCTTTTCCTCTTATATTATATCCACGCGTCCCGGCTTTGTCAAGTGGCAGAGTCGGGGCCTTTTCATGCGCGAAAACCGCAGAAATACCGTACAAAACGCAGAAGGACCATCTTGCGCATTCCCTCCGCGCATGATAAGATAATTCTGGCAAACCTCACACAGGGAGAGACACAATTATCATGGCACAAACCGCAAAACACAGAGAAATGGACATGCTGCACGGCGGTCTGGCAGGCAAGCTCATTCTTTTCGCCCTGCCGCTGGCCTTCAGCAGCATTTTACAGCAGCTTTTCAACTCCGCGGACGTCGCAGTCGTCGGCCGCTTCGCAGGCGATGCCGCACTGGCGGCGGTGGGCAGCTGCGTCGCGCTCGTTGGCATTTTTGTCAATCTGATCGTCGGCCTGTCGATCGGACCGAACGCTGTGCTCGCGCTGCTCATCGGGCAGAACAACCGCGAGGAGATCAACCGCACGCTGC
>CAVIRF010000093.1:0-7382 GCA_963645185.1 Coprococcus eutactus | reverse complement strand
CGGGTACTCCGGCTCGATAGCGTCGCGCCGGACGAGCATTACGTCGTAGCCTGCGACATTTGCGAGGCGGCACAGGGTGGACAGCTTAATATCTCCACGTGCAATCGGGGTAGTTACGCAGCTAAGCGTCTTGTAGCCTGCTTTTTCAGCAAGACCTTTCTGGGTCATTCTGGCTCTATGTATCATTTCTTTCAGTGCATCTGCGAATTTCATCTTTCATTCACCTCTTGACTATATAATAACCTATTATTGTAGGTTTGTCAATGGGTCTTTTTTATTTTCGCGCGATTTTTTCAGAGGTCGATACTAACTCCCTTTGCTCGGTCAATCTCCTCCAATGTTGCTTCATCAGCAATCACTAAATCAAAAGCGATATTCCGCACATCAGACACGCTGTCGATACTCAGTTGCGCAGTTGGGAAGATAAACCCTGTTCTGCCCGAATTGCCCGGCGCGATGTTCAGCAGAACGCCTGTGCTGACCATAGACACAGTTTCGTTATTTACCGACGCGCTGTCCAGATAGACCCAGATTGTCTTGTCCGTCTTGTTTTGCACATTCAAATCGACATAAAACGCGCCCTCAATGCCCGGCGCTTCATAGGCTTTCTCGAATTCTGCCGTAACATAGCTGTTGTTTGCGATTTCGATACTTCCTTGCGACTGCGTTTGCGGCCGTTCGCTCTGAGTCTGAGCCTGTTCGCCCTGCGACTGCTGTTCCGGTTCGTTTCTGTTTCCGCCGAACAAGGACAGTGCAACGATCGAACCGACTGCTATGCCTGCTATAACGCTGCACACCATGCGAGTTTTACTTATCTCTTTCTTTTCCACTTCGTCAGCCTCCCTTTAAGCGGAGTATAGCACGAAATGGAAGGAGAGGAAAGGGCTTTTTTATTTTTGCGTCTGGTAGAGCAGCCTACCCCGGCGCTGTTTTAGCCCCCGGTTTCCCCCTCCGGTACTCCGGTCGGGCGGCTGCATCTGAGACGCTTCGAACGTTTACCGGAATAGTGAATTATACAAAATAGGAATTTTGTTTAATTAAAAACCGACGTATTGCCTGCATAAAACCTAAAATAATAGGTATTTTATATTGACAACCTACAATCGTAGGTATATAATAGACTCACAAACAAAGAAAGAGCCTGCGAGACAGCAGGCGACGGACAGCCAGAAAGGAAGGTTAAGCCATGAAAGCAAATAAGATCATTAACGCCGCCCGTGAGTATCTCGAAAACATGAACAACCGCAGCGCGTGGAATAAGGGCGTAAACGATTATGCAATCGAACTGTTAAATACGCTGATTGCATACCCCGAAATTGCAGAAAGCGGCGAGCGCTATGACGTGGAAAAGGCGCTGTTGAACGGCGCGGATGACTGGGATGTATATAGCTGGGGCGGCTGTGCTCTGGTCTACAATCAGGATATCGCAAAGCTGCTTTGCAGCCCGTCCGAGTATCGCAAGACGCGCGGCGGCGAACGCCGTCCGAACCGCAACGAGGAATGGCTCGACGTACAAGCCCGGGCGCTGTATCAGGCGGCAGGCCGTGTATATCGTGCAATTTGCAACGCAAGGGAGGCGTAAACCATGAAAAAACCTGTCAAGATCATCCCGGACAACTTCGAGCGCCTGCGCACCGAGATTGACGCAGTACAGAGCCGCGCCCGTGTACGCCGACTGACTCCGGAGGGCATCGCAAGAGCTTGTAATATCGCTTTTCAGCGCCTCGGTATCAGCAAAAAAGCCTGCGAGGGTGTGCAAATCGACGTTGACGAACACGCACAGACATTTCCCGGCGCATATCGGGGATTGCCGGAAAGCACGCATTTCTGCGCGATCTATAAGCGCGGCGCGTGGTATTTAACCGATGTTCGACGCGCTCCGGTGCGGTGCACAACTGCCGCCGTTGTGGTCACTCTGACCGATGCAGCAAAACAGGCTATTCTATCCAGCAAAACGACGTTTTCTATCTAAAAGGGGAATTTACAATGCTGAAAAATCTGATTATGTCCATTATCTCCGCGTCTGACCTACTCGAAAACGCGCGACTTGACGCCGCAGAGCGTGACAGCCTGCGCAGCATCATGGAATGCAATTTTAGCGAGGCTGACCGCCTCGGCATCCCGTACAAGGTGCAAAACGCCGCACTGATAGCAGGGAGGCAGAACCGCCGCCGCCGCTATTGCTCCGACCTTGCACGCGAGATCATGCAGCAGCACGCCGACCGGCTGACCGACTCCGCGCGCGCCGAATGGCGCAGCTACATGCAGGGGGCGCGCGCGTGATCTGCTTTCTCTTTATTCTGCTTCTAATACTCCATACCGCCCGGAAAAGCTGACCGGGCGGCTTTCTTTTTGCCGTCCATGCAGGGCGGCTTTTCTCTTGCCTGCGATCGGTTGCGGCGCGCATGCCTCTGTTGCGCGCTCAGAGCGTCGCTATACGCTTTTTAGTTATCCAGACACCAAACTTACTACCAACAGTAAAAGGCTCGCAGAGCGCATCTGTGAACCTTTGCTGCATATACGGTTATTTGCAAACGCTCCATACAGCCACGCAAGCGGCGCGTATGCGCTCCGGCTGTCTCTGCGGCTTGCCTGCTGTCCGCTGTCTGCTGTCCGCCGTCTGTCTGCCGATCTGCTGCGCATGGCCTTGCGTCTGGTCTGCATCCGTCCACTACTGACTTGCGTTCTGGTCTCCGGCGCTCTGGTCTGCCCGACAGAGCAGGGGCGCGGCAGCAGAAGCGGTTGACCGTTTCCGGCGTGCCGCGCGTTCTGGTTCGGCTTGCGCCTGCGCCTCTCCGCCCGTGCAAGAGTCGTCAAGGTTTGCCGGAAAGTTGTCAGAGAGTCGCGCAAGAGTCGTCAGCCAAAGTCGTAAGGTCGGGCGAAAGTCGTAAACCAGAGTCGTAAAAGTCGAAAAAAGGCAGGGACACGAATGTTCCTACCTTGTACAAAAGTCGTAAAGTTGCGAGGTCAAGAGTTGTCAGAGTCGTCAGCGGGCAATGCCTTTGCGTATTTCTCGGCGAGCTGTTCCGTCGGAACGTCTGCGCCGAGCGGTTTAGCAGGCGCAACCACGACATCCTGCTGATCTTTCATGCCGAAGTAATTCTTCGCTCGAAATATGTAAACTACGGGGTTTACCTTGCCTTTTGCCGCTAATTCGGCCTCAAAACTTGCAATAATCTCCTTGCCTTTTTTGATAAGGTCAGTCCTCTCAGAGCTACAACCCTGCCCGTTTTCCCACTGCCAGACCACCTGTCTCACCGTTCCCAGAGCAAGACACATCTTCTCAACAGTCGGAAGCTGTCCCGTCTCTGCGCACGTTTCGAAAAACTGTGCCAAGCGCTCTCTGCACTCCTCGTCGCTCTTAACAAGCGGCAGCTTTGAAAACACAAGCACGTTTTTGAGACACATTGACACATCATCCGGCGGCGTGCTTTTCAACCGAGCACCCGGAAAGTTTTCAGTGCCGCCCGTGCCTGTCTTGTTTCTAACTTTCTTTTCCATAATTGCCTCCTGTAAATAAATGGGGGGTAACGGTTGGTAACACAGTACCCCATATTTCCACTTACTCTCTCTATATCCTTTATTTCTTTGTTTTTATTATTTATTTCTATTCCTTTTATTTTTTATGTTACTATATGTTACAATGTTACAAAATAAATAATAATAAAAGAAAAGAAGAAATAAAGGCTTTATACGCTCAAAAAAGTTTCGATAACAGTTTACAGTTTCATTTGCTCAACTGTATACTCAACTGTTACCTTACGTCGAATTCCGCGCATAATCACGCCATTCACCCTGAAAGCAGTAACAGGTTTGTCGATGTCGTTACGGTACTCGCGCAAAATTTCGGGCACGGCTCTGAGGAAACTTTGCTTCGTCCTCGCCTTGTGTCCGCACTGCTCGCACCATACCGTATAATCGCGGTAAAACTCGTCATTCGAGGCGTAGTCTCCGTCGAGCTCATAGTCCTTAACAAAGCTAATCAGAGGATTGATAACCTCCTTGTACTCGCTGATAATGCCGGACTGTTCATCGGTTTTTGTGAACTCACGGTCAGCCTTGAGTGAGCGGTATCCGTCGAGAACCCAGTTAAAAATCTCAGTCAAATGCTGCATGAAATCCTTCTCAAGGTTTCGGTTAATTGGTCGGTCGTTCGGCTGCGTCGGGTTATCCATGTAGTGCATAGGAAACTTGATAAAGCAAAGTCGTCTGAGATAACCCTCAGTTGTATCCTTGCTCTTCATGTACTCGTTGCAGGCGATAAACAGCTTGCTGCGCGGCCTGAACGAAATCATATCCTTGCCCTTATAGCAGGAGGATACCATGTCACCGGCTACAATCTGCTTGAACACGCTCTCTGCGCCTGCAATGTTGCTTTTGGTTTCGCTCGAAATGTTGATAAGGCTGTTCATCAAGTGGATAACTTGAAAATCCTTCGCAAACGCGCTAATTTCGACGTTAGACACATTTTCTTCGCCGAAAATAGCAGTCAAAACGTTCATAAAAACGGATTTTCCGTTTGCACCGGAACCGATTAAGACAAAGCATCTCTGAAACTCGTTGTTCGGGAACAGAACGTATCCTGCGGCTTCCTGCATGAGGGATTGCTTTCGCTCATCGCCGTTCATAATGTCCTCGATAAAATCTGACCACGGCTTGTAGTATTTGCTCGGTTTGTAAGGGTACTTCATGCAGTAGGTCAAGAAGTCATTCGAGTCATGGATAGGGGAGAACTCCAATGTATCGAGGTCTAACGTGCCGTTAATGAAATTTACCTTGTTCTGACGGTTAAATTCGACGACACGCGCTGTTTCGGCCTTGAGCAAGGTAAGTATACTGTTGCACTTAGAACCGCTCTTAAAACGTCCCAGAGCATGCGCAATGCGTGCCTTGACTTCCTCGTCCGAGATACGCGCCCACCTTGTGCCGTCATAGGTAAAGAACCCGACGGACGGATGATAGAGCAGGTCGTCTCTAATCTCGTTTACGATTTTGCCCTCTGCCGGACACGATGTAACGTCGCTCTTGAGATCTTTGAGTGTACCTGCGTCGAATGCTCCGTTTTGAGCTACTTTCGAAAAGAGCTGCGAGATGGAGCTTTTATCAAGCACGCGGCCTGCTTTGTAAGCGAACGCTTTGAAGTCGTCCCACTCATCCTCTTCGAACGATTTTGCAAGAAATTCAATACCATCTTGCGTTTTGTCCGGCAGTCGTCCTTCCGCCTCGTAGTATTCCGATACGTCCTTGTAGCGGTTCGAAATGATTAGAGTTGAGAACCGAATACGATGATTAAACAGGAATTCTCCGAGCGCTTTTGTAAAACTGCGTCCTGCTGCGTCGTTATCGAACGTAAGGACAACCTCGGATGCAGCCTCGGCGGCTTTGCGCACTTGCTCAAGCTGCGGCTTGCTGAAATGCCCTCCCATGGTTGCGAGGACGCTTTTGCCTTCTTGGTAGATGGACAGAGCGTCGAACGCTCCCTCTGCGATGTAAAGCGGTTGCCCGGCTTTGAGCGTTGGTAGTCCCCACGGGATATTCTCGTTCGAGCCGTCTAGTTTAGCTTTGACGTACTTCGGGCTATCCGATTTGTCGTCCGGGTCTTTACGGCTGATATAGTAGCAGATATAGCCATTTTTCCAGTAGGGGATAACAATTCTTCCGTTTTTTGTGCCGATTTTCAGTTCGTCGATTGTGCTTTGCAGGATACCGCGCCGGTGCAGGTAGTCACTGTGTGGAACCGAAAGCGCCTTGTGCCACTTTTCCACAGAGTTGCATAAGTTCTGTGTATAATCGACCCACTTTGCGTTCTGCTCGTTTTCGACTCCGGTAAGGCGCGCGAGGTGTGAAATAGCTGCGCCTCGGTTTCCGCCAAACTGCTTGAGCGCGCACAGGTCGATTACATCGCCGCCGAGCTGTGCTACAAAGTCGTACCAGAAATTTTCGTAAACGACGAATGCGGTGCGATTATCTGCACCGCTTCGGATAGGGGACGCACAGCGGTCTCCCGGCTTACTGACCGGAATACCGCTGATTTTCGCGTAATCAACGCAGCTCATTCGCTGCTTTATCAATGATAAGTCCAATGTTAAATTCACCTCCTTTCGTCGCGTCCACGCTCTTTGAGCCTTGCTCCAGAACACGGATTACCTCGTCAACATCTACTCTTACAAGTCGTTTAATAGGGAAAAAGTAGATCAAGAAGAACGCTTCACAGCCTGCGTTTTTGCAGTGCTTGAGGTTTTCCGTCTGGATAATGTCCTTTTTCTGCATCCGCCATACAATATCGTGACATTCTTTTGCATCAAAGCAGGCGTGCCAGTTCGGCAGCAGAATTTCGTAATCAAACGGTTCACCCTGCACGCGTGTTCCGTTGTCTAATCGCTTAGGGTGGTTCTTGTGAGCGTGGTAGCCCATTTTGTTTACATGCTCACATAAATGGTCAAGCTGCGTTTCGAGGGACTTGCCTCTGATCTGCTGCATACGTTGTACCTCCATTGCAGATATTGAGCGATTTCTTGAGAGTAGAAAGAGCTGTGGTTACTCATGAATTTTCTTTCCGTGTGCAATCCGCTGCACTCTTCGTCCGAGAATGCTTGACAGGCAGATGCTTGTCCCAAACTCTCCTGCGAACCACAAAGGGCAGGCAGGCGAGCATTCTCCGCGTCTCTGATAACATATTCCTTCTTCCTTTTCTATCTCTTCGAGGAGGCCACGCAGTTTATTGAGGTTTGTGATGGTCATTTTTCTACCTTCTTCCTCACTTCAAATACCGTTCAATCGGCTCAAACGGAATGGTGAACTGCACATTGCCGTCGTTGATGCTCAGTGTCTTGCCGATTTCGTCATTGATGATGATGCAGTCGAACATCTTAGGCACCAGGAACGCCGAACCCGATACGCTTATGCCTCCGCTGACACGGATGTGCTTATTACGGATTGGTTTCTTCATTCAGAACGGCTCCTTTCTGCTTTGCTCACGAAGAAAATAACATTCGTGAGAGTTTTCGTTCGAGCACACTTTATATTTGCTCCACTGTCTGGGACATTCTTCACTTGAACCATCTGGACACGTTGGTTCAAGTGGGCAATAATTTTTGTAGTACGGCAACTCGTTTACTATAAACTTCATTGACTGCATTCCTCCTTGGAGTGTTCATGCAAGTTCACTCCCTCAATCTCCGCGCGGATTTCCAGCGTATACAGATAATCGATCATGTGCCCATACTGTCTTTTCAGCAGTTCGATAGGGCAATTCAGCGTAAAATCCAGCGTTCCGGACTCGTTCTTAGCAATTACGCGATACAGCTTCTCAGCGCGTTCCTTAGTTTCGCGGTACTCGCGCTGCATGCGCTCCTGCCACGTGTCCGGCGCGTCTGCCACGG
>CAVIRF010000092.1:0-7691 GCA_963645185.1 Coprococcus eutactus | reverse complement strand
CATAACCTATGAGGTAACGGGCGACAAACCGTCCGACGCAGGCGATCCCCCGGCTTCTGCCAAGGTCAAGATGGGCGGCAGCTACACGGTCGCACCTGCGCAGACCACCTCGCAGAGCCGCTACACCTTCAGCGGCTGGCGCATCAACGGCATCGGCGATATCGTCACCTCACTTGAGAACATTCAGCAGGACGTCAAGCTCGTCGGCGTATGGACCTATACCTCTCGCGGCGGTCACGGCAGTGGCGGCGGCGGCAGCAAGCCGACCGTCGACATCCCGGATGACGTACCGACCGGTCTGAACGGCGATGACCACTTCGCGTACATCGTCGGCTACCCGGACGGCAACGTAAAGCCGAGCGGCAACATCACCCGTGCCGAGGTCGCGACCATCTTCTTCCGTCTGCTGACCGAGGACGTCCGCACCGCAAACTCCACCCAGTCCAACAACCTGTCCGACGTTTCGCGCGGTCAGTGGTTCAACCACGCGATCTCCACGCTCTCGTCGATGGGCATTGTAAAGGGTCACAACGACGGCACCTTTGCCCCGGATGATCCGATCACCCGTGCAGAATTCGCCGCTATCGCCGCCCGTTTCGACGACAAGAACACGGATACCTCCTCGAATTTCTCGGACATCGCTTCTCACTGGGCGAAGAACGAGATCGGCATCGCCGCAAACAAGGGCTGGATCAACGGCTACCCGGACAGCACCTTCCGCCCCGACCAGTATATCACCCGTGCCGAGGCGATGACGCTCGTCAACCGCGTGCTCAACCGCCTGCCCGAGAAGAGCGACGATCTGCTCGATGATATGATCCGCTGGCCGGATAACGCAGATGCGTCCGCCTGGTACTATCTCGCTGTGCAGGAGGCCACCAACAGCCACGAATACAAGGACAAGAGCGACGCCGACAAGTACGAGAAGTGGACCACGATCCGCGACGCACGTGACTGGACGCTGCTCGAAAAGTAAATTTAACAACACGCATTCGGTAAACCGCGAACCCCATCCTAATTAGGCAAGTATCGTTTTACCGGGCACAGCCGCGGCAGGAATTATTCCTGCCGCGGCACTTTTCGTTTCTGCACTTTTCCCCGTTTCTATTGACAAAAAGCCGGTCTGCCACTACTATAAAGTCATATGAGTGAAAGCAGGGATGTGTACTTATGACGATATTAGTGACCGGCGGCGCAGGCTATGTCGGCTCGCACACGGTGCGCGCGATGCTCGAGGCCGGCTATTCGGTGGTCGTGGCGGACAACCTCAGCACCGGCTTCCGCGCGGCCGTACCGGCGGCCTGCCGGTTTTATGAGGGCGATATCCGCGACGCGGCCTTTCTCGCGCGTGTGTTCGAACAGGAGAATATTGACGGCGTCATCCATTTCGCCGCGTTCTCTCAGGTCGGCGAGAGCGGAAAGCTGCCGCTGCGCTACTACGACAACAATATCAGCGGCACGCGCGTGCTGCTCGAGCAGATGACTGCGCACGGCGTCGGAACGATCGTTTTTTCGTCCTCCGCGGCGGTCTACGGCGAGCCCGAGCAGGTCCCGATCGAGGAAACCGCCGCGCTGAACCCGACCAACTGCTACGGCGAGACCAAGCGCGTGATGGAGCGCATGATGCACTGGACCGCGGCCGCGACCGGCCTGCGCTACGCCGCGCTGCGGTACTTCAACGCCTGCGGCGCGCATCCGGACGGCACGCTCGGCGAGGCGCATTCCCCCGAGACCCATCTCATTCCGCTGGTCCTGCAGGTCGCGAACGGACAGCGCGAGCAGATTTCGGTGTTCGGCTCGGACTATCCGACGCCCGACGGCACCTGCATCCGCGATTACGTCCATGTGTGCGATCTGGCGCAGGCGCATATCCTCGCGCTCGAATACCTGCTGCGCGGCGGCGAAAGCACCGCCTTCAACCTCGGCAGCGGACAGGGCTTTTCCGTCCGCGAGGTGATCGAGGAGGCGCGCCGCGTGACCGGCCACGCCATTCCGGTCGTGGAGGAAGCGCGCCGCAGCGGCGACCCGGCGCGGCTCGTTGCGTCCTCGGAAAAGGCACAGAGCGTACTCGGCTGGCGGCCGCGCTACAGCGCCCTCAGCACCATCCTGCAAACCGCATGGAACTGGCACCGCAGCCACCCGAAGGGCTTTTAAGAGACTGTCGAAAAAACTTCGTTTTTATGCGCGCTGAAGCGCAAAAAGGTCATCCTTTTCCAAGGATGACCTTTCTTTTTTGCTTTTACTGTTTGTTCCACGTTACATGGGAGACCGTCGTGCCGGCCTTGACATGCAGCGCGATCGTTACCGGCTCGTCATCGTCGCCGAGGCGGTCCGCCTCGATGACAGCCTTGCCGGAGGCGTCGAGCGCCGCTGCCGTGCCGTCTACATCCACTTCTGCAACGCCGCCAAGGTCGCTGCTCTCGACAGCGAGCTCATAGCTGCCGTCGTTCTTGAGGACGGTCGAGAACACGACCGTGCTGTCCACATCCGCGGTGAACGCGCCGCCGTCCCACGTTACGCTGCCCTCCTGCACCTCTGCGCAGTCCGGCACGCCGTTTCCGTCCGCATCCGGCAGATAAGCCGTATCCAGACCGAGCGAGGAGAAAATGGTGAGCGCGTCAACAAAATCATACGGGTCGAGCGCGTCTGCCGCAAGCAGCTTGTTGAGGAACGCATTGTTCTCCGGCGTCAGGAGCACATCATCGAGCTGATCTGCGTTGACCTGACACAGCGTCTCGTAGCCCTTGACCATGCGATTCAGATAGGTATCGTCCTGTAGCCACTGCGCCGCACCGATGCTGCCGCCGACCGGGTCGATCATCTGCTCATACAGGCTGAACATCTTCTGCCATACCTCGGCGTTCGCACGGGTGTACTTTGCACCGCGGTCGAGCGCGTCGAGCGCCTTGGTGTAGTCGCCCACACCGGCGTAATACTGCGCGAGCGGAATGGCGATGGCGTTGGAGTCCACACGGGACAGGTCAGCCGCATAGCGGTCGGCTACGCCCTCCTCATTGCCGCCCGAGATCAGATAGGACAGCTTGTAGTCGTTGGTCTCGAACAGGTCGATGGCCGCGCACTGCTTGAGGTCGTCGAGCGTCAGAGAGTCGCTCGAGAACTTGCTCTGTGCGATCAGGTTGAGGCCGATGAGCACGATAAAGACGGCAGAAACTGCCGTGATCGGCCAGCTGACCGCACCGCCCTTGCTCTTGTTCGGCACGTTCAGCCGCAGGCTGTCGCCGCAGTGCAGCGTCACGAGCGCGAGCACGGCGAAGAACGTCGGTACGCAGCAGCCGACCGACCAGGTAACGTCGCTGATGGCCTGACCGAACATCTGGAGCACGCACGCGCCGAGCAGCATGACGACGAGCGGCTTCTCCTTGCGGCTCTTGACGAGCGCCCAGATCGAGGTGCCGAGCATCGCGAGGAAGGCCGCCAGACCGAGAATGCCGAGGTCGCACAGCGACTCAACATAGTGGTTATGCGCGTATTTGGTCTCGTAGTAGTAATCCTGCACGGAAACGACGCCGTTCTCGAAGCCGCCGAGACCGCGGCCGATGACCGGCGAGGTCTTCCAGAGCTTGATGGCATCCTGACGGTAAACGCCGCGCTGTACGACGTTGCCGTTTGCGGTAAGGTCCTGAATACGGTCCGCGATGAAGGCAGGCAGCAGCTTGTAGCCGAGCTTGACGCTGCCGTCCTTCGCGCCGGTGTAGTCCGCCTCGTTCAGCGTCGCGCCCGGCTCGCCGCCGAAGTAGAAGAACACGAGCTTGCTGTCCTCCGGCACGGTGAAGGTCACAGGAGCGTCCGTCGTGCCGTTTGCAAGAGCGGTCTCGTTGTTCTGGACCAGATTGTTGGTGTTTTTATAGGTAACGCGCACGGAAGCCGCGCCGTCTGCCTGCAAGGAGAGCGAATAGTCGCCTGCCGGCAGGGAGATCGCACGGCGGAACTCACCCTCCGTGCCGAAGGTGTACGAGCCGGTGACGTTCAGCGCCGCGACCAGATAGACCACCGCGATCACAGCGACTGCTGCGACCAGACCGATAAGCAGCTTTCCCTTGTCGGCAAGGCGCGCGACGAGCTTCTCGCGCACGAAGATCTCCAGCACGCACGCTGCAGCGCAGCCGACGATGAGCATAATGATCGGCAGGAACGAGCCGGTCACATCGTCGCCGAAGCCCTTGACCGAGACCGCACCGACGATCAGCGCGACGACCGCCGTCTGGAGCAGCAGCAGGAACAGGTCCATGCGCTTTTCCGACGGGCTGAGCGCGAGCATCGCAAGGCACGCCACGACGAACACGCCGAGCGAGCCCATCGAGAACGCGAGCAGATAGGAGACCGCATTAACCATCAGCAGGATGGTGCACAGGATCTTCTGGCTGCGGCTCGCCGCCGTGATGACGAGCCAGATGGACAGCAGGCACGCGATCGACATCAGGCCTGCGTAGGTATTCGGGTTGCCGAAAATGGTGTTCAGACGGGAGTAGAAGTAGCCGCCGGTGTTGCCGTAGCCTGCGCCGATCGCCTCCATGATGACGCGCACCGGGCGCATCAGCAGGTTGCAGGAGGCCGCGTCGATGGACAGCAGGCCGACCGGAGTCGCCGCGACTGCGATCGTAGCCGCCGCTCTGCGGAAGGCAGTCTTGCCGTCATTCGAGAACAGAACGATGCACAGATAGACCGCGAATGCCGCCAGAAAGACCGCAAACTCCGCGATAGCGAACTTGCGCGAGCGCGCATACAGCGTGGATACGCCGGACAGCAGCATGTACGCGAACAGCGCAAACGCCGGAGGCGTCAGCAGACGCTTTACCTTTTCCTTGCCTGCGAACAGCATCATGAACAGCGTGCCGACCGTGCAGAGCACGCCGACCACCTTCTGCGTGAAGTAGCTGCCGTTATTGTCAAAACAGGTGATGATCCACAGCGCGATCGCCGCCATGGTGTACAGTCCCCAGCGGGCATTGCTCGGTGCGGCAGGCTTCGCCTGAACGCCGCCCTTCGCCTGTCCGTTTTTGGACTGAGCCGGTTTTTGTTTCATCAGTTTTCCTCCTCAGATGCCGCGCGCTCCGTTTTTCCGGTCAGCGCATCATAATATAATGTAGTCAGTGCAGGGAAAACGGTATCCAGTCCGTATTTCTGCACGCTCTTCTCTGCTTTTTCGCCCATCGTGCGGCGCACCGCCAGCTCGCTCATCACATGGACCGCGCGGATGAACGCCTGTCTGTCGTCATAGGGATACAGCTCACCGTTTTCGCCGGGGCGCACCAGATCCTCGTGTCCCTTGACGTTCGTCAGCACCGCCGGCAGGCCGCACGCCATCGCCTCCATGACGTTGAACGGCAGGCCCTCGCTGCGGCTCGACGAGACGCAGACATCGGACGCGCGGTAGTAGTCCTCGATGTTCGACACGAAGCCGGGAAATCGCACCCGCTCGCGCACGCCGAGCCGGTCGGCCAGCGCCTTGCATTCGTCGAGTGCCGCGCCCCGTCCGGGCAGCAGCAGCACAACGCGCTCGGGCAGCTCCGCCATCGCTTCGATGAGCATGGACTGGTGCTTGCGGCCGGAAAACTCCGCCGCGTAGACGAGCACGAGCTGATCGTCCCTCAGCGAGAGCTGACGGCGCAGCCACGTGCGCTCGGGCGCAGACGGCCGGCTGAACCGCGCAAGATCAATGCCCATGCCGTCGGTCGGGACGATGTGCCGTCCCAGACGGTACTGCTGCGCGATGCGCGCGTCCTGCCGGTTCATGGTCAGCAGCCAGTCGGTCACGTGCGCGGTCAGGCGCTCCGCCGTGAGCAGGATCTCGCGCTTCAGCGGCGGCGTGTCTCGGTCGAACAGATAGCCGTGCGCGGTATTCATTACGACCGGCCGCGGCTTTCCGCAGGTCATCACCGCAAGCCGGGTGAAGAACGCCGCGAGCGAGGTGTGCACGCTGATCATATCATACCGCTCCTCGCGCAGGACGCGGCGCAGCTGCATCACCGCCGCGAAATTGCGCGGCGAGAACATGCTCTTCTCGAACGAGACCGGGATATACCGCAAAACGCTCGGCAGCTCGGCAGTGCTTCCGCCTGCCGCCGCGTGAACCGTTATGCCCTGCTGCGCCAGCCACGCCAGATATGGCTTGTGAAAAGATGCCAGATGCCCGAAGGTCGAGGCGACATACAGCACCTTTCTGCTGTTTTTCAAACTCTATCTCACCACCATCAATAAAAAAGCGCAGGCAACTGCACCTGCGGCCAAAAACAACGTCGTTTTCCGCAGTCTGCTCGCCAGCCGCGGTCTGCGAAACTCTTCCATATTACTCTAAAAATTTTACCCCAGTGCACACATCTTGTCAAGGTAATGATGGAATTTTCCTGCCATTTATGGTAGAATAAATTATAAATTTGAGTATTTCAGGAGGCTGCAAGTTTGATTAAAGAAAATCAGCGCGCGCTCAACCAGATCAACGGTCTGACGGACGCGCTTATTCTTTTCCCCTGTATGGCGCTCGCCTACTTTATCCGCTTTGATCTGTTCCACGGCATCGCCGGGCACGTCGGGCTGTCCTATTATATGGTGACGATCCTGTGCATGGCGCCGCTGTTCTGGCTGATGTACGGACTGATGGGGCTTTACGACTCGTTCCGCTCGAAGAATTTCCTGCGCGAGTTCAGTCTGCTGCTGCGCTGCAACGTCATTCTGTTCGGCGTGCTGCTGGCATTTCTGTTCATCTGCAAGCAGTTCCACCTGTCCCGGTGGACACTCTTCATCTTTTTCATCCTCGCGACCGTGACCGTCGCGGTCAAGCGATGGCTGCTGCGGCGCGTGCTGCGCCGGTTCCGCGAGCACGGCTACAATCTCAAGCACGTCCTGCTCATCGGCTGCGGCGAGCAGGCGCAGGCGTACTGCCGCGCGGTGCAGGCGGACCGCACGCTCGGCTTCTGCATCGACCACTATCTCGCGCCGCGCGACTGCCTGCCCGGCATCTCCTACCTCGGCACCTACGACGCGATCGCGAACGTGCTCGACCGCCAGAACCCCGACGAAGTCGTCATCGCGCTCGAGGCGGACGAGTACACCTACTTACAGGGCATCATCGCGAGCAGCGAGAAGAACGGCGTCAAGGTATCCCTCATCCCGTTCTACAACAAATTCATGCCCTCGCGCCCGGCGATTGACGAAATCGGCGACGTTTCGCTCGTCAATCTGCGCCACATTCCGCTCGACAACATCGGCAACGCCTTCCTCAAGCGCGCCATGGACATTATCGGCTCGCTGATCCTCATTATCTGCACCTCGCCGCTCATGCTGTTCGCGGCGGTCGGCGTCAAGCTGTCCTCGCCCGGCCCCATCCTGTTCAAGCAGGAGCGCGTCGGACTGAACAAAAAGCCGTTTTACATGTACAAATTCCGCTCCATGCGCGTCAATGACAGGCAGACGACCGGCTGGAGCACCAACTCCGACCCCCGCAAGACCAAATTCGGCTCGTTCATCCGCAAATTCTCCATCGACGAGCTGCCGCAGTTCTTCAACGTCCTCAAGGGCGACATGAGCCTTGTCGGGCCGCGCCCCGAGCTCCCCTTTTTCGTCAACCAGTTCAAGGAGAGCATCCCCCTGTACATGGTCAAGCATCAGGTTCGCCCGGGCATCACCGGCTGGGCGCAGGTCAACGGCTTCCGCGGCGATACGTCCATTCAGGG
>CAVIRF010000091.1:0-7885 GCA_963645185.1 Coprococcus eutactus | reverse complement strand
TGATCCAGCAGAGCGTCGTTTTCCACCGTCTCGGCGCGGTAATTGCCGATGAACAGCACCGTTTCGGTGTCGCGCAGCGCGCGGCGCTGTCCGCCAAGGGCGAAATGCCGCATGTGCTCGTCATGTCCGCGACGCCCATTCCGCGCACGCTCGCGCTCATCATGTACGGCGACCTCGACGTATCCATTCTGGACGAGACGCCGCCCGGCAGAAGTCCGGTCGAGACCTACGCGGTGGGGGAGAACATGCGCCGCCGCATCACCGCCTTCATTGAGAAGCAGCTCGTCGCAGGCGGACAGGTTTACGTGGTCTGTCCGCTCGTCGAGGACGGGGAAGGGGACAGCAAGCTCAAAAGCGCCGAGCAGCACGCGAAAGACCTTCAGGCGCAGCTGCCGCACCGCCGCGTAGCCGTTCTGCACGGACGCATGAAAAACGCCGAAAAAGACGCGGTAATGCGTGATTTTGCGGCGCACAAATACGATATTCTGGTTGCGACGACGGTCATCGAGGTCGGCGTGGACGTACCGAACGCGAACCTTATGGTCGTCGAGGACGCGGACCGTTTCGGTCTGTCGCAGCTGCATCAGCTGCGCGGCCGTGTCGGCCGCGGCACGCGGCAGTCCTACTGCGTCTTTTTCGGCGCGGACAAGGGCGCGACCGCCCGGGAACGGCTGAAAATCCTCTGCAAAACGAATGATGGCTTTGAAATCGCGCGCGCTGACCTCTCTCAGCGCGGCCCCGGCGACTTTTTCGGCCGCCGCCAGCACGGTCTTCCGGCGCTTCACGTTGCGGATCTCGCCGCCGACCTCGCGCTCATGCAGAACGCACGCGAGGAAGCCGAAGCGCTGCTCGCGGCCGACCCGACGCTCAGCGGCTGGCCGCTCCTCAAGGAGCGCGTTCACCGCATGTTCGCCGAGCGCGACGACGAAGCGTTTAACTGAAAACAAAATCGTCGGCGAAACGTTAGTTTCGCGACAGTCAAAAAAAAGCCCTCGTTTGATGTAATCCAAACGAGGGCTTTTACTGAATGATTTCCATAGATCCTCTTTTCTCAACGGGATACGCGCCGTTGTTTTGTATCAGAATTCTATAGCATTATTATTTTTTCGCATGGCCTTCAGTTTTCTCTTTCAACGTTCTGCGAAAGCTGTTGCCCTTGCCGGTGAGAGATCAAACTGCGGTTTTGGTTTTCTCCTGAAATAAGGGGAATGATAATCGTGACTTACGGCATTGGAGTTCGTCCTTTACATTTCATTTTACAGATGGTCTGATTATCCTGCTTTTTACGAGTCACGCCCGACTTGATGAATATCAATTCGAGTTTTACACTTACAAACTTTATATAAATGGGGAAATGTGCGGCCGCATCAGTGTTCTTGTCTGCCTGCCGCCGAAAAAACGTATGATCTGCCGCTTTGATATCATCTCCGCGTGCTGCGTTCTTCCTGCTGCACCATGCTCATCAGCATGCCCATCGGCCACTGGGTGCGCAGTTATTCGGCATCTTGCAGGTATCAATCGGATACTGTTTCTACCATTCGGCGCATCATTTAAGGTTTATGGCCTTTGTTCTTGTTTACGAACCTTACTTTCCCGCTGCCTCGATCCGTGTTCATCGTCAGTCGTCATTCCGGATATTTCATAAAGGGGATCGCTTCCCCAAAGCTGCCGTGCGAACTTTGGTCAGAAACCGATCGCGCTTTTCAGGCGGTTCGTCCGTGTAGTCTGGAACCCGTGTTCTTTCTTAATAGCTATCACCTTGATCGTTTCGGTCACAGCGTCATGGCGAGCCTCGTAAGCTTGCAGGATATTTCTTCTGTTACCATTGGACTCACCTCTTTCAAAAGATTTGGCTTTTCGCCATCTGTTCAGAAAAGTTTCTGGTGGGTTTCGCCCGGGCCTGTGAGATAGGACTTTCGGCTTTGGGTGTTTGCCCTTTCCTTTTCTGTGACCTAATAATATCATCAATTCTGCACAACGTCAAGCGTTTTTTGCACAGTTTTTCTTTGCATAATGTACTAAATATTCTGAGCGCTTTCGTTGCATTTTACTCTTTTCTTTGGCGTCCCGGTTTGCTATAATGGTATTGTTGGGCGCTGTATAAGCAGACGCCTGCATATCGAAATATCCGCCGAAGTGCAGGGGGCCGCTTGGCTCCCTTTTTTAAGGAGGTTACAACATGGGTGTTTTCAGTTTTTACATGCCGACCCGGCTGTTTTTCGGCAGCGGCGCGGTGAACAAGCTCTCGCGTGCGCGCCTGCCTGAGGGCCGCGGCCTGATCATCACGGGCGGCTCGTCCACGACAAAGCTCGGCTATGTGGCGAAGGTCGCCGGTATCCTGAAGGACGCCGGTCATGAAACGCTCGTTTACGACAAGGTAAAGCCCAATCCGACCATCGAGGGCGTGCGCGAATGCGCGGCGCTCTGCCGCAGCGAAAAGATCGCGTTCGTCGTCGGTCTGGGCGGCGGCTCATCCATCGACACCGCGAAGGCAGTCGCGATCATGGCGACCAACGACGGCGACTGGTGGGACTACATCCACGGCGGCACGGGCGGCGGCAAGCGCATGGCGAAGGCCGGTCTGCCCATCGTCGCGATCCCGACCACGGCCGGCACCGGCACCGAGGCCGACCCGTTTACCGTCATCACCAACGGCGAGGAGAAGATCGGCGGCGGCGGCGAAAAATGCTTCCCGACTATTTCCATCGTCGATCCCGACTTTATGATGACCGTTCCGCCGCAGCTGACCGCATATCAGGGCTTTGACGCCTTTTTCCACGCCGCAGAGGGCTATATCGCATCGACTGCGACGCCCATGAGCGACATGTTCGCGCTTCAGGCCATCGAGCTCATCGGCAGATCGCTCGCAGCAGCCGTCAAGGACGGCTCGAACGCCGAGGCGCGCGCGGACGTTGCGCTCGCGAACACGCTCGCAGGCTTCGTCGAAACGCTGTCCAGCTGCACGGGCGAGCACGCCATCGAGCATGCGCTCAGCGCGTTCCATCCCGACCTGCCGCACGGCGCAGGCCTCATCATGATCTCGAACGCCTACTGGAAGCGCTTTGCCGAGGCCGCAGGCGCACGCATGGCGGCCATCGCGCGCGCGATGGGCAAGACCGACGCGACCCGTCCCGAGGACTTCCTCGCGGCGCTCGCGGAAATGCAGCAGGCCTGCGGCGTCGATACGCTGCGCCTCGCCGACTACGGCGTCAGGGAAGAGGACTGCGAGAAGATCGCGGAAAACGCTGTCGTCACGATGGGCGGCCTGTTCCGCGCCGATCCGCGCAAGCTCGAGCCCGACGAGATCGAGGACATCATCCGCGAATCCATCTGATTTTCTGCCGAAACCGCAGAGGGAAAGACCGTCCTTCTGCGGTTTCCGTCTGTATATTCACAGAATTTTTTCGCGTTAGAAACCGCTAATCCCGTTAGCTTTTGCTACTTTTTCGTTAGCGCAGGCTACTTTTCGCCGTTCTGACTTTCTTTGACCGGACGGTTGTGCTAAAATTGGGAGAAATCCCGGAAACGGAGGTTCTGTCTCCATGCAGAACGTGTTATACTACTTCATCGCAGTCAGCGTGATCGGCGCTGTCGTCTGTATTTACGACAAGCTCGCCGCGGCGCGAGACTGGAAGCGCGTGCCCGAGCGCACGCTGTTCTTCTGGGCGCTCGTCGGCGGCGGCCCGGGCGTTTTCGCCTGCATGCTGCTCATCCGCCACAAGACCCTGCACCGCATCTTCATGATCGGCATTCCGGCCGTTATGGTGCTCCAGGCTGCGATCCTCCTCGGGATACACCATATTTTACTTGCGAGGGGATTTCTATGACAAAGGCTCTCATTCGCCTTTTTATCAAAAACGCGGAGGACACGCACTCGGCGGCCGTGCGAGAACAGTACGGCATTCTTTCCGGTGCGGTGGGTCTCGCGTGCAATCTGTTTCTGTTCGCGCTCAAGCTGATCATCGGTCTGGTTACGGGCGCGATTTCCATTGCCGCGGACGCCTTCAACAACCTGTCCGACGGCCTGTCCTGCATGATCTCGATCGTCGGCTTCAAGGTCGCAAACCGCGAGCCGGATGAAAAGCATCCGTTCGGCTACGGCCGCACGGAGTACATCGCCGGTCTCATCGTTTCGTTCATCATCCTGCTGGTCGGCTTCGAGTTCTTCAAGACCTCGCTCGACCGCATCATCCATCCGTCCGCCGTGGCGTTTTCCGCGCTGCTGACCGGCATTCTGGCGATTTCCATGCTCGTCAAGCTGTGGATGGGCGTGTTCAACACCGCGCTCGGCCGCCGTATCGACTCGCCGGTGCTCATCGCGGCCGGTCAGGACAGCCGCAACGACGTTGTAACGACCTCTGTCGTCGTGCTCGGCATGGTCGCAGGCCGCTTTACCTCGCTGCCGATCGACGGCTATGTGGGCATTCTGGTCGCGGCGTTCATCATCTGGTCGGGCATCGGCATCGCGCGCGACACGGTGGCGCCCCTGCTCGGCGAAGCCGCCGATCCGGTCATGGCGAAGAATATCGAGCATATCGTGCTCGACTCCGAGCACATCGTCGGCGTTCACGACCTGATCATTCACAACTACGGCGCAGGCCGCGCCATTGCCTCTCTGCATGCCGAGGTGCCGAGCGACAGCAACTTTGTTGCGGTGCACGAGGAGATCGACGAGGCGGAGAAGCGCGTCTGGCAGCAGACCGGCGTTTATCTCGTCATCCACATGGACCCGATTGACGTCAACGACGAGCATGTCAACGCCTTGCGCGAGCAGGTAGACGGCGTGCTATGCGGCATCGACGAGAAGCTTTCCATGCATGATTTCCGCGTCGTGGACGGCGAGCGGCAGATCAATCTGATCTTTGATGTTGTCGTGCCGTTCAGCTACAACGAGGAGGGCAAGCGAAAGCTGCTCATGACGATTTATGATGATCTCAAGGCGATCGACCAGAGGTTTAATCCGGTGGTGACGCTGGATCACGCGATGTGATTTCTTCTGCCCTGAGAGGGCAGGGGGGCTGCCGCCGTCTGGCGGCGGAGATTGCCGGTGCCCACCGGCAGGGGCAAAAGGGGGACAGGACACCTCATGGTTTCCTGTCCCCCTCTTGACTCCCCCTGACTTTCCTTTGGCCGTCGCATCAGAGATGCTTGGCTAAAAAACGAAGGAGAGCGCAGACGAAAAATCTGTGCTCTCCTTTTGCGTTATACAAAGAGTTTGGCTTACGTGATTTGCCGCGCATGACAGTGCGCGGCCATCTCGTGCAGGTCAGATAGATTGGTGCTGCGAGTGGATGACGCGGATAGCTTGGTCAATACGATCAAGCGCCGGCGCGCTTTAGTCCTTGTAGAATGCGCCGAATCCCTTATAAGCCATATAGAGGTCGAGCTTGGCGATGCACTCGAACGGGGCGTGCATGGACAGGACCGGAACGCCTGCGTCTACGGTGTCGATGTTGCGGTTTGCGAGGTACATCGCGACCGTGCCGCCGCCGCCCTGATCGACGCGGCCGAGCTGGCCGGTCTGCCAGATGATGCCTGCCTTGTCGAAGATGCAGCGGATGCGCGCCATCAGCTCTGCCGTTGCGTCCGACGTGCCGGACTTGCCGCGTGCGCCGGTGTACTTGACGAGGGCAAAGCCGCAGTTTGCGCGCGCGTCGTTGCGCTTTTCGGAAACCTCCGGATAGTTCGGGTCGAAGGCGTTGCATACATCGGCGGACAGGCAGACCGAGTTCTCGAAGCACTCGTCGAGCAGCACATCCTGTGCGCGGCACAGGTCCGCCATGAAGGTATCAAAGGCATGGGACTGCATGCCGGTCACGCCGTCCGAGCCGATCTCCTCCTTGTCCACGAGCAGGCAGACGCCGGTATGCTCGGGCGTTTCGGTGAGGTCGAACAGGGAAGTGGCGGCCGGATAGGAGCAGACACGGTCATCATGGCCGTAGGCGCCGACAAACGAGCGGTCAAAGCCGATGTCGCAAGCGTTGTATGCCGGTACGCAGCACAGCTCTGCGGACAGGAAATCCGCCTCGGTCATGCCGTACTCGCGGTTGAGGTGCTCCATGACGGCGAGCTTGATCTTCTCGCTGCACTTTTCGTCCACGGTCTCGCTCGGGACCGAGCCGACGAGGATATTCAGACCCTCGCCCTTGACGACCTCGGTCGCCTTTTTGCTCATCTGATCAGCCGCCAGATGGGGGAGAAGGTCGGTGATGACGAACTTCGGGTCGCCCGGCTTGTCGCCGACGCGCACCTCGACGCGCTTGACCTCGCCCTTTTCGCAGACGCAGACAACGCCGCGCAGCTCGAGCGGAATGGTCGTCCACTGGTACTTCTTGATGCCGCCGTAGTAATGGGTCTTGAAAAAGGCCATGCCGTTGTCCTCGTAGAGCGGCACGGTGCGGATGTCGACGCGCGGCGCGTCCAGGTGTGCGGCGGTCAGGCGGACGCCCTCTGCGAGGCTCTTCGTGCCGATCACGGCGAGCATGATGCCCTTGTGGCGGTTGATGCGGTAAATCTTGTCACCGGCCTTGAGGGTATCGTCGCGCGTCCATGCGCGAAAGCCCTTGGCCTCTGCCATGCGTGCGATCTCCTTCACGGCGTCGCGCTCGGTCTTAGCCTCGTCGAGGAAGGTCTTGTAGCCCTCGGCATAGGTCTGGATGCCCTGCTTATCCGCGTCGGTCAGACGGTCAAAGCCGGTCTTTTTGCCATAAAAAAGCTGTTCGGAAGTCATAGTTCATTCTCCTTTGCGAAAAATCCGAATTACTTCATGAGAGTTTGATATAAAGCATCGGTATCCCGGTAAAGCGTATCGAGATCGCCGCTGTTTTCGATGATATAGCCGCATTTTGCGCGATAAAAGCTGTCCGACGGCTGCGCGTCGATGCGCGCACGGGCGGCCTCCTCCGAGAGATGGTCGCGCTCGATGATGCGTGCAACGCGCGTGTCATACGGCGCGAGCACGGCGACGACCGCATCGCAGAAGTCGTCCGCGCCTGCCTCGAACAGCGTCGGCGCGTCGTACAGCACGATGGGGCAGGCGCTCTGTGCGCGGATGGCCGCGAGCGATGCCGAACGGATATAAGGCGTGGTGATACGGTTGAGCTCGGCGAGCTTTTCCGGGTCGGAAAACACGATCTTCGCGAGCTTCGGCCGGTCGAGCGCACCGTTTTCGTCGGTCACGCCGCCGAACGCCGCGTCGAGCGCATCCAGCATTTCGCGGTTCTCCGCGCAGAGTCCGCGGTACACCGCGTCCGCGTCCACCCAGCCTGCGCCGAGTTCGCGCATCCGCGCCGCGACCGTGCCCTTGCCCGTACCGCTGCCGCCGGTCAGTCCGATGATTTTCATTAGTTTCACTTCTTTCCGAAGGTTCTATGCGCAGATTTTTCCCGTCTCGAGATCACACCTCCACCACCGAGAAGCCGGCGGCTTTTTTGATGCGGTTGGCGACGGCGAGGCCGAGGCCCTCGTCCGAGGGGCACTGCGCCCAGATCTGCTGCACATCGGTATCGTCGAACGCGCGCAGGCGGTCGAACACCTCGCGCGCCTGCGTGCCGAGGTCGTCCTTCGAGCCGAAGCACTCGACCACGCAGCCGGGGAAGCAGCCCTGATATTCGTCGAAGCACATGACGCCGGTCTTTTCGCCGACATGCTGCGCGATATACGCCGCGGTCTGTGCCGGGTCGCCGCGCACGACCGTTACCGGCGCTTTCGGCGCGTAATGACGGTATTTCATGCCCGGAGCGGACACTTTCACGTCGTCTCCGATCTTTTCGTACAGCGCGCGGTCCACATCGACCTCGCCGAGCACCGAGCGCAGCTGTTCGAGCGTGATGCCGCCCGGACGCAGCAGGCGCGGCCGCTCGAGCGCGAGCGTGATGACCGTGCT
>CAVIRF010000090.1:0-7939 GCA_963645185.1 Coprococcus eutactus | reverse complement strand
TACGCCGAACTGATTTTATTCATGTGGGGTGTCCAACTTGCACTTGCAATTTGCGAAGAAAAATGAACAACAGACTGTACGTAGATTTTCACATCCTGCAAACGGTGCCGCCGAGCTGCGTCAACCGCGATGACACCGGCAGCCCGAAAACTGCGATTTACGGCGGCACGCAGCGTGCCCGGGTTTCGTCGCAGGCATGGAAACGCGCGATGCGGATTTATTTCAAGGATATTTTCGAGGCGGACGAGCTGGGCAGCCGCACGAAACTGGTGCAGGATGCAATCGCGAAGGCAGTTCTGGACAAGGGCGGCGCGCTTCTGGCGGAGGACGCGGACAAAATGGCGGCAGAAGCGCTGAAAAACGCAGATATCAAGAGCGATAAGGACAAAAAGACGGACGCGCTGTTCTTCATCAGCAAGAAGCAGACGGATGCTCTGGCGGATCTGATCATTGCAGGCGAAAAGGATAAGAAAGCCTACAAAGCAGCCATCAAGGACCTTCCGTCCATCGACATGGTCCTGTTCGGCCGCATGGTGGCGAGCGACCCTTCGCTGAATTATGATGCGGCGTCGCAGGTCGCGCACAGCATTTCCACGCACGCGGCACAGACGGAATTTGACTATTTCACGGCGGTGGACGACCTGTCCCCTGAGGACAACGCAGGCGCAGGCCATCTCGGCACGGTTGAGTACAACTCGTCTACGCTGTATCGCTACGCGACGGTCAACGTGCTCGAACTGGCGGAGCAGCTCGGCGCGGAGTCCGCCGTTCGCGCGGTGTGCGGCTTTGCCGAGGCGATGATCTGCTCGATGCCGACCGGCAAACAGAACACGTTCGCCAACCGTACGCTGCCGTATGCCGTGTACGTGACCGTGCGGCACGACCAGCCGGTCAACCTTTGCGGCGCGTTCGAAAAAGCGGTTCCGGCGAGCGCGGAAGGCTACGAAGCCGCGTCCGCTGACCGGCTGTGCAGCTACGCGCAGGAGCTGTATCAGACGATCGCAGACGCACCGGCGGCAGCATTCTGCATCGGCAGACCGGTCGAGAAGCTGGGGCAGTCCGGTTCGCTGTCCGGGCTGTCTGCATGGCTGGAGCAGACGCTGACTGCGGACGGAGGTCTGGCATGAGTACGCTGCTGCTGCGCCTAGCGGCACCGCTTCAGGCGTGGGGCGCGGAGTCCAAATATGAAATCCGGCGAACCGGCCGCGAGCCGACAAAAAGCGGTGTCATCGGCCTGCTGATGGCGGCGCTCGGCTGCCGCAGGGACGATACAGATACCATCCGCCTGCTGAACACGCTGCGCATGGGCGTGCGCGTGGACCGGGCAGGGGAAATGCTGCGCGACTATCACACGGCACATACGGAGAAGGGAACGGCGTACATCACAAACCGCTATTACCTGTCCGATGCGGTGTTTCTGGTCGGACTGGAAAGCACAGATGGCGCGCTGCTCGAACGGCTGGAGCAGGCGCTGCACACACCGGTATTTCCGCTGTTTCTCGGACGGCGCTCCTGTCCGCCGACGCTGCCGCTGTCGCTCGGCATCCGAGCGGCAAATCTGGAACAGGCGCTCCGAGCGGAGCCGTGTCAAGACGCTGCGTGGCGCAGCAGATATGCAGACCGGGAAATGCGTCTTATTCTGGAAGGCGCAGAGGAAAGTCGCGGAACCGTGCGTCGGCTGAGAGACCGGCCGGTCTCCTTTGCGCCGGAGCGCCGGGAGTATGGATACCGCTTTCAGACCGAGTGCGAGCCGGTCGCAAGAGAGAGCGGCCTGCCGGCAGAGCATGACGCCATGAGCGAGCTGGAAGGAGGGGAGGCATAATGTACCTGTCGAGAATAGAGCTTGATCTGACCCGGCGCAGCACCATGCGTGCTCTTTCGAGCCCCAATCTGCTGCACGGCGCGGTAGAGTCTGCGTTCCCCGGCGAGCGCAGACGCAGACTGTGGCGGCTCGATATGCTGCGCGGCAGACAGTATCTTCTGCTCGTGAGCGAGGACCGGCCGGATTTTCACCGGATGCAGGAGAACTTCGGCACCGGTGAGCCGGGGCAGACGCGTGATTACGCGCCGCTGCTCGACCGCGTCACGTCGAGCAGCACATGGCGCTTCCGCCTGACCGCCAATCCGACGAAAAGCTGCAAAAAGGCAAACGGGGAACGCGGCGAGGTGCACGCGCACGTTTCGACGAAGTATCAGGAGGAATGGCTGCGAAAACAGGCGGAAAAGCACGGCTTTGTGCTGGAAGATGACAATTTTGCTGTGGTTTCGAGCCGGTGGTACAGCTTTTTCAAGGGCAGCGAGCGCCGCCGGGTCTCGCTGCTCGGCGTCAGCTATGAGGGCGTCCTTCGTGTGACGGACGCGGAATGCTTCCGCCGGACGCTGACCGAGGGCATCGGCCGCGGTAAGGCATACGGCATGGGCATGCTGACCGTTGTACGGGCAGAGGGCGGCGTATGAGCGAAATTCCGGGAATGGTACGGCCGGAGCTGCAAAGCATGCCGCAGATCAAGGACCGCATGACGTTTCTCTATCTGGAGCGCTGTCAGCTGAACCGGCAGGACAGCGCGATCACGGTGCTCGACGAGGAGGGCATCGTGCACATTCCTGCGGCGGCGATCACCGTGCTGCTGCTCGGCCCGGGCACAACGGTGACGCACCGGGCGATGGAGCTGATCGGAGACGCCGGCGTCAGCGTCATCTGGGTCGGAGAACACGGCGTGCGGTATTATGCCGGCGGCCGTCCGCTGACGCACCGTTCGGGGCTGCTCATCCGGCAGGCGGCGCTCGTGAGCGATAAAAAGCAGCATTTGCAGGTCGTTCGAAAAATGTATCAGCTGCGCTTTCCGGGAGAAGATATTTCCGCGCTGACGCTGCCGCAGCTGCGCGGCAGGGAAGGCGCGCGCGTGCGCGAGGTATACCGCAGAGCCGCGGAAGAGTGGGGCATCGAGTGGAACGGACGCATGTACGACCCGGAGGATTTTTCTTCGGGAGACCCGGTCAATCAGGCGCTGTCCGCCGGTCATGTCTGCCTGTACGGTCTGGCGCATGCGGTGATCGCGGCGATGGGCTGCGCGCCGGGACTTGGGTTCGTGCATGTCGGACACGAGAAATCGTTCGTGTATGATGTCGCAGATCTGTATAAGGCGGAGGTTACGATACCCATAGCGTTCGAACTCGCAGCCGAGGACCCGGAGGACCTGCCGTCCGTCGTGCGGCGGCGCGTGCGCGACGCCATGACGCAGCAGCATATTCTGGAGCGCATGGTGCACGACATCAAATACCTGCTCAGCGACGGGGAAGGACCGGATGACGGCGGTGAAAATGAAGTGCGGCTGTGGAACAATCAGCGTGAAGCGGTCGCAAACGGCATTTCCTACGGTAAACGGGCAGGTGGCCAGAAATGATCGTGATCACGCTCACGAACTGTCCGCCCGGTCTGCGCGGAGACCTGTCCAAATGGCTGTGCGAGATCAATACAGGCGTATACGTTGGCAATCTGAGCAGCCGCGTGCGCGATGCGCTGTGGAACCGTGTGTGCGAAAATCTGAAAAACGGCCACGCGACCATGGTTTATTCCGCGAACAACGAGCAGGGAATGGATTTCCGCGTACATAACACCACATGGCAGCCGGTTGATCTGGACGGGATTAAGCTGATGCGCAGACCGAAACCGAAAACGCAGTCTGCGGCGCTGCCGGAAGGCTTCAGCAAGGCGGCAGCGTTTGAAAAGGTGCGGCGCATCGAGAGGGCAAGAGCACGAAATACGTCGAGAAAAGATCTGAATTATACGGTGATCGACCTCGAAACAAGCGGACTGCATCCGGAAACCGACGAGATTATAGAACTGGGCGCGCTGCGCATTCGTGATGGCGAGATCGCGGCGGAATACGCGGCGCTGGTCAAAAACAGTCGCCCGGTGCCCGAAAATGTGTTACAATTAACAGGGATAACGGAATCGGAATTGAAGGAGAGTGGGCTCGCGCTGTCAGATGCGCTGACGGCATTTTTGAACTTTGCAGGGGACGACACGCTGGTCGGGCATAACATCATGTTCGATCTGTCATTTATAAGAGAGGCATGCCGCAGATGCAGCGTGAAAATACCGAATAACCGATGCGTTGACACGCTGAGTCTGGCGCGAAAGCGAATGAAAGGGATCCATAATTATAAACTGGAAACGATAGCAGAACACCTGTCACTGGATACAGAAGGTATGCACCGGGTCACAGCAGATTGCAGGTTGACCGATATGGTGTACCGGAAGCTGATAGACAAGTGATGGTTTTGCCGGAAATCCGGTTTGTTTGCAACTTGTTTAAGTCTTTTCCCCGCGTAAGCGGGGGTGATCCCATGAGCTGCATACGCGGCGCAACGCCGCTTACCTTTTCCCCGCGTAAGCGGGGGTGATCCCGGCACGCAGATGTACGGCGTTTTCAACAAAATCTTTTCCCCGCGTAAGCGGGGGTGATCCTGGCGGCATACGATATTCCCGACTCCCCGAAAACTTTTCCCCGCGTAAGCGGGGGTGATCCCGGGTGCGTTCGGGTGGTTTGCCAGTGCAGCAACTTTTCCCCGCGTAAGCGGGGGTGATCCCGACGGCGACTTAATCCGTGATCTCCTCTGGCGCTTTTCCCCGCGTAAGCGGGGGTGACCCTTGGCGATCCGGTCGGCGTACATGGGTGTTTGCCTTTTCCTCGCATATGCGAGGGTAATCCGTGGTACGGCAAGGACGTTGACAGCGACGGCGACTTTTCCCTGCACCAGCAGGGGTATCCTCCTTCCCACGTCCCCTGAAAACACGCAAAATCCGTCCGTTTCCGGCGTAAAATATATTGCAAAATCGCAAAGCACAGGATATAATAAAAAAGGATTTTGCAAAAAATCGACATGACAACAGGATCGTATAACTGAATACGGGCAAAGCAGTCAAAAGGCTGTGACGCAAAGCTACAGGGCCTGTAAAATGGCAGCCAGTTGTGAGACAAAAACAGAGGCACCATGGGTATACTATATCTATCGGTGTCTTTTCGTTTGGGAGGGGATAATGCATGATGAAAAAAATCATAGCAGTGCTTTCGGCACTGTTTATGATCATATCTTCGTGTCCGGTCTATGCCGGCGCGGTGGAACAGCTGGATACGCCGGACTACAAGGTCGCGTTCTATGCGTTCGACTGCTATCATATGCAGGATGAAAACGGAAAACGCACGGGCTACGGCTATGAGATGATGCAGGGAATATCCAAGTATCTACAATGCACCTTTTCCTATGTCGGCTATGATAAATCAGCGAAAGAGTGCGAAGCAATGCTGCGGAACGGCGAGGTCGACATCTATACGGCGGCCAGACGGACGCCGGAGCGCGAAAAGGAATTTGCGTTCTCGACGCACCCGGCCATCACCTCGTTTACCTGCATGAATGTCAAGGTGGGCAACGACAAGATCATCGCCGGGGATTACTCGACCTACAACGGTCTGCGCATCGGTCTTCTGAAGCGCCATACCTACAACGACAGCTTTCTTGCCTTCGTGAAGGAAAAGGGCTTTACCTGCGACATCGTATATTACGACACGCCGACCGAGCTGAGCAGCGCGCTGGTCAACGACGAGGTCGACGCGCTCGTCAACAGCTATATCCGCATTCCGGAGGACGAGAGAACGGTCGAGGAGTTCGGCGAGACGCCTTACTATATCATGGCGCGCAAAGAAGATCAGGCGCTGATCGATCAGCTTGACGCGGCCATTGACAGCATGAACGTCGAAACGCCGAACTGGCGCACCGAGCTGTACAACAAGTACTATGGTTCCGAGGAAAATCACTACGATCTGACCGAGGAGGAGCAGGCGCTGCTCGAAGAGCTTCGTCAGAGCGGAGAGCCGATCCGCGCTGTGATGAACCCGAACGCAAGCCCGTACTCGTGGTATGAGAACGGGGAGGCGCACGGCATCGCAGCCGATATTTTCCGGGCGGCGGCCGAAAAGCTGAACCTCCCGTATGAGATCGTCCCGGTCTCGTCGAAGGAGGAGTACGAGCAGGCGGTCTCTTCGGGCAGCGTGGATATCTGAATGGATATGGACAGCAGCGGCGAGGACCGCGAGGGCTGCCGCTACAAGGCGACCGACCCCTATCTTGCGACGACGATGTCCGTGCTGCGCTCGCGCAGCGCCTCCGAGAAGATCGAAACGCTGGTGACGGACAGCGACAGCATCGCTGTCCGCGAGATCATCTCGCGCGTCTGGCCGCAGGTCAAGCTTACCGTTCTCGACACGCCTGCGGCCTGTGCGAAAAAGGTACTCAGCGGCGAAGCAGACGCGGTGCTGCTCATGAGCTACACCGCGCAGAAGCTCTCTCGCGATGACATACAGAATCGGCTGCGCGTGGACATCGTTCCAGGCGGCGTGCTCGATCTGGTGATGGGCGTCAACGCGAACGACAGCGTGCATTTCTACGGCCTGTGGGAAAAGACGCTCGCCGAGGTCTCGGACAGCATGAGCACAGAGATCGTGCAGGAATATCTGGAGCAGACCGCAACGCCGACCATGGTCGGCTATCTGTTCGACCATCCCGTATACCTCATCGTGCTCTGCTCGAGCATTATCCTGCTGCTGTTCATGATCCTGCTGTACTGGCAGTCGGTCAAGAGCAAACGGGAGCAGGAGCTTATCTCCGGTCAGCTCGCCGCGGCGCTCGCGCAGGCGGAGGAGGCGACCGAGGCCAAGCAGAATTTCTTCTCCAAGATGAGCCACGACATCCGCACGCCGCTCAACGTTGTGCTCGGCATGACGCAGGTCGCACAGAAGTACAAAAACGACGCGGCGAAGCTGGAAAACGCGCTGACCAACATCACGCAGGAGGGCAACTACCTGCTCGTGCTCATCAACTCCATTCTGGACGTCAATCAGCTGGAGCACGGCACGGTCGAGCTGGTCGAGCAGGTGTTCGACCCGGCGGAATGCGTCAGGGGCTGCGTGAAGATGCTCGAGCCGCTGACCGAGAAAAAGGAGCAGCAGCTCACCGTGCAGTGCGATGAAGAAAACCGCGTTGTCAAGGGCGATGTGAACCGCCTGCGGCAGATCCTCATCAACATCATCTCGAACGCCATCAAGTATACGGACGCAGGCGGCCATATCGAGGTGAAGCTGGAATGCCTGCCGGACAGCCGTTACCGCTTTAGCTGCCGGGACGACGGCATCGGCATGACCGAGGAGTTCGTGCAGCACATCTGCGAGGACTTCACGCGCGCCGAGGACAGCCGTGTTTCCAAAACGCGGGGCACCGGTCTGGGCATGTCGGTCGTCAAGGGCTTTACTGAGCTCATGGGCGGCACGCTGACCATCGAGAGCGAACCCGGCAAGGGCTCGGTCTTTACCGTCGAGCTGCCGTTCCCGGAAGCATCGGCGGACGAGCGGGAGAGCTTCCTGCTCGCGAGAAGCGAAAAGGCCGAGCGCGAACACGGCTACGCCGGGAAAAAGGTGCTGCTCGTGGAGGATAACGCGCTGAACGCCGAGATCGCGACCGAGCTGCTCCAGACCATCGGACTCAGAGTAGACTGGGCGGAAAACGGCGAGCTCGGCATCGAGCGCTTTGAAGCGTCCGCGCCCGGCGAGTATTTTGCGATCTTCATGGATATGCAGATGCCCGTGATGGACGGCGTGACCGCGACAAAACGCATCCGGCAGAGCAGCCGCGCGGACCGCGATATCCCGATCTTCGCCATGACGGCGAACACGTTCGCGACCGACCGGCGCAGCTGCCGCGAAGCCGGCATGACCGGTTATATTCCGAAGCCGGTGAGCATGAAGAATATCGAAGAAGCGCTGACGAATATCGAGGATACATAGGACTGTCGAAAAACTACGTTTTTCCGACAATCTGTGTTCTGACTTCGCAGAACACGAGTCGTCCGAAAGTTCCCATACGGAAACTTTCTCCCTCCAGA
>CAVIRF010000089.1:0-7963 GCA_963645185.1 Coprococcus eutactus | reverse complement strand
AGTGGGGTCTGCCGTGGCAGATCAACGACAAGCCGGTGCTGGTGGACTGATATGAGATTTACTGATCTGCCGACTCCCTGCTTTATCATCGACGAGAACCGCCTCGTGCAGAATCTTGCTGTTCTGCGCGACGTCGCGCGGCGCAGCGGCGCAAAGATCCTGCTCGCGCAGAAGGCTTTTTCCATGTTCTCGACCTATCCGCTGCTGCGCGAATATCTCGCTGGAACGACCGCATCCGGTCTGTTCGAGGCGCGGCTGGGTCACGAGGAATTCGGCGGCGAGACGCATGTCTATTCGCCTGCGTACACGCCGGACGAGTTCCACGAAATCCTGAATTATGCCGATCACATCGTGTTCAACTCGTTCACGCAGTGGAAAAAATACGGCAATCTGGCGCGCGTGGCCGGCAAGAGCTGCGGCCTGCGCCTCAATCCGGAGTGCTCGACGCAGCCGGAGGACCACGCGATCTACGATCCGTGCGGCCCGACCTCGCGTCTGGGCATCACCGAAGCGAACTTCCAGCCCGACCTGCTCGACGGCATCGAGGGCTTCCATTTCCACACGCTGTGCGAGCAGAACGCAGACGACCTCGTGCGCACGGTCGCGGCGTTTGAAATGCGCTTCGGCCGCTACATGGAGGGCATGAAGTGGCTCAACCTCGGCGGCGGCCACCACATCACCCGTGCGGACTACGACGTAGACGCGCTCGTCAACTGCATCATCTACCTGCGCGACAAGTACAAGGTGCAGATCTATCTGGAGCCGGGCGAGGCCGTCGTGCTGAACGCCGGTTATCTGGTCTCGACCGTGCTCGAGACCATGAAAAACCGCAAGGATATTGCCATTCTCGACACCTCGGCGGCGTGTCACATGCCGGATGTGCTCGAAATGCCGTACCGTCCGCCGGTCATGCGCGCGGACGAGCCGGGCCGCAAGGCGTTCGACTATCTGCTGACCGGCCGCACCTGCCTTGCAGGCGACGTCATCGGCGAGTATTCGTTCGATGTGCCGCTGATGGCAGGCGAGCAGGTGGTTTTCGAGGACATGGCGCTGTATACCATGGTCAAGACCAACACGTTTAACGGAATGCCTCTGCCGCTGATCGCGGTCCGCAGAGCGGACGGCACGGACGAAGTCGTCCGCATGTTCAGCTATGAGGATTTCAAAAACCGTTTGTCGTAAAAAACAGGACGACCGTCCCCACCCCGGAGACGGTCGTTATTTTTTTCAAGAAAAATTACTCAAAGTATAACTATACGATCTGCAATCGAAAAATCTTCCGCCGATACAGCGGCTGCGCCGCTGTATCGGCGGAAAGGCATACCGTCAGCAGACGGGAAAGCTTTTTTGGGGCTGCTGCCGCTCGGCAGTTATAAATGCTTCGACAGAAGCTCTCGGTAGTCGTCTTCTGCGCCCGGATTGCCGACGACGGCAAGCGACGTCTGCGCCGGATCGAAAATCCGCCGTGCCAGATCGAGAATATCGTCTCGCGTTACGCTGTCATACGCCGCGAGCACATCCTCGATCTTCGAGACCTCGCCGCGGATGAGCTCGCTGCGGCCGATGGTCATCATGCGCGTGCCCGTGCTCTCGAGACCCATGAGCAGTGTGGTCTTGGCCTGCTCGCGCGTACGGGAAATTTCATCCTTCGCCGGGCCGTCCTCGCAGAACTGATGCAGCTCCTGCAGAATGCGCTCGAGCGCGCGGCGCTCGGTCTCCTCGCCGAGACCGGTGTAGATCGACATCAGACCGGTGTCCTGATGCGGTGTGGTGAACGTGTAGATCGAGTAGCACAGGCCGCTCTGCTCGCGGATGCTCTGGAACAAACGCGACGACATGCCGCCGCCGAGGATGTTGCACAGCAGGTTCATTGTGAAGCGGTCCTTGGACAGCGCGGACACGCCGGGGAAGGACAGGCACAGATGGTTCTGCTCGATCTCCTTGCTGCGCAGCATGAGCGAGGGCTTGTACACCGCCGGGGTGAGCTGATTGCGGCCCGAGCCGGTCATGACCGAGAACAGGTCCGCGATATAGTCAAGATCCTCGTCGGTGAAGTGGCCGGAGACAGCGATGACCGTGTCCTCAGGGCGGTAATACTCGTGCATGTATTTGTGCATGACCTCGGTCGTGATGGGCGCGAGCGTCTCCTCCGTGCCGAGGATGGGGCGGCCGAGCGCCGAGCCGTCGTAGCACTTTTCGAACAGCTTGTCGATGGCGACGTCCTCGGGGGAGTCCTCATACATGTCGATCTCCTCGAGCACGACGCCGCGCTCGAGCTCGATGTCCTCCTGCGCAAAGCGCGACTCAAGGAACATGTCAGCGAGCAGGGCGATGCCGGTCTGGAGACGGCTGTCGAGCACCTTCATGTAGTAGCAGGTGCACTCCTTGTCGGTGAAGGCGTTGGCCTGACCGCCGAGCGCGTCGATGGCGATGGCGATATGGCGCGCGGAGCGCTTTTCCGTGCCCTTGAAGATCATGTGCTCGATGAAATGCGAAATGCCGTTCAGCTCCGCCGGCTCATAGCGGCTGCCGTTGCCGACCCAGATGCCGACCGATACCGTGCGCACGGTATCCAGACGCTCGGAGATGATGCGCACGCCGTTGGGGAGAACCCGTTTTACATACATAATATCCGCTCCTATATTTCTTTCTTCTCGGTTGCTTTGCAGGAGGTAAAAAACAGGGGAGCATAACCGCGGTCATGTTCCCCTGCTGCGATTATTTACTTGTTTAATAATACACCCGATTACCGTTTTCGTCCAGACGGTATCTGTCTCCGTCCGAGTCATAATAGTCGCCGGTGGAGGCGTCATAGCTGCCGCCGTCCTCGACGAGCGACTCGGGATCGACCGTGTCGTTCTTATGGCTGTCGGAGGCCGGAGAAGAGGTGCTGGTATCCGCGCTGCCGGTGGAGGTGCTGCTGTCCGTGCTGTCGCTGCCGGTGGAGGTGCTGCTGTCCGTGCTGTCGCTGCCGTCGGAGGAAGCGGCCGTGCCGGGCGTTACATCGTTGTAGATATACTCATGCAGCTCGTCGGCTACGACGTCCACATCGTACATGATATACTCGTTGGACGAGCCGTAGTACTGCCATTCGCCGTCGAGCGGAAAACGGACATGCTCCACCGTGGGAACGCCGTTCTTGACCGCGCCGACGATGAGGGGCGCGACGTCCGCCGGAGCGAGCGAGGTGGTGACGTAGGGCATGAGCTTAGTCATGATGCCGAGCAGACCGTTTGCGTCCATCGAGCTGATCTTCGCGAACATGGCGTTCAGCACGACGCCCTGACGCTCGACGCGGCTCCAGTCGTCGCCGGTGTTGCCCTTGCGGATGCGGCCGTAGCACAGCGCCTGCACGCCGTCCAGCGTCTGCAGGCCGGTCTTTTCGACGGGAGAGAACTCCTTGCCCTGCTCGATGCCGTAGTCGCGGATGACGCGGTTGAGCTCATTGAGCTCATCCTCGGTGGCGACGTCGATCTCGATGCCGTCCAGCGCGTCCACGATCTCGACGACCTGTTCAAAGTTTACGGCGATATAGTCCTCGATGTCCGTGCCGAAGTTTTCGTTGATCGTGCGGATGGCGAGGCTCGGGCCGCCGCGGAAGTAGGCCGCGTTGAGCTTGTCCTCGCCCACGCCGTCGATCTCGACGAGCGAGTCGCGCATCAGGCTGGACAGCTTGATCTTGCCGCGCGTGTTGTCGATCGTGACGATCATCATGCAGTCCGAATGGCTTTTTTCGTCGCCCGGACGGGTGTCCAGACCGAACAGTGCGATATTCGTGATGTTTTCGTCCGCCTGAATGCCGGATGCGAGATCCTCGCCGGAGAGCGAGGAGTCATAGTTGTAGCCGAAAACAGCGCGGTATCCGTACAGACCGACCGAGCCGGCCGTCGCGAGGATGACGACGACGGTCAGCAGACGGACGAGAATGCGCCGGAAGCGTTTGAAAGACATAAGCGACCTTCTTTAGTCCTGAACGAACGGAGCAAAGGACAGCTCGGTGAGCTGATGAACGCGCAGGGTGTTGGTGTAGTTAACGTGGCCGACCGGCATGCCTGCGGTGATGGTGATGATGTCGCCGACGCGCAGGTCAAGGGTCTGGATGGCAGCCTGCTCAGACAGGCTGTACAGCTCGGTGCCAGAAGCCGGGCGCTTTGCGACCAGAACCGGCTTTACGCCCCAGGACATGGACAGACGGTGGAAGGTCTTTTCGCTCGGGGTAGCTGCGATGATGGCGCAGCCCGGACGGTAGGTGGATACAGCGCGAGCGGTCGAGCCGGACTCGGTGAAGGCAACGATGCACTTCGCGCCGAGGTCAGCGGAGGTCGAGCAGGTCGCGTGGGAGATAGCGAGGGTCTTCATGTCGCCGGAAACGTGCATGTTCTGGAACTCCAGACGGGTAACGCGGCGGCGGTCATAGTGGATGGTGCGCTCTGCGTTCTCAGCGATGCGGCTCATGGTGGCAACGGTCTCTACCGGGTACTTGCCGACAGAGGTCTCGCCGGACAGCATGATCGCGGAGGTGCCGTCGTAAACTGCGTTTGCGACGTCGGAAACCTCTGCACGGGTCGGGCGCGGATTCTTTGCCATGCTCTCGAGCATCTGGGTAGCGGTGACAACGCGCTTGCCGCGGGAGATACAGGTCTTGATGATGTTCTTCTGGATCTCCGGCAGCTCCTCAAACGGAACCTCAACGCCCAGGTCGCCGCGAGCGACCATGACGCCGTTTGCCTCGTCAAGGATCTCCTGGATGTTGTTTACGCCTTCCATGTTCTCGATCTTGCAGATGATCTCAACATCTTCCTTGCCGTGCGCCTTGAGGATGGCCTTGATGTCGCGGACGTCCTGTGCGCAGCGGGTGAAGGAAGCGGCGATGAAGTCGATGTCCTGCGTCAGGCCGAACTCGATGTCCTCGCGGTCCTTGTCGGAGATAAACTTCATGTTGAGCTTGATGCCCGGAACATTGATGGACTTGCGGTTGGAGAGCGGACCGCCGTTGAGCGCCTTGCAGACGATGTCGGTGCCGTCAACGATCTTCTGAACCTCGAATGCGACCAGACCGTCGTCGATGAGGATACGGGTGCCCGGCTGAACATCGCTCGGCAGGCCTTCGTAGGTGATGGAGACGATGGTGTTGTCGCCCTCGATGTCACGGGTGGTCAGCGTGAACTCCTGACCCTCGACGATCTCGATCTTGCCGTCCTTGTAGGTCTTGGTACGGATCTCCGGGCCCTTGGTGTCGAGCATGATGCCGACCGGCATGCCGAGCTCCTTGCGGGCTGCCTTTACCGCGTCCATGCGAGCCTTGTGCTCCTCGTGGGAGCCGTGGCTGAAGTTCATACGGGCAACGTTCATGCCTGCCTTGATCATTTCGGGCAGGATACCGTCGGTCGCAGGACCGAGGGTGCAGATGATTTTAGTTTTGCGCATCAGTCATATTCCTCTCTGTATCAGATAACTAACGAAACGTGTATAACATTATATCAGACCTATTTTAGCACTTTTCGTGCGGTTTGGCAATCATCCGCGAAAACGGCAAATTCTTTTCGTGTTTTTCGACAAAAAAGCAAATGCTGCATGTCGGCAGATTAGGCAAGACCGCATAATCTCCTGCATGAAAAAGCAAAAATGCACGGCCGCCGTCCCCGGCAGTGCGCGACGGCTTCGCTCTTGTATTTTACCCGGCCTTACGATATAATAAAAGTATCTGAGCGAAATACAGTACAGCGGCGGAGAACACAGAAATCGCCGCTTGAAAGGGAGAAAACATATGAATAAACCGGTTCTGGTCATTATGGCGGCAGGTATGGGCTCGCGCTACGGCGGCCTCAAGCAGATCGACCCCATCGGTCCGAACGGTCAGATCATTCTCGATTACTCGGTCTACGACGCACACCGCGCAGGCTTTGAGCGCGTGGTGTTCATCATCCGCCCCGAGCTGCACGAGGCCTTCGAGAAGGCCATCGGCGCGAAGGCGCGCCGCTTCATGCAGGTCGACTACGCCTACCAGACGCTCGACAATCTGCCGGAGGGCCTGAAGGCGCCCGAGGGCCGCGAAAAGCCGCTCGGCACCGCACATGCAGTCTGGTGCGCAAAGAAGCTGACCGAGGGCTGCCCGATCGCGGTCATCAACGCGGACGATTTCTACGGCGCGGACGCCTTCCGCAAGATGTATGACTATCTGTCGCAGGCGGAGGACGACGACAAGTTCCGCTACTGCATGGTCGGCTATCAGGTCGAGAACACCCTCACGGAGAACGGCACAGTCTCGCGCGGCGTGTGCACCGAGGACGAGAACGGCCTGCTCGCGCACATCATCGAGCGCACCGCCATCCACCGCGACGCGGACGGCGTGATCCGCTATGATGCGGACGGCGACGCACCGGCAGGCGAGATCGAGCCGGGCACGCCGGTCTCGCTCAACCTCTGGGGCTTCACCCCGTCGTTCCTGCCCTCGCTGGATGAGGGCCTGCGCACGTTCTTCGCGGAAAAGCTGCCGGAAAACCCGATGAAGGGCGAGTATTACCTGCCGTTCGCAGTCGACGCGCTCATCAAGGCAGGAAAGGCGACCGCAAAGGTGCTCAAGACCTCTGCGCGCTGGTACGGCGTGACCTACCGCGAGGACAAGCCGGTCATCACGGCGGCCGTTTCGCAGATGACTGCGGACGGCGAGTACCCGGAAGACCTGTAAAAGGAGCACAGCATGGATTTTTCAACTGAATTTGTCGCGCTGCGCGACCGGCTGATCGAAACGCAGGACAAGGCGTTCCGCACGCAGACCAATGTCGAGGTGGCAGGCCGCATGGCGGCGCTCTCCTCCTCGTTCACGATCAAAAGCTCGCGCAAGATCCTCGGCCTGATGCCGACGGGCGGCGTCGGCCACGCACACGAATACCGCCTGCTGTTCGCCGTGCCGAAGCTCAGCGCGGACGAGCTCGCGGACTGGTGGAGCTATGCGGAAAATGCGTTCGAAACGCTCGTGCAGCCGGATAAAAACCATGATTTCTCCATCGTTTCGGTCATCCTCGCCGTCGGAGAGCTGGAAAAGGATGTGCCGAAGCGCCTGAAAAAGCTCACGCACGAGCAGCAGTTCGAGGGCGGCAAGCATGGCTGGGGTTCGGTGCGTCTGGCGTGCGTCGAGCTCGAAACACACAAGCTCTATACGAGCCGCATGGGCGACTCGCTGAAAAATATCATGAAAGCTGCGCTTTGAGCGCGGAAAACTCTTGAAAAGCCGCGCGAAATATGATATAGTATCATGTACGCAATCTGACGCGGACATCGTTCCGCGATAAAAGAAAATGTAATGGAGGAAAAAACACATGACTACCGCACAGATCGCTCTTTCTGTCATCATGATCATCGCAAGCCTGTTCCTGATCGTTGTCGTTCTGCTTCAGGAGGGCGCACAGCAGGGTCTCGGCGCCATCGAGGGCGGCGCAGACACCTTCTTCGGCCAGGGCAAGGCTTCCGCAGCTGACCGCATTTTTGCCCGTCTGACCTCGATCGTCGGCGTGATCTTCGTCATCGCAGCGATCGTTCTCAACGTCGTTCACTAAAATGTCGGCGCAGACCATTCAGCGTCTGCTGCTCTTCCTGTTCGTCGCATTTGCCGCGCTGACTGCCTTTCAGCAGCTGCGCTACGGCATGATCTGCGGCCGCAGTGAGCAGGAGAACCGACAGGACGACCCCAAGGCAAAGGCCTGCCACACGCAGGCGATGCTGTACGCCGTGCTCGCGGCGGTCAGTCTGGTCGTCAACATCATCGTCGGCGCACTGACGCGCGGATAACGCAAAACGAAAAAGAGGATGCAGTTTTTTGAACCGCTACCCGTCAAGAGGACAGTGAAAAAAATTAAAGTTTTCCCGGCCAGCAGCCATGAGTTGCTGGCCGCTTTTTATGCAGCGAGACAAATTGCGTGTTTTTCCATCGGTGTCAGGACACCAAGATTGCGTTGAACACGCT
>CAVIRF010000088.1:0-7968 GCA_963645185.1 Coprococcus eutactus | reverse complement strand
TGCCGCCCGGACGCAGCAGGCGCGGCCGCTCGAGCGCGAGCGTGATGACCGTGCTCTCCACGCCGACGCCGCACGCGCCGCCGTCCAGAACCGCCGCGATCCTGCCGTCCATGTCGCGCATGACATGCTCCGCCGTTGTGGTCGAGGGGCGGCCCGAGGTATTCGCAGACGGCGCTGCGAGCGGCACGCCGCTCTCGCGGATGAGTGCGCGCGCCATCGGGTGCGACGGCAGGCGAATGCCGACCGTGTCAAGGCCGCACGAGACCTCGTCCGGGATGCGGTCGCCCTTGGGCACGATCATGGTCATCGGGCCGGGCCAGAACGCTTCCGCGAGCTGCTTTGCCTGCGGCGGCACGCTGGGGCAGAGGTCGTAGATCTGGTCGAAATCCGCGATGTGGACGATGAGCGGATTGTCCTGCGGACGGCCCTTCGCGAGGAAGATCTTCTTCACCGCTTCGCCGTTGAGCGCATTCGCCGCAAGGCCGTACACGGTCTCGGTCGGCATGCCGACTACCTCGCCCTGCCGGATGAGCTCCGCCGCGGTTTTTACCGCGTTTTCATCGGTCTCCGGGGTCAAAAGAGTTGTTTTCATGTATTTCCACTTCCATTTATGGTAGTAATTCAGTCTGTCGATAAAGTCCATCTTCCCACGCCAAACAGCACTCGCGCGGCAGCGCGCATGAACACAGATTGTCGGCGAAACGTCAGTTTCGCGACAGGCTCACGCTTCGCTCTGCTCGCGCAGCTTTTCCGCCGTGTCCGCCGCGATGAGCGCGTCAAGGATCTCGTCCATGTCGCCGTTCAGGAACTGGTCGAGCTTGTAGATCGTCAGCTTGATGCGGTGGTCGGACACGCGATTTTCCGGGAAATTATAGGTGCGGATGCGCTCGGAGCGGTCGCCCGTGCCGACCTGACTCTTGCGGTCGGCCGCGATGGCGGCGCGCTGCTTTTCCACCTCGGCCTCATACAGGCGGCTTCGCAGCACGGACAGCGCCTTTTCCTTGTTTTTGTGCTGGCTGCGCTCGTCCTGACACTCGACGACGGTATTGGTCGGGAGGTGCGTGACGCGGATGGCAGACGAGGTCTTGTTGATGTGCTGGCCGCCGGCGCCGGACGCGCGAAACGTGTCGATGCGCAGATCCTTCGGGTCGATGTAGAAGTCGAGCTCCTCTGCCTCGGGCAGCACCGCGACCGTCGTGGTCGAGGTATGGACGCGGCCCTGACTCTCGGTCTCGGGCACGCGCTGCACGCGGTGCACGCCGCTCTCGAACTTGAGCCGCGAGTAGACTCTGTCGCCTGCGACGCGGAACACGATCTCCTTGTAGCCGCCAAGCTCGGTCTCGGATTTGTTCATCACTTCGGTCTGCCAGCCGCGCTTGTCTGCGTACATCGTGTACATGCGGTACAGGTCGGCCGCAAACAGCGCGCTTTCCTCGCCGCCTGCGCCGCCGCGGATCTCGACGTAGATGTTCTTCTCGTCGTTCGGGTCCTTGGGCAGCAGCAGGATCTTGAGCTCGCCCTCGAGCCGCGCGATGTCGCTCTTGGCCTGCTGAAGCTCCTCCTGCGCGAGCTCCTTCATGTCCGGGTCGGACAGCATCTCGGTCGCGTCGGCGAGCTGCTGCTGCGCCCGCTCGTATGCGCGGTATGCTTCGACGATCGGCTCGAGCTCGTTCCTCTCGCGCAGCAGCCGCGCCGCGCGGTCGGGATCGTCATACAGATCCGGCGCGGACAGACGCATTTCCAGCTCGTCGAGCCGCGCGGACAGCATTTTCATTTTCTCAAACATAATCTATCTCCAAATCGTGCAAAACACGGAAATCCATCAAATTTTCTTACCAGCGTCCGGTGAGCATCAGCCCCATAATGGAGCAGTACTCCCGGCAGCGCACCGCCGCCCACTGACCGGGATGCGGCGTTTTCGCCGGTACGCCTGCGTCGCCCAGACCTGCGTGCGCCAGCAGACGGCGCGCCCGGGCAAGATGGTAGTCATTCGTGATGACCGCGACCGTCGCGCCCTCGGGCAGCAGCTTTTTCGCGTTCGCGATATTCTCGATGGTCGTGCTCGACGCATCCTCCAGCATCAGCTGCGCCGGGTCTGCGCCGTGCGCCACCATATAATCTCGCATGGCTTCTGCCTCGGTGCGCGGCTCGTCGCCGCCCTGTCCGCCGCACAGAATCGCCTTGCTCTCCGGATTGGCATTCAGCACGCCGATCGCGGTGTCACAGCGCGCCGCGAGCGCCGCAGACGGCTGTCCGTCCGGGTTGACGAGCGCGCCGAGCGTCAGATAATAGTCTGCCTGTGGCGCGGCCGCCGGGTCGTTTTCCTCGAAGGTCACGCCGATGATGCAGACCTGCACGAGCACAAACGAGAGCACGAACAGGCTGAAAAGCACCTGTCCTACGCGCGCCAGCACGCGGCAGGCTTTGTATTTTTCGCGTCCGCGCACCATCAGCCACTCCCCCGTGCAGCCGACCGCGAGCGCGATCAGAAAGATGCCGCCGAACCGCGACGGCTTCCAGAACAGCTGCGGCGCGCCGCAGACAGCGCACAGCACCGCAAGCCCTATCCATCCCTTTGCATATTTCACTGCATGGCCTCCAGTTCCGCCGCGACCGCTTCCCACTCGTCCATTTTCGCGGCGAGCTTTTCGTCACAGGTCTCCTTTTCGGTCATCAGCTCGAGCAGACGGGACGAGTCGGATGCCGCGTCCACCATCTGCTGCTCCAGCTCGCCCGACTGGGTCTCCAGCTGCGAGATCTCGCGCTCGAGCGTGCTCAGCTGCTTCTGAAGGTTTTTCGTGCCGCCGGTGCGCTTCGGCTTTTCGGGCGGCTTCGGCACATCGTCCAGCGTCGGGACGGCGGCCTTTTTCTTCTTCGGAACGGGCGCAGCCTCCGCTTCAGGCAGAGCGCCGCCGCCCTTGGCGCGCCAGTCGAGGAATGCGCTGTACGAGCCGATAAAGTCGATGAGATGGCCGTTTTCGAGGTACAGCACGCGCGTTGCGAAGCGCTCGACAAAGTAGCGGTCATGCGAGACGAACAGCAGCGTGCCGTCGAACGCCTCGACCGCCTCCTCGATCCATTCGCGCGAGGCGAGGTCGAGATGGTTGGTCGGCTCGTCGAGGATGAGCAGGTTGAGCGGATCGTACATCAGCTCGCACAGCCGCAGACGGCTTTTCTCACCGCCGGACAGCATATCCACGGTTTTCATCTGCGTTTCGCCGGTAAACTGGAACGAACCGAGGCGGTTGCGCGCGACCTGCATGGAGACGTTCTTGTCGTAGATGAGCGTGTCGATGAGGTTGCGGTGCGGATTGGCAAAATGCACCTGCTGCGGCAGGTAGGCCGGCTTGAGGCCGACGCCCTTGCGGATGACACCGCTGTCCGGCGTCTCCTCGCCGAGCAGGATCTTGAGCAGGGTAGTCTTGCCGGCGCCGTTCGCGCCGAGCAGCGCGACGCGCTCGCGGTTGCGGATGTTGAACGATACGTCATGTAATATTTCTCGACTGTCATAACTCTTTGTAATATTTCGTACCTTGAGCAATTCTTCGGTCTCGTAGTTCGGGTCGCCGAAGGTAACGGTCATTTTCTTGTCGGTTTTCGGGCGGTCAGTGACCTTCATGCGCGCAATGCGCTTTTCGATGGATGCGGCGCGCTTGGCCAGATGCTCGGTGCCGTGCTCGTGCATGGAACGCGCGGTCGCTTCCAGCCGCTTTTTCTCGGCCAGCTCGTGCTCGTGGTGCTTGAGCTGCTCCTCGCGGCGGCGCTCGCGCTCGACCGCATAATAGGAGTAGTTGCCGTTGTAGAAATCGCAGGTGCAGTCGTGGATTTCGATGACGCGGTCGCAGCACTGGTCGATGAACCAGCGGTCATGCGAGATGATCATGACCGTGCCGCGGTAGCTCTCCAGATAGCTGCCGAGCCAGTCTACCGCGTCCATATCGAGGTGGTTGGTCGGCTCGTCGAGCAGCAGCACATCGGTCTGCTCCAGAATGATGCGCGCAAGGTTGATTCGCGTTTTTTCGCCGCCGGAAAGCAGACTGAACTTCTGCGAGCGCATTTCCTGCGGAATTTCCAGACCGTTGCACACGCGGTCGATCTCGTAATCGCGGTTATAGCCGCCGAGGATCTCCAGCCGGGTCTCAAGCTGCGCGTAGCGCTTGAGCAGGGAGGCGTCGTCCGGCTTGCGCGTCATTTCGTCGGTCAGCTCGTCCATCGCCGCCGCGACCTCGTCCGACTCCTTGAACGCGAGCCGGAGGATGTCCTCAACGGTGGACTCAGGCGGAAAATCCGGCATCTGGTCGATGACGCCCGCCGTGCGGCCCTGACCGAAGCCGACGTGACCGCCGTCATACGGCAGACGTCCGGTCAGGATGTTGAGGAGCGTGGTCTTTCCGGCGCCGTTCGCGCCCAGAATGGCGACCTTCTCGCCCGGCTGTATGTCAAAGGAAATATCCTTCAGGATCAGGCGGTCGCCGTAGTATTTGGTGAGGTTCTGTACGGTAATATCAGCCACAGAGGGAAACCCCTTTCATTGCATTCTTATTCAGAATATATTATAGCACAAGATACACGTAAATAGGAGATAAAAAGCAGGCAAAAAGCAAAAAAGACAGCCGCTTGACTGCGGCTGTCCGAGACTGATTATTCTTCAAAAATATAATCGAGATCGGCGTTATAATCTCTTGCTGTGGATTTATAATCCTCTACTGTTGTTTTCAACTGCTCGAAAGAGCCTGTAGGGTTCTGACAGAAATCAAAGAACGAAGATGTTGTCGTATAATACCCTTTCAGTGCCGGATAGTGCTCATAATCCGAGTAATCACTGCTAAGCTCCTTCATTTGTATTTTTGCTTCATCCAAATATTTTTGCGCTTCCTCTACTTTTCCATTGACGATATAAGCATTCGATGTAAGTTCTACGCACCAGGTGAACATTTCATCTTCAAAATTTGAAAAATATTTATCAGCTCGTCCGATATAATTTTCTTTTTCTTCTTCCGAAAGGCTGTCCCAGTTTTCTCCCACCACTTTTGCAGCCGTATAGCCTGCGCCTGCTGCAATTTCATCTTCGGTCAAAGACAGTTCCTTTGCCAGCGTGCTGCAACCATTTTTTTGAAGGTCTTTTTTCTCGTAAATGCCCAGACGCCATGCTTCATAAATATCCGAACCATATTTCTCAGTGATTTCATATGCAGAATTCACATTATCATAAGCGGCTTTCGAGGCTTCAAACGCCTTTTTATCTTTTCCTCCGCTGCAAGCGCTCAAGGGCAGAGCCATTGTCATTGCCAGTATCAGTGATACAATTTTTTTCATAATCAGACCCTCACGTTCTGTAAATTCAATTTGCCGTTCCATGACTTCTGTTTTTCACCCATGCAGCGGCTTATACGAAAATCGTTAAATTGTACAACTTTCGATACTTATATGATATATATATATATATATTGTCAAGCATTTTTGAAACTTTTTCTTGTTTTTTTCAACAAAAAAGACAGCCGCAATCAAGCAGCTGCCTTTCTCTTTTCAGTTTCAAGTTAAACTCAGCCCTCGTAATCCGCCTCGTTCTCCCAGTTGTGCCAGACGGCCTGAACGTCGTCGTTATCCTCGAGGTTATCGAGGAGCTTGCGCATCTGAGCCATATCCTCTTCCTTCTCGAGGGTAATGTAGTTCTGCGGAACCATCTCGACCTGTGCCTCGACGAACTCGTAGCCGAGCTTCTCGAGCGCCTCACGGACAGCAGAGAAGTCGTCCGGAGCGGTGTAGATCTCGAAAGTCTCCTCGTCTGCGAGGAAGTCCTCTGCGCCTGCGTCGAGTGCCTGCATCATGACGGTGTCCTCGTCGAGGTCGCCCTTCTCCATGATGATAACGCCCTTCTTGTCGAACTGCCACGATACGCAGCCGGAAGCGCCCAGACCTGCGCCGTACTTGTCGAACAGGTGACGAACGTCTGCAACGGTGCGGTTCTTGTTGTCGGTCAGCGTCTCAACAACGACTGCAACGCCGCCTACGCCGTAGCCCTCGTAGTTGTTTGCCTCGTAATCGACCTGGCCGTTCGCGCCGGAGTACTTATCGAGCGTGCGCTTGATGTTATCGTTCGGCATGTTGTTTGCCTTTGCCTTTGCGATGCAGTCGCGCAGACGGGAGTTGAAGTCCGGATTTGCCGAGCCGCCCTCCTTGATCGCGATCGCCATCTCACGGCCGATCTTGGTGAAGATCTTAGCCTTCTTTGCATCGTTTGCGCCCTTGCGCTTCGCGATGTTGTTCCATTTCGAATGTCCCGACATGTTAAATGTCCCTCTTTCTATCAACAAATAATATTAAACAGTATAGCTGCGATATAACACGCACAACAATTTTATCAGCTTTTGCGCATTTTCGCAACCCCTTGCCGTATATTTTTCGTCTGTTCCGTGCAGACTATGAGCGAAAACTCAAAGAAGAGGTGAAACACCACTATGAAACAGAACCGCTATCAGGATAAGCAGAACCAGTCCCAGCAGAATCAGCAGGACCAGTCTCAGCAGAACTCCCAGAACAAGAAGAACGGCCAGCAGCAGGGCTGACCGCTCCGGAGGGTGAACGCAGGTTCACCCTCCTACTTATTTTTATCGTTTTACCGCATGATGAGGTAGGCCGTATATACGACATACGTCGCGACCATCAGCGCGCCCGGCAGGCGGCCGAGCTTGCCCTTGCGCGCCGGAAGGTAAAACACGACGCTGATGGCGATGAGGAACAGGCAGTCGATGACCGAGGTCGCCTGCACCGGGATCGGCGTGATGACCGAGGAAACGCCGAGAATGAGGAAAATATTGAACAGATTGGAGCCGATGACGTTGCCCATCGCGATCTCATTCTGTCCCTTGCGCGCCGCGACGATCGAGGTGACGAGCTCAGGCAGGCTCGTGCCGAGGGCAACGATGGTCAGGCCGATGAGCGTTTCGCTCAGGCCGAACATACGCGCGATGCCGGTCGCGCCGCCTACGGCGAGCTGACCGCCGATGACGATGCAGGCAAGGCCGAGCAGGATATTGACCCAGATCATGACGGGGGACTGGACCATTTCCGCGGCTTCCTCTGCCGCTTCCACCTCCGCCGCCGCGAGCTGGTCGCGGTCGTGCAGCGCAGACTTGATCTGATGGGTGAGGATGAACGCAAAGACGATCAGCAGCACCGCGCCTTCCCAGCGCGCGATGACATGGTCCGGTGCGATGGCGCCGAGCAGCAGCACCGCCGCGAGAATGGACAGCGGCCAGTCGCGGCGCAGCAGCGTTTTATCCATCACAAGCGGACAGATGACAGCCGACAGACCGGCGACAACGAGCAGATTGAACACGTTCGAGCCGACGACGTTGCCGACCGCGATCTCGTTCGCGCCCCGCAGCGCTGCCGTGACGCTGACCGCAAGCTCCGGCATGGACGTACCAAAGGCGACGATGGTCAGACCGACGAGCAGAGGCGAGACGCCCATTTTCCGCGCGAGCGCACTCGCGCCCTCGACGAATTTGTCCGCGCCCCACACGAGAAGCGCAAAACCGATGACAAGCATGACAAATGACAGCATAACAGTTCCTCCTGCTGTTAGAATACTGCGGACAGGCCGCAGTTTGGGACGAAATCGCGTACCGCATAAAAAAAAAGACCTTCATTGCACCCATGTGTGCAATAAAAGTCTCGCTGCTTGCGGTCCGGCACCGGGCGGTTTCTCCGCCGGGGATGGCGTTGCCGGCCACGCCGTGTGGCGTGAGCTACTCCCTCTTACCAGTTTATCATATGCGAAAAAACTTGATTAGTCAAGCCAAACTTCTCGATATTGGCACAATTTTTACGGCAAGCCTGTCGAAAAACTTCGTTTTTCCGACAATCTGTGTTCTGACTGCGCAGAACACGAGTCGTCCGAAAGTTCCCATGCGGAAACTTTCTCCCTCCAGAAGTATAAAAACCGAGGTACACGCCCCCGGTTTT
>CAVIRF010000087.1:0-8058 GCA_963645185.1 Coprococcus eutactus | reverse complement strand
TTCGGCCGCAGCCAACTACGCCGATTTTCAGAATGCCCATTGTAATTCTCTCCTTTTCAGTAGGTCAAGGCTCCGGATGGTCAGTCTGCACAGTGCAGACCTCGTTCCGCAGCTCTCCCTTGGATAACTTTATTATATCCCACTTGCCATCGTGCTTCAAGTGGGGATTTCAATTTTAGCGTACCGCCCAATTTTTACATGTCTGTTTGGTGAAAAGTGCAGGAATGCGTGGGTAAAAACGTGCAAAATAACCGTGCATTGTGCAAAAACGAAAAATGCACAACCGAATGCGACAAATTCGCGCACGGTGTCTAAAATGCACAGAATTGCTTGTGAAGCTTTGTTTGGTATGATAGAATAAACTGTGCAATCGTGAATTAAAGTGCACAATTTGCCGTAATTTCGTGCTGCGAATGAAAAATGCACGAGAGATAAAAGGGGAATTCCTGCTATGAAGGTAACTGCACAGTGGATCGCGGATCAGTGCGGCGTGTCGCGCGGAACGGTAGACCGCGTGGTCAACGGCCGTCCGAACGTCTCGCCCGAGGTGCGCGAGCGCATTCAGAAGCTGATCAGCGAATACGGCTACAAAACACCGTCGCAGCGGCAGGCGGCCCGGGCAGGCCGCGGCGTATACCGCATCGGCGTCATCCTGCCGAGCTGGGATGCGTTCTTCATCCGCCGCATGCGCGACGGCATCCGCACCGCGGTACACAACCGCGGCCTGAACGACGTCACCGTGCTGGTCGAGGAGCTGAAGAACCGCTCGCCGCGCTCATATTTCGAGGCGATCAGCCGCATGGAGGAGCGCGGCATTGACGGCCTGATCGTCACCGCGCCCGACACGCTCGTCATGCGCGAGGAGATCGACCGTCTGGTCGCCTCCGGCATCCCGGTCGTGACCTGCGACTCGGACGTTTATCAGAGCCGCCGCCTGTATCACGTCGGTCAGGACATGGTAAAGTCGGGCCGCGTCGCGGCTGGACTGCTCGCGCCCTATGCGGAGGGCGGCGAGATCCTTGTCGTTACGGGCAACCGCGAGTTTGCGGCGCATGACCTGCGCGTACGCGGCTTTCTCGACCGGCTGCATGAGCTGCACGGCGATGATGTGGTCGTAAACGTCATCGAGAGCGTCGAGAAATACGACCTGACCTATGACGGCGTGCTGACTTATGCGAAGAGCCATCCGCGCCTGCGCGGCATCTACATGGCCAACGAGTCCGTGCGCGGCTGCATGGATGCGCTCGAACGCGCCAAACCGGCGCGCCGCGTGCATGTTGTCTGCCATGACCTGACGCCCTACGCACGCAAGTACCTCGAGGAGGGGAGACTGGACTTCATCATCGATCAGGACTTCTCCGCCCAGACCACGCGCGCGATCGAGGTGCTGGCGCATACGCTGCGCACGGGCGAAACACCGCGCCAGAGCATAGAATATATCCACACGAGTATCATTACGAGAGAACTGCTGTAATTATTATTGTAAGAGCGCGCATGGGGGCGCGCGTTCTCCGCAAGCGAGAGGAGAGACAAGGTATTTATATGAAGAGAAAACTCATCAGCGCGCTGCTCGCCTGCACCCTGCTCGCAGGGTCGGCTGTGCCGGCGTTCGCGGCCGAGGAGACCGCCGCGGCGCAGACGCCTGCCGGCATCGGCGCGGAAGCACCGGCGCTCAAGGTCCGGCAGATGGGCCTGCTGGCCGTGAAGAAGGCGGTACAGGAGGACAACAGCACGGTGCGCATGCTGCGCAAGAACGCTTCCGCCATCGAGGACGCGACAAGTGGCTCGTCGTCTGGCTCGGCGTCGTTCAATCCGGGCGCGGCATACAGCGATCTGGCGGACGCGCTCGAGAACATTCTGGAGAGCGGAACACTGGACGAGGACATGAAAAAAACCTACGAGGCGCAGATCATTGCGCTGCGCGGCAACGCGGAGAATATGAACCTGTCGCTGACCGTGCAGTACCAGAGCGCGCTCGCGATGATCTCGCAGCTCGACGATCAGGCCTATCAGCTGCGCAAGCAGGCCGACAGCATCGCCGACCAGATGGCGATGACCGCTCAGAACCTGCTGTACACGATGGAAACGCTCGATTATCAGATGGAGAGCCTGAAAAACGGTCTCACGACCCTCGACCGCAATATCGCGGTGATGAAGGTGCAGCGCAGCCGCGGCATGATCGGCCAGCTCCAGCTTGACACGGTGGAAAACCAGCGCGTGCAGCTGGTCAATTCGCAGCAGACGCTCGCCAACATGCGCGAGCAGATCGGCCTGACGCTGTCGCAGCTGTGCGGACTGGACGCGGATACGCTCGTCGAGCCGTCCACGCTCACGATGCCCTATGAGGGCGACCTCGACCGGGTCGACGCAAAGACCGGCCTCGAGAGCGCGAAGAAGAACAGCTTTGACATCTGGAGCAAGCGCATATCGCTGCGATCGGCGCAGAATGCCTACGATAAGAACATTTCCGGTACGGCCGAGGCCGTAAAGGCGGCGGAGGATCAGCTCGCGGTGACGCAGGAGTCGGTCGAGACGGCCTACGCTACGGTTATCCAGAACCTGAAGGACAGCCGCGTGTCGCTCACGGCGGCGAAGAACGCACTGACGCAGGCGCAGGACGATTTCCGTCTGGCGTCCGTCCAGTACAAGCTCGGCACGATGAGCAAGCTCAACTACCAGTCCGCAGAGGACGCGGTAAAGACAGCCGAGATCAACGTCAAGCTCGCAGAGCTGACCGTCGCGCAGAGCTACACGGCGTGCCAGTGGGCCGATCAGGGCGTGCTGACGCTCCCGACCGGTGTTTAATATTTGCTGAATCACATTTCGCTACATAAGAAAGGTTGATACATATATGAAGAGAGCAGCTGCCGCAGGACTTTGCGCGGCTCTGCTGTGCGGCATGTGCGCCCCGGCTTACGCGGCGGACACCGCAGCCGCACAGACCACCACCACGGCGCAGACCGCCGTGCAGACGCCGGTCAAGCTGACGTTCGACACGCTCGAAAAGACCGTGCGCGAGGGCAACGTTTCCATCCGTTCGTACCAGCAGACGGTGGAGAGCGCGGAAAAGACCGACGTTACCGACCAGTACATCAATCAGTATTTCAATCTGTCGCAGCAGATCGACGCCTATGACAAGCAGATCAAGGAGCTGAGAAAGTCGCGCGACGGCATCACGGACGAAAATCTGCTCAGCTCGATCAACGCACAGATCAAGGTGCTGCAGGCGCAGCGCGACAGCCTCCAGCAGCAGTATGACGACCTTGACGACGACGAGGACGACGCAAAGGACGAGCAGAAGAATACGGTCAACTCGACGCGCCGCCAGATGCAGAACAACGCGGACACCATCTGCATGTCGGCCGAGAACAACTACATCTCGCTCGCGTCCATGCAGTATTCGCTCGCGCAGACCGAGCGCAGCCTGCAGCAGCTCGACCGCAACATCGCGCAGACGAAAAAGCAGGTCGCCCTTGGCATCGCCACGAAGAACACGCTTTCCGGTCTGCAGAGCCAGCGCGAGCTGCTCGCGGCGCAGCAGAAGAGCGCGCAGACCTCGGCGGACAGCCTGAAGAACACGCTCGCCATCCAGTGCGGCTACCCGACCGGCACCGAGATCACCATCGAGGCGCTGCCGAGCGTGACGGACGAGCAGCTCGCTGCCATCGACTACGAAAAGGACCTCGCCGCGGCGCTCGAGAACAGCTATTCCATCTGGTCGGCGAACGACAGCGTGCGCAAGGCGTCCGACGACTACGAGAACAACGTCACCAACAATCTGCACGCCTATGAGGCGGCGAAGATTCAGCGCGACGCGACCGAGGAGAGCGTAAAGAGCTCGTTCCGCCAGCTGTACAAGACCATGCAGGAGAAGATCACCGCCATGGCTGCGGCACAGGGCGACCTGACGCAGGCGCAGAAGACCTTTGCGGTCTCCGAGCTCCAGTACAAGCGCGGCATGATCTCCCGGCTGAAATACGAAGAGGCGCAGGACACGTACACGACTGCTCAGGAGACGGCGGAAGATGCGCGCACCGACCTGCTGACCGCATATAACAATTACGAGTGGGCAACGCGCGGCGTCATGTCGAGCGCAAACTGAGGAGACAGGTACTAAGGAGGAAGCCGATGAAAAAACGTATTTTGGCAGCGCTGCTCGCAGCGTCGATGGCGCTCTGCGCAGGCTGCGGCAGCCAGACGAGCGACGACGAGGAGGAGCAGACCGCGGCAGGCACTGCCGTTGAGGTGGTCGAGGTAACCAAGGGCGCGATGAGCACCGAATACTCGGTCAACGGCAAGGTCGTTGCGGATAATGAGGTGCAGGTATTCCCGATGCTGGCCGGTCAGGTGCTGACGCTGAGCGTCAGCGAGGGCGACAAGGTCACGAAGGGCCAGACCCTGCTGAACGTGGACACCTCGTCCGTCACCTCGACGATGGCTTCGCTGCGCGAGTCGTACAACGCGACCAAGACCGCGACCGACAAGGCCATCGAGAACGCGCAGATCAGCGTCGATCAGGCGCAGCTTTCCGTTGAGAACACCGAGGCGCTGCTCGAAGCAGGTGCCGCTGCCGAGCAGGATCTGACCAAGGCCAAGCAGGGCCTTGCGCAGGCGCAGGCAGGCGTGCAGCAGGCGCGCGCGCAGCAGGCCGCGTCTCTCGCCCAGATTCAGGCGAGCATGGACCAGATCAACAAGCAGGCATCCTACGGCACTGTCACCGCGCCCTGCGCAGGCACGGTCACGGCGGTGAACGTCGTGCAGGGCGGCATGGCCTCCTCCGCACAGCCGGCGGTCGTCATCGCTGAGGACAGCCGCGTCAAGATCAACGCATCGGTCTCTGAAGATGTGTTTGCCGGTCTGCACACCGGCGACAGCGCAGGCGTGCAGATCTCCGTCCTGTCCGACGAGGTCAAGATCGCGAACATCGTCGCCCTTCCGGCGGCTGCCAACCAGCAGACCAACCTCTATGACGTATCGGTTTCCGTTCCGGCCGGCACCGAACCGGCCATCGGCGCGTTTGCGACCGTTATCTTCTACACCGACCGCCGCGAGAACACGCTCTCCGTTCCGACCGAGTGCGTGCTGACCGGCAACGACAACGAGCGCTACCTGTTCACCGTCGACGAGAGCGGCACGACCGCGACGCGCGTGACCGTTGAGACCGGTCTGGTCGGCAAGACCAATACCGAGATCACCTCCGGCCTGAACGCCGGCGACCGCGTCGTCGTCAAGGGCCAGTCCTATCTGTCCGACGGCTCCGCCGTCCGTGTCGTCACCAGTGACGGCGGGGAGGGTTAAAGCCCGATGAAAGTAGCAGCAACCTTTATCAAGCACAACGTAATGACCATCCTTCTGTATATCATGGTCATTGTGTTCGGCTTTTACAGCTTTTCGACTCTTCCGCTCGCGCTGATGCCGTCCATGGAGATCCCGGCGGCCGTCGTGTACGCGACCTACCCGGGTGCAGGTCCGGAGGACATCGAGCAGCAGGTCACCAAACCGCTCGAGAGCGCGGTAGCCGGTCTGTCCGGTCTGGATACGCTCCAGTCCACCTCGTCGGAGAACATGTCGATGATCATCATCCAGTTCACCGACTCCACTGACCTTGATGACGCGATGACCGACCTGCGCGACAAGGTCAGCCAGGTCAAGAGCCAGCTCCCCGACGACGCCTCCGACCCGACCGTCATGAGCATCGACATCGACTCCATGCCGGTCGTACAGATCGCGCTGCGCGGCTCCGACCTCGCAACGCTCCAGTCCATTGCGGATGATGAAATCTCCCCGGCGCTCGAGCGACTGGACGGCGTAGCCTCCGTCGATGTTTCGGGCGGCTATGAGGACGAGGTCGCGGTGCAGACCAACGCCGCGCGCCTCAAGGGCTACAACCTCACCGTTACCTCGGTCGCGCAGCAGCTCGGCGCGGACAACATGGCCATCCCGGGCGGCGACCTCGACAACGGCTCGCAGACGCTGGCAGTACGCACGGACGGCGAGTATTCGTCGCTCAACGACGTCAAGAACGCGCTCATCTCGCTCCCGGCCGGCGGCACGGTCCGCCTCAGCCAGATCGCGGATGTTTCCATGCAGCCGAAGGACCGCTCCACCATCGCCAAGGTCGACGGTGAGGAGTGCATCATGCTCTCGGTCAACAAGCAGTCCGGATCGAACACCGTAAAGGTCGCGCAGAGCGCGGTCGACCGCCTGAACGAGGTCATCGCAGGCAACGACAGCCTGCAGGCGGATGTCGTTATGGACCAGTCCGACTACATCAACATGACCGTTGACAACGCGGTGCAGAACATCTGGATGGGCGTGCTGTTCGCAGCCATCGTCCTGCTCGTGTTCCTGCGCGACATCGGCGCAACGCTGTCGCTGACCATCGCGATGCCGTGCTGTATCCTGTTCACCTTCCTTATCATGAACGTCTGCGGCATTACGCTGAACATGATGTCGCTCGGCGGCATTACGCTCGGCGTCGGCATGATCGTCGATAACTCGATCGTCGTTCTGGAGAATATCTTCAGCTACCGCGCGGACGGCTACAGCCGCTGGGATGCCTGCACGAAGGGCACCGGCGAGGTCGTGACCTCGGTCACGGCGTCCACGCTGACCACCATCGCCGTATTCCTGCCGATCGCGCTGTCGGGCGGCATGACCGGCATGATGTTCAAGGAATTCTGTATCACCATCGTCGCGCTGCTGCTCAGCTCGCTCATCATCGCGCTGACGCTCGTGCCGCTGCTGTGCTACATGCTGCTCGGCTCGTCCAAGGGCAGCAAGGTCGGCTCGGCAAGCTCGGATGAGCTCAAGGGCACCACGATCGTGGAAAAGCCGCTCATGCGCACCTACCGCAGCGTTCTGAAGTTCCTCATCACCCACCGCTGGGCCGGCATCGGCATCACGCTCGCCATCTGCGTTATCAGCGTCGGCAGCATCGCCATGGCCGGCATGGAGCTCATCCCGGATATGGACCAGGGCCAGATCTCGGTTTCGATTTCCATGCCGAACGGCTCGACCATGGAGGATACCGAGGCCATCGAGGACCGCGTTGCAGGCATCATCATGGATAAGGTGCCGGAGACCGAGCAGATCTACTACTCGACCGGTGACTCGAGCTCTATCATGTCCTCCGCCTCCGGCGCGAGCGTTACGGTTTCGCTCGTCGACCTCGACCAGCGCGACCGCTCCGCGCAGGACATCACCAAGCAGCTCCGCCGCGACCTTGAGGACATCGCAGGCTGCGAGATCACGGTTTCCGCAAGCAGCTCGATGAGCATGTCCACCGATTCGGACGTCAGCGTTGAGCTGACCGGCGACGACTACGATCTGCTCGCAGAGACGGCGGACGACCTCGCGGAGAAGATATCCGCCATCCCGGACGCGATCAACGTCGAGTCCTCGGCAGGCGAGCAGACGCCGCGCGTCGCGGTCAAGGTACGCCGCGAGAACGCTTCGCGCTTCGGTCTGACCCCGGCGACCATCGGCGCTCTGGTGCGCGGCGAGCTGACCGGTTCGACGGCGACCACCCTGCGCATGAACGGCGATGAATACGACGTTACGGTTTCGGGCGACGCAGATGTCGCGACCAGTCTGGACGCGCTGCGCTCCATGCAGCTGCCGACCGCAACGGGCGGCAACGTGCCGCTGAGCTCGGTCGCTGATGTTTACACCGAGCTGAGCCCGCAGTCCATCGTCCGCAAGAACCAGAAGGAGACCGTCACCATCACCGGCGAAAGCGAGGCCGGCGACGCGAACGCTATCACCGAAAAGGTAAACGAGGTGCTGGCCTCCTACGAAGCGCCGGACGGCGTGGAGATCGGCAACGGCGACACCATGGCCTCCCAGATGGCTGAGACCACCGGCACGCTCATGCTCGCTCTCGCAGTCGCGATCGCGCTCGTTTACTTCATCCTCGCAACGCAGTTCAACTCGTTCGCGCTGCCGATCGCGATCATGCTGATCCTGCCGATCGGCCTGCTCGGCTCGATGATGCTGCTCGCGCCGACCGGAAACCACGTTTCCATGGTCGCACTGCTCGGCGTTATCATTCTGGCC
>CAVIRF010000086.1:0-8145 GCA_963645185.1 Coprococcus eutactus | reverse complement strand
TTCCGCCGATACAGCGGTGTGCCGCTGGAGGCGACTTTACGCCCTCGGAGGGCGTGGTCAATGGCCGCCTTTGGCGGCCGGGAATGTCGGTGCCCACCGACAGGGGCAAAAGGGGACAGGACACCAGGTATGGTTTCCTGTCCCCTCTTGACTCCCCTTACCTTCCTTCTGGACTCGACGCCCTTCGGTTGCGCGTCTAAATGCGAGGGGCTCACAGATGCGTTTGGTGCTCCAAAATACCATCTTTGATCGAAGCAGAGCTTTTCGCAGCGACAATCCAGCGCCCTGTACCGTCTGGTCGCGCACTGTTATGCGCGGCAACCCACGCAAAGTAAATTCAGGGCATAACAGCGTCCCATAAGCGAAACGACGCCCGGAACCGAGCCCCCGTAGCCCCCGTTTAGCCGCGCGACCGCAGGGAGTCGCGGCTTAAAAGGAAGGTTTGGGGAAGTCAAGAGGGGAAAGGGAACCATACGGTGCCCTTTCCCCCTTTTGTCCCCTGCCGGGGATCCGGCACCCCCCGGCCGCCGAAGGCGGCCCCTGTCCACGCCCTCCGAGGGCGTAATGTCGCCTGCGACGGCAAGCCGTCGGAACGGCGAAAAGGTCTCCCCTCTGCTGAGGGTAAAGCAAGAGGGCCCCTGCTTCCGCAAGGAAGCAGAAACCTCCCGGTTTCCCGGGAGGCCTTCAACATTTATGTGAGTACCAGAATATCAGTTTTCGGGGCTGCGCTTAGCGTGCAGAACGCTTGCGGCGCTGCAGCGTCTTAGCACATACGCGCTCGCCCTCCAGCTCCATCATACGTGCGTTTACCAGACCATCGAAAAAGCCCTTCATCATGATTATTCTCTCCTTCTCATTTCGTATTTCGTATTTCTATTTCTCATGAGTCCCTGTCTTGAACTCTGGTATTATAATACACGTTTTATCACAGGAATACAAGAGTCGGATTTTATGAATATCGCACAATCAAAGCGTTGCATTTTTGTACATTATGCCTGTTTCAGTTTTGCAAGTTGCATAATCGTATCTTTTATATTCTATTCAATCTGCACAAGTCCGAATAAATTACCCCATCACGACCATTTCGGGCGTGATCGGCAGCTCGTAGAAGCGCTTTCCGGTCGCGTTGTACACGGCGTCCGCGATCGCCGGGAGCGGCGTGTTGATGACGACCTCGCCGATCGACTTCGCACCGAACGGACCTGCATTCTCGTAGCTGCAATCAAACTCGACGCGGATGCGTCCCACATCGACGCGCGTCGGGATCTTATACTGGAGGAAGGAATTCTCCGCGAGAACGCCCTTTTCGTCGTAGGTGACGTTCTCGGTCAGCGCCATGCCGATGCCCTGCATCAGGCCGCCCTCGGCCTGCACGCGCGTCAGATTGGGGTTGATGGGCGTGCCGCAGTCCACGCAGGCCGCGTAGTCGATGACCGAAATTTCGCCGGTCTCCTTGTCGAGCTCGATCTCTGCCGCGCCGACCATGTACGGCGGAGGCGAAAGCTCGGAGCTGTGCGAAACCGTTACTTCGAGCGCGTTGCTGTTGTTGTTCTGGCTCGCCGCGCCGATCTGCTCGATAGTGACGCTGCGTCCCTCCTGCTCGCCCTTCTCCACGCGCACGCACGCGCCGTCAAACGAAACATCCTCGGCCTTGACGCCCAGCATCTCCGCGCCGAACGCCTTGATCTTGTCGCGCAGCTGGAGCGCACACTTCTCAGTCGCCTTGCCGGTGACGTAGATCGTGCTCGAGGCGTAGGAGCCGGAGTCATACGGCGAGGAGTCGGTATCCGCGCCGAGCGTGATGACCTTGTCGAGCGGACACTCGAGCACCTCAGCCGCGATCTGCGCGAGCGTGGTGTCGCAGCCGGTACCCATATCCGCCGCCGCGATGCGCAGCGTGTAGAAGCCGAAGTCGTTGAGCTTGAGCGCCGCAGAGCCGACATCCATGCTCGTGATGCCCGAGCCCTGCATCGCCATGCCCATGCCGACCGCGCGCACCTTGCCGTTGCCCATGTCGCGGCAGGGGTATTTATTGTCCCAGTCGATCATCTCGCGCACGCGCGCAAGGCACTTGTCGAGCGTGCAGCTCGTGTTGACCTGACCGTAATACGCTGGCATGACGTCGCCTTCCTTGACGATGTTCTTCTCGCGCAGCTCGAACGGGTCCATGCCGAGCTTGGCCGCGAGCTCGTTTACCGCGCTCTCGACCGCGAACAGGCCCTGCGTCGCGCCGTAGCCGCGGTACGCACCGGCGGACATGATGTTCGTGTACACGACGTCGCTCGTGAAGCGGAACGCCTCGGCCTTGCCGTAGAGCGGAATGGACTTGTGGCCGGACAGGCCGACCGTCGTCGGGCCGTGCTCGCCGTAGGCGCCGGTGTTGGACAGCGTATACAGGTCGATGCCGCGCACGATGCCGTCCTTGGTCGCGCCGAGACGGACGTGCATCTGCATCTCATGGCGCGGTGAGGACGCGATCTGGCTCTCGACGCGGCTGAAAATGATCTTGGACGGCTTTTTCGTCATCCACGTGACGAACGCCGGATAGACCGCGCTGACCGCGGTCTGCTTCGCGCCGAAGCCGCCGCCGATGCGCGGCTTGGAGACGCGGATCATGCTCTTCGGGATGTGCAGCGCGTTGGCGATGATGCGGCGCGTATGGAACACGATCTGGGTCGAGCTGAGCACGTTCAGACGGCCGTAGGGGTCGATGCTGCAATAGGTGCGGAAGGTTTCCATCATGGCCTGCTGGCAGGCGCGCGTGTGGTAAACGTGGTCGATGACGATGTCGCTCGTGCGGAGCACCTCGTCGATGTCGCCGCTGCCGCACTGGTCGTGCGCGCACAGATTGCGCCTGTTGTCCGCGCCGACCGGTGCAAGGCTCTCCCAGTTGTCCTCCGGATGGACGAGGATGGGGTTATCCTTGGCCTTGGTGAAGTCGAACAGCGGCTCGAGCACCTTGTATTTGACCTTGATGAGGCGCATCGCCTTGTCGACGCACCGTTCGTCCTCGCCTGCGACGATCGCAACGACGTCGCCGACAAAGCGGACATGGCGGTCGATGACCAGACGGTCATACGGGCTCGCCTCGGGGTAGGTCTGACCGGCCTGTGTGTAGCGGCGGCCGTCCTGCGGTACGTCCTCCCATGTAAAAATACGCTCCATGCCGGGCACCTTCATCGCCGCGGCGGTGTTGATGCTCTCGACGATGGCGTTCGCGTGGGGCGAGCGCAGCAGCTTGACGCACAGGCAGCCCTCGGGGATCACGTCGTCCATGTATACCGGCTGGCCGGTGACGAGCTGCATCGCGTCCTTTTTGCGCAGCGGTTTGTTTACGACCTTCATGCCCTGCTCTCCTCCTTCTGCTTTTTCCATTCGAGGAACGCCAGAATGCCGCGCAGCTGGCCCTCATAGCCGGTGCAGCGGCACAGATTGCCGGCAAGATATTCCTTGATCTCGTCCTCGGTCGGGTACACCTTCTCGCGGAACAGCGCGAGCGCGTTCATGATGAAGCCGGGGTTGCAGAAGCCGCACTGCTCCGCGCCCTGATCGGCGATAAATGCGCCGAACTCGGCCGCCTCGTCCTGAAGTCCCTCGAGCGTCGTGATGCTGTGGCCGCTCGCGCGCGCCGCGAGCATCGAGCAGGACAGGATAGGCTTCTCATCCATGAACACCGTGCACAGGCCGCAGTTTGCGGTCTCGCAGCCGCGCTTGACGCTCTTGCAGCCGTGCGCGCGGACAAAGTCGATGAGCAGCGTGTCCGCCGGAACGTCATCGACGACTTTCTTTCCGTTTAAGTTTATCGTGATAAGCATAGTTTTTCCTCTTTATTCCGCCGTGTTTTCGAGTGCTTCCGCCGCGCGGCGGACGAGCGTGCCGACGAGCTTTCTGCGGTAGGCCGCGCTGCCGCGCATGTTCGAGCCAAGCTCCGCCTCGCGCTGCACCTGCTCTGCCATCTGCTCCGCCGAGCCCATTTCCGGGGTGAACACCATAGCGCGCGCCGGGCGCGAGCCGATGACAAAGCGGTACTCATCCCCCTCGCGCACAGATGCGCAGGTCAGCGTCGGCAGGTCGGTTTTCGTCGGGCGGACCGAGCGGTAGTCGAAGCGCGCGCCTGCCTTTTTCGGCACGATGACGCGCACGAGCACATCGCGGTCCTTTTTGCGCTCCGCGTACTCGGAGAGCGGCACGATGCCGCCCTTGTACAGCTCGACCGAGGCGTCCAGCGCAAGGAACATGGTCAGCACATCGGAAAAGCCGAAGCGGCTGTACAGACTGCCGCCGAGCGTCGCAAGGTTGCGCAGCTGCACGCCGACGATGTGGCGCACGCTCTCGCGCATCGCGCCGTTCGTGTAGGCCGCAAGGCCCTCGTGGGTCTCGAGCGTGCGCAGCGTCGTCATCGCGCCGATGCGGAACTCGGTCTCGGTCTCCTCGATGGTGTCCAGACCAAGGCCGGACAGGTCGATCGCCGTGCCGACGTTCAGCTTCTCCATCTTGAGCCAGATCATGCCGCCGATGATGCGGTTCGACTTCTTCTGGTTCAGCTCATACGCTTCTTCAAGCGACTGAACCTTTTTGTATTCCCGTATCGTGATCATTTGTGTTTTTCCTCTCTATGTCCCGGGGAGATTTCTCCCGATCTGTCATTCTGTCTTTTATTTTACCATACTTTTTGCTATAATAGCGTTATCGTTATAAATTTACAACGAGTTTTTTCTGCACGGGGTGATAATTATGCGTCCGGTCATCCGGATTTATCTGTACGACGACAATGGCGAGCGTTTTTTCGGCGAGGGTCCGCTGCGGCTGCTGCACGCGGTCGAGGAAACCGGCTCGCTGCGCAGCGCGGCGCAGTCGATGGAAATGGCGTACACAAAGGCGCTGCATCTGCTGCGGCACGCCGAGGAGGTGCTCGGCTTTGCGCTCACGCGCCGGACGATCGGCGGACGGGGCGGCGGCGGCAGCGTACTGACCGAAGAGGCAAAGGATTTCATGCAGCGATATGAAAACTACCGGGATGAATGCGTGCGCGCGGACAGAGAGCGCTTTGCGCGGTATTTCGCCGATGAAAAGTGAAGCTGTCGGCGCGGTCATCATGGCCTCCGGCCTTGCGCGGCGGTTCGGGTCGAACAAGCTGCTCGCGGATTTCGACGGTGAGCCGATGCTGTGCCGCGCGCTGGCGGCGACGGTCGGTGTCGCGCCGCGACTGGTCGTGACGCGCTCGGAAGATGTGCACAGGCTGTGCGTAACTCGGGGCGTTCCCGTGCTGCTGCACGCCCTGCCCCACCGCAGCGACACCGTGCGGCTCGGACTTTCCGCCCTGCTGCGCGAGCAGCCGGCGCTCTGCGGCTGTCTGTTCGTGCCGGGCGACCAGCCGTTGCTGCGACGCAGCACCGTGGACGGGATGTGCGCGGCGTTTTCGTCCTCGCACGAAAAAGAACGGAACATTTTCCGGCTGTGCGCACAGGAGAATGGTTCTCCGGTCACGGTCGGCAGTCCCGTCCTGTTCGGACGCGCGTATTTTGACGCGCTGCTACATCTGCCCGAGGGAAAAGGCGGCGGCGTGGTGCTGCGGCAGCACCCGGAATGCGTGCGGCTGTTTGCCGCCGGAGATCCTGCGGAGCTTGACGATGCGGATACGCCGGAGGCGCTAACAAGGCTGCTGGCGCAGCAGGCCGCCCTAAAAAACGCTTTCCCGTCAACAGACGACTGACCTTCCGCCGATGCAGCGGCTCGCCGCTGGAGGCGACTTTACGCCCTCGGAGGGCGTGGGGAGTGGCCGCCTTCGGCGGCCGGGAGAGCCGGTGTTCACCGGCAGGAACAAAAGGGGATAGGACACCAAGTATGGTTTCCTGTCCCCTCTTGACTCCCCTTACCTTCCTTCGGGACGCTCAGCGGAGCTTCGCGTCTAAATGCGAGGGGCCCACAGATGCGTTTGGTGCTCCAAGGCTTCACGCTTGATCGAAGCAGAGCTTTTCGCAGCGACGGGGGGAGCGCTCTGCACAGAATGGCCGCGCACTGTTATGCGCGGCGAGCTACGCAAAGTAAATTCAGGGCCTGAAAGCGTCCCATAAGCGAAACGACGCACGGAACCGAGCCCCCGTACCCCCGTTTAGCCGCGAATGCTCCGCTGAGCGGCTTAAAAGGAAGGTTTGGGGTGTCAAGAGGGGCAAGGAAACCATTTGGTGTCCTTGCCCCTTTTGTCTCCGCCGGGAGACCCCGGCTCTCCGCCGCCGAAGGCGGCCACTTTTCGCGCCCTAAGATAGGGCGTTTTTCGCCTCCAGCGGCGCGCCGCTGTATCGGCGGAACCGTTTACCCTCTGCTGAGGGTAAAGAAGAATTGCCCTCTGCCGGAAGGCAGGATTTTTACTTATCCTTCGGAAGAAGGATATTCAGAATGATTGCTACAAACGCTGCCGGAACGATACCGGAGCCGCCGAAGATCAGCTGGATCGCCTGCGGAGCCTGCGCCAGAATGGACATATTCGCGCCCATGCCGTAGCCGACGCCGAGTGCGACCGAAACGATGGTCAGATTGCGCGGCGTCATCTCCTCCTTGGTGATCAGCTGGATACCGCTGATGACGATGGACGAGAACATCATGACTGCGGCGCCGCCGAGTACCGACTGCGGCATGATGGAAACGATTGCGCCGAGCTTCGGAATGAGGCCGCAGAGGATGAGGAAGATCGCGCCGATGGACAACGCGCCGCGGTTGACGACCTTGGTCATGGTGACAAGGCCAACGTTCTGGCTGAACGAGGTATTCGGGAGAACGCCGAACAGCGCCGCGAACGAGGAGCCCAGACCATCGCAGGTAACGCCGCCGGACAGCTCCTTATCGGTCGCCTCGCGGCCCATGCCGCCCTCCATAACGCCCGAAATATCGCCGACGGTCTCGACCGCGGTAACGATGAACATAACGAGGACCGGCAGGATGGCGCGCAGGTCAAAGACCGGCTTTACCGGGATGAGCTTCGGAATGGCGAACCAGCTCGCCTGTGCGACCTTGTCCCAGTTGAGCACCCATGCCTTGGTGAACTCTACGCCGTCCGCGTCGACGGCGGTCGTCGGGAGCACAAATCCCATGATGATAGCCGCGATGTAGCCGGCGATGATGCCGACAAAGATCGCGGACGAGCCGAGGAAGCCCTTGCAGCCATGCTTGACCACGAGGATAACGACGAGAACGAAAAGTGCGAGCAGTAGGTTTTCCATCGAGCCGAAGTCCTTCGCAGAGTTGCCGCCGCCGAAGGAATTGATGCCGACCGAGATGAGCGACAGGCCGATACTCAGAACGACCGTACCTGTAACGATCGCAGGAAAGAACCGGCGCAGCGGCTTGAGGAAGAAACCAAGCACGGTTTCGAACAGACCGCCGAGGATGGACGCGCCCATGATCGCGCCGTAGGCGAGCACACCGCCGCCCATAGTCGCCACCACACTGTTAAACACGCCAATAAAACCCGAGCTCGTGCCCATGATGATCGGAACCTTGCCTCCGATGGGACCGATGGCAAACAGCTGAACGAGCGTTACCACGCCTGCGACGAACATCGCGTTCTGGAGGACGCTGACCTGAAGATCCGCGAACTCGCCGCCTGCAATACCGCACGCGCCCATGATGATGAGCAGCGGCGTGAGGTTGCCGACGAACATGGCAAAAACGTGCTGGAGTCCGAGCGGAATGGCCCGTGCCAGCGGCATTTTGGCGTAGAAATCGTGCGCCGCATCCATAGAAATAGTTTTGTTCTGCATACCCACACTCCTTAAATTATTTCTCTTGCTGTGGCGTCCCCCCTGCCGCAGGCGGCGGAACGTCATGATATGCAAATAAATTATAGCAAAAAGTAAACAATCTGTAAATGCGCCGAGCTCTATCTGTCGAATTTTGTGCATTCAGCACAGATTTTCGCGTTTTTTCGAAGAAAATCGCGACATCGCGCCCTCTGCTCTCCTGCTCTATAATTTCCTTTATATAACAAAAAAGCAGACCTTGCGGTCTGCTCAGTCTGTCGATAAAATTTGTTTTCACGCCCCAAACAGCCGTCGCGCGCCAGCGCGCATGAAATAGAATTTGCGCAGCAAATTCATAAAAACCGGGGGCGTGTACCTCGGTTTTTATACCTCTGGAGGGAGAAAGTTT
>CAVIRF010000085.1:0-8215 GCA_963645185.1 Coprococcus eutactus | reverse complement strand
ATCGCCCTTAATTATCATAGAAGAATCTTATTTACAGAGTTTTTCTCACACACTCAATATCTCCGGACAAATCAATTATGTTTTATATCCTTTTGACAATGACCATCTGGTCTGGTGCGAAACGGATCCGCAAACGCAGAAAACTGAGTATTTCTGTGTAAAGCTTTCATAGGAAGGATGGTGTTGTAATCCATGAAGAGTAAGCTTTCAAATCGTTCCGTAAAAATTCTGCTGTTTGTTCTGCTTGTCTTGCTATGTGTCTACGGAGTATTTTATTCCACACACAGCCTGTCCTGTGATATAGACAGCTCTTTTTCATGGAAGGCATACAGTTATACCCCTGTCACAGACAGAATCCCCTATAACTACGCCTTTCCGGCTGAAGAGATCGGTATTACAGCAGAAGATCAAAACAGCATTTCGCAGATGCTGATGAATAGCAAAATACAGCGACGCTTTCCGGGCAGCTGGACGCCGTACGGACTCAATACACGTATTCCGTGTGCTCTTGCTCTCGAAATTGAGAATACCGAAATAAAATACGCCATTTTTCTATGTGGAGATGCGTCAAAGGAATTTCTCCTGTTGAAAATCGAAACGTATGACGCCAACAAATGGTACGATCTCAAAAACCCGGAGCTTCTGCAATATCTCAGCGCATTATTCCCGTATGATAATACAGGTAATCCTGTAACGCACGTTATAGGGACGAACAACTAAAAAGAGGGCAGTCACCGAACGCTATGTTCCGATGACTGCCCTCTTTTGCCCTGCCGCGAAAGCCATGGCAATTATTCTTCCGTGGTATTATAATGATGCTATATTAAGATTACGCATCTCCGTCAGAAAGGGGCATTCCCATGCCGTCTGCGAAATTTACAGAGCCCGACGTGCTCAAACCGTCCGAGTCGTTCCGCAAAAGAAAGGATATCAGTGCGGTCGAAGCCGACTTGCGCGCCTATTTTGCGTGGGATACAGGCAAGCCGCTGCCGGATTGGATTTATGATAAGCTAAAGAAGTATCCGCATCTTCAACGTCATGCATGCGGTTTTCTATCTTTTCTCCGATCAACCACAAGCATCTTTAATAAGCAGGAACGCAGTCTGTATGACATTATGATTGACTGCATGATTACCGATCTGCTGATGAGCGCATTACAGCGCTTTGAAACACAATATCGGCTGAACGAATACAACGCTCGTCCGACACTTCAGCCCCCGGACAGCACCGCTCCATCCATAAAATCAGCTTTATATTTTCGCTGGCTCTATCCGGAGCATCCAACCCGTCATCTTAAGCTCTCCAGTCTCAAGCGCGAGCCCCTGTCTCGCTATTATTATGCCGATGACGGCTCTTTTCTGCCACGTACATTAGACAGTGAGTTTCTGCAGGTTATTACCTCAATGCACTCATGTGCTGTGCAGAAACCGGACCAGCAGTATATTCTGCATCCGCTTTGCTTTCTGCCGTTCATGTATGCGCACCCCTATTTTATCTATTCGGTTGAAAAACACTTCGGTTACTATCAGATGCATACCTCCCGAAACGTGAATTCTGTTTCTTCATCTAATAAGCTGCTTTCTGCCGTTCAACGTCACTACGGCTATTTCCCTGAACTTGTTCAAAAGAACGTGCATGAAGCCAGAGCACCAGAACGCTGCGGCATCAAATTCAGGGCACGCGCAAGATCGACTGTTAAAGCACTTACTAATATAACCGATCTGCTGACGGAATGGGTCCAGCTGTTTTCTTCACAATATTACAGTTTTTCTCGAAAGACAGACATTTATGGTCACTCTATCATCGACCGTTTAACGGTTGCTCTGGAGCATCCCGACGGCCGTGCAGAAGAAACGATTAAAAATACTCCATGGAAGAAACGCAGCGACAAAAGGAAAACCATCGAAATTCCTCCCGTTGATGTCGACAATCTATTTCTCTCGCTTTTCGCTGACCCAAAACATGTAGAAAACCCGCAAGGGCTTTTCCTTGAACAGTTTCGTGAACTCGTCAATTCACCAGAGCTGGAGCGCAGGCTGTCTTACAGCCTGAATGAAAACGCTGATCTATCTCCTTATATGGACGCTTTGTGCCAAGCCTTGAATGCTGCAAGGTCAAGCCGGGATTATACAAATGTATACGCCCTGCTCAGCGCACTCTTTTCCGATTCAAAATCTTTGAAGCCGGTCTCTCCTCAGATACCTTTGGCTCGCTTGAAGGACTTGAAGGCACTCACAGCAAAATGCAAAAAGAAAATAGACGAAGATCAATCGGCCATTCGGGCCCTTCACAATGATGAACAGATTGTTGTAAAATACAAAGCGGCACTGCACAGGCTGGTCTATCAGCTGCTCACCATTTCTCAAGAGCACCAGTCCTCCGAGAGCAAGGCAACGTTCGGCCGTCCCAGGCCGTTCTGGTTTGGGCACGAAGACGAATGGGACAAAGCGTCTCTCAAGTATTTGCTGTTTGAACCGGACGATTATATCACAGTGCCATGCACGAAAATATTCTTCACCCGTGTACATAGAGAGCTTTGGCCAGCCTCCTTTTCCAATCCGAAGAAAACTGCTTGCTGCATTACTCACTATTATATGGGAGCCTGCGTAACGGCCCATATACTTGAGCAGCTACAGACGCTTATTCCTGCAATTGAACCACAGGACGCTCACTACATCGCAGACGAAACAGATACGACCGAAGAAGATCAGTTGAGCTGGCGCTGGGCACGAAAATTTTTTCAGACAGACGGACTCCCCTCCCGGCATTCCAATTTGAAAGACGGCGATCCGCAGCTGCTTTCGCTGAGTCCAGCAGGAAAAGACTTTCCGCTTCTGAACCGTGTCGTTCGATGGTTTTATCCGTTATCCACACTCAAACAGCTGATGGCTTCCGAGCTGTTAGCATACGAAAGCGAATTGGAACTTCCTGGCGAGAATGTTGATAATATACAACCATGCCTTGGTCTTCTTCTTTCTGACAAAGATGCGCTTGCTGACGATTTTCCGTTCAAGGCTCTGCTGGATCGGCTAATAAACAGCAGCAGTCCCTGCTGGCCCGCTTTCATGAAGAACCCAGATACTTATCCTGAGTATTTCCTCTTTGCGCAAATAAACCAGGCTATCTCTTCAGTTCGAAAACAAGCGTTCCCGAAAGAAGAAAATCAGCCAGAAATATCCAAATAAACAATCTCTCCGCTTCGGCATATAGTCGAAGCGGATTTTTTTGCCCCACCCGTGAGCGAGCCCTCGAAACGCCTCCGGCTGCGAACACGGTTTGCGTTGTTCAGCCTCGATTTGTGTCGTTTTCACCATCATTTTGTTCTTTTCCACCCGTGAGCAGGGTTCCGTGCGCATCTTCTTTTTGTTTGTTACAATACGTTCATCGAAACGAAAAAGTTTCAAAAAACCTGTTTTCCAATCGAAAGGAGTACCCAAAATGAACAAATATGAAATAATCCGCAAACTTTCCGCGACCGCCGCTGCGCCGGTGGTCCGCCTTGACTCTAAATGGGTCGCGGACGGCAGCTGGCCTAAGTCCCTGCGCAAGCGCGCAGAGGCGAGCGTTCGCTTTCTGCTCACGAAGCATGATCGTGTGCTCTGCGACGACCTGACCGTTGAGTTCCTCGCCGAGCGGACCGGCACCGTGACGATCGAAGCGCCCGACGACTGCGAACGCTGGGCGCTGATTTCCATTTACTGGCCGCACATGCGTTACCGCTACGCCGTCCGCTGCGCGGCGTGGGCAAAGCATCCTCCTCTGCCGGGACTCGGCCTGACCGACCGTGAGGTCGAGCTGGTGTACATGATGTGCGACGAACTTTCGAGCCGCAAATCGTACACTGGCTCCTCATTCGATATCGAGTACGAGCTGTCTGATAACATCTCCGAGAACGTGCAGACCGCGCAGGAGCTCGGAGATTTCGATGAACAGCGATTTCTTACACTGCTCAAAAATGACCCGCTCGCGCTTCCTGTCCTCGAAGCGGCACTGCTCTCGGCTGTATGGTCAAGCCCCGACATGGAGCATTTGCCTGCTTTCCTGCTCAACTTTGTGCTCCCGAATGCGCAGTCTGCGGCCGTTCGCGAGGGCGTTGACGAACATTTCCACGCCGTAGACCTGCTCCGTTCGCCGGATGCGCCGTTCGAGCGCACCTTTACTTTTCGCTTCGAGAACGCTTCCCTGCCGGTCTATCCGCTGTCGGCGGCCGGTCGCATGATCATCCTTGAGCCGGTTGGCGACCCAGCGCGCAAGGCGCTCATGGATGCGCTTACGGAGGTCTCCCACATCCGCCACAACATCGGCGACACGGCATACCGTCCGCTTCCGGCGTTCCCCGTCACGGTGACAACACGAGCGTTTCCGTCGCACCTTGCGTACAACGTTGAAGTGCCGAAGGACGTGCATGCGCTCACCGATGCGGAAGCCGATCTTCTTCGTCGCGCCGCCGCGAAACTGCTGCAGCATGTGCCGACGGTTGTCTGGAACCTCAATAATGCGATGTTCGACTTAAGCGCACGGCCAAATGCCTATCGCTATAACGCATCCGAACGCTGGATTCCTCTCGTACAGCTCTACATTTGGAAGGCTCTGCTCACCCGTGTGGACTGCCTTGAGGCTTTTGACAAACTCACAGCTCGTGTGATGCGTGAGCAGCGCGAAGCGCAGGCGCAGCGCACCTCGACCATCGAGGACGGTGTTGCCTTCGTGCTCGACCCGGAGCGCTATCGGGATGCCATCTCACCGCGTCCAAAGACTCTCGAGCAGCTTGATGAGACCGTGGCATTCCCTTACACAAGTCACGGCGTACCCCTGCTCGCCTACAATACGGCGCAGTTCGAACGGCTGCTCCAGCGCGCCGGTGTCGGACCCGAGCTTGTCCCGGCTGTCGTACAGGCGCTCAAAGAACGTTCAATCTTTGAGCGTGAGAATATCAAGGTTAACATTGATAATACTTCGCGGCGCTATTTCGCGATCCCGATTAAAATGTTCAAGAATTCCGTCATTCCGGCCATTCCGGCAGGTCAGGAGGAAGATAATGACGTATGATTATAATATATACGCCGCCATGCGGCAGCTCGGCGTGAACCGTCTGTACGCGGAACAGGCCGAGGTCCTCCCTTATATCCTCAAGGGCCGCGACGTTCTTGTGCGCCTGTGCACCGGCGGCGGCAAATCTCTGCTGTATCAGCTCCCGGCTCTCCTCGACGAGCCGTGAGAACTCACCCTCGTTTTTTCGCCTCTTCTCGCCTTGCAGGAGGATCAGGTCTCCGCCTTAAAGAAGAAGGGCATCCGCGCGGCTCTCTTGAACTCCAGCCTCAGCAAGCGCCGCCACGCGGCGACCCTGCGCGAATTTGTGCAGAACGGCGGCCTGCTGTACCTTGCCCCCGAGCAGCTTCGCAACCGCAAGGTTTGCGAGGCACTCGCAGGCGCGCATATCCGCCGCGTTGTCGTGGATGAGGCGCACATTCTGCCGCAGGTCGACCACGGTTTTCGCCCGGCTTACGCCGAGATCGGGCCGTTCATCGAGTCGCTTCCCATGCCGCCGCAAATCCTTGCGTTCACGGCAACAGCAACCGCTTCGGACTTCAGCTATATCGCGCGCAGCCTGCATATGGATGAGCCCAAACGCTTTCTTTTCTCCGTAAAGCGTCGGAATATCAAGGTTTTCATCAAGAAATTCGACGTTCACGGCAAGGACGGTGTGAAGCATCGCAAGCGCACACAGCGTCTTAAAATGCTTGATGCCGTGCTCCAGCAGTACCGCAGGGACGGCGCAACCATCGTCTACTGCCCGACGGTCAACGACGTTAAGCGCACGACGAAATACCTGCGCAGAGAGAAATACTCGGCGAAATCGTACTACAGTGAGCTCCCGAAGGGCAGAAAAAAGCGTGTATACAAGTATTTCTGCACGAAAAAGCATCCGATCGTCGTCGCCACGAATGCGTTCGGTCTCGGTATCGACCGGCCAGATGTCCGGCTCGTCGTGCACGCCGGTCTGCCGCTCGGCATCGACGCCTACGCGCAGGAAATCGGCCGTGCAGGCCGTGACGGCAAAAAGGCGCACGCCGTGCTGCTCTACACCCAGACGGACTTCGCCGATGCAGGCCGCATCATCCGCAGTGGCAGCGACAACAAGACCGTACATCGCGGCGAAAAGCGCCTTGACGCACTCAGGAAGATCATCATTGACCCGAAAAAGGTGTGGAAAGGCATCGCGAAGTACTTCGGGTGAGCGTATCAACCGCGCATTTCGTTGATATACTATATCTGTATATATATGGTATTCACCATCAAAAGGAGGACTTTCTATGAACTACGAATTTCAGCGTGCGCAGGTGTACCAGATCTTAGCGCTCAACGACGAGATGCTCCGCAGCGGCTGCATCACCCGTGACGAGCACGATTTCGTCCGCCATTTACAGACGGACAAGCTGTCAAAGCTCCACGGCCGCGACAGCGCACAGCCCCGGGGCTCCGCTCTGAACTAAGGGAGGCGGCTGCATGGACGTCCGCAGACTGGACGAAATGCAGGCGCAGGGCCGCAGCATTTTCGATACCGAGCTTGCCGTGGCCTACTACGCCCGTGTTTCGACCGACAAAGACGAGCAGATCAACAGTCTTGGCAATCAGAAACGCTATTTCGAGGACTACATCGCCGCCAATCCCCACTGGACGTTTGCCGGCGGCTATGTCGACGAGGGCATCAGCGGCACCTCGGTCGAGGGACGCGAGCAGTTCCTCCGCATGATCGAGGACGCGAAGCGCGGCCGCTTTGACCTCATCGTCACCAAGGAGATCAGCCGTTTCGCCCGAAACACCCTCGACAGCCTCAGCTACACACGCGAGCTGCTGCGGTTCGGCGTCGGCGTGTACTTCCAGAACGACAATATCAACACCTTTGACAAGGACGCCGAGCTGCGTCTCACCATCATGTCCTCCATCGCGCAGGACGAGGTGCGCAAGCTGTCCGAACGCACCCGTTTCGGCTTCAAGCGCGCACAGGAAAACAGTGTCCTGCTCGGCCAGAACAACCTGTTCGGCTACAACAAGGTGGACGATCGGCTTGAGATCGTTGAGCCGGAAGCCGCCATAGTCCGCGAGGTGTTCGAGCGCTACACCGCAGGCGACCTCGGCCTGCGCGCCATCGCGAACGACCTCGAGCGCCGCGGCATCCGCGGCCGGCAGGGCCGTCCCCTCACCTATTCCACGCTGTACGGCATGATCCGCAACCCGAAATACAAGGGCTGCTACGCCGGGCGGCGCTATGCGTCCCGGGACTACCGCGACAAGCGCAGCTACCGTCTCGGCGAGGACAAATGGATCGTCCACGAGGATGACCGCGTGCCTGCCATCGTGCCGGAGGCCATGTGGGACGAGGCGAACCGCCTGCTCGCCGCGCGCGGACAGACCATGAAGCAGCACGCGCAGGCGTCCCAGAACCGCTATGCCTACAGCGGCAAGCTCATCTGCGCGAAGCACGGCACGACCTTTCACCGCCATGTCTACAGGAGCAGACAGCGCGGCGAGGTGGAATGCTGGAACTGCAAGCTGTACCGCGAAAAGGGCAAACAGGGCGGCTGCGACTCCCCCACGGTCTACAGCCACGAGCTCGACCGCATTCTTGCGCGCGTGTTCGAGCAGGTGACGGATGAGCGCTCGGCCGCCATGCAGGAGTACATCGATAATCTGCGCGCCTTTGCCGCGCAGCAGGACAACGGCCCTGCCCTCGCGATGGTCGAGCAGGAGCTCGAGACCGTCACTCGGCGCAAGGACAAGCTGCTCGACCTCGCGCTCGCCGGGGCTCTCTCGAACGAGGAGTTCAAGCAGCGGAACGAGGCCTGCAACGAGCAGCTTGCCGCACTCGAGGAGCAGCGCAAGGAGCTCTGGAACGCAGATAAAACGCTCGAGCAGCGCATCCGCCGCGTTGAAAATCTGCGCCGCACCATCGAAGAACGCTGGCAGACAAACTGCGGCTTTTCGCGCGAGATGTCCAAGGCGCTCGTCGATCATATCGTCGTAGATGCGGACGAGAGCCGCACCTGCATCCGTCTGGATGTTTTCCTTACCACCGGCTCAGATTTGAGCGTCGAACCGGCGCTGTCCGCCGAGGCGCAGTCCTCGGACGCGCAGATGAAAATGACTTTCTCTCGTTCACGCTCCGGCCATCAGGGCGAGTACACCGTGACCTACCTCGTGCGGTGGCATCTCG
>CAVIRF010000084.1:0-8221 GCA_963645185.1 Coprococcus eutactus | reverse complement strand
ATAGTTTTTTCTTATGATCCACCGTACAATATCAGTACGGTGGATCATTTTTATGCGGAGAAAGGAGGAAACGCCTATGGAGCGAAGATACCTTGCGGCCGTTGCCCCACTGCCCGGCCATGTCTTGCAGGTGGATTTCGTCTCCGGCAGCCGCCTGCTGCTCAACATGGAGCCCTATCTGGACAAGATCCGGTTTCGCTCGCTTTCCGACCCACGGATATGGAACAGCGCCGATACCAACGGCATTTTTGTCCGCTTCGGTCCTGTGGAGCTGAGCCATGACGAAATTCTCATCATGGCCGAGCAGGAGCATCAAAAACAGATCAAAGGAGGAGAAACGAGATGAAACAACGTACAGAATTCCGACGGCGCGGCATCAGCGCATTTCTTGCGCTCGCCATATGCTTTGGCCTGCTGCCGCAGACCGCCTTCGCCGCGCAGACCGGCAGCACGGACGCGAGCCGCACCGTATTCGATGCGCTCGGCTTCAGCACCAAGGCGCCGACCGGCTACGAGGAAAACGAGGGCATTACCGACACCCCCTTCGGCAAGACCTATTCCACGCTGACCGAGGTGGATGAGCTGTTCGTGATGAACACAAAGGACAAAAAGGCGACGCTGTACGGCGACGGTCTCGCCGACGGCAGCAGTCTGAGTGACTTCTGGAACAGGAAAAGCGAAACCAGCATGACTGACATGCCGGACACGACCTCGGTTCAGATGATAGAGGGCAACTTCTCGACCGCGAACAACGGCCAGAAGAAGAATGTCGTCGCGCTGTCGTCCAATCTAAAGGCTAACAACTCCTGCTACTGGCGGCTCGAAACCCTCAGCGCAGACGGAAAAACCGGTTCCCCCATCCGGCCTGATTTTTTCCTTGGCCTTTCAGCTAACACCACTCCGGCCCGGATATATAGCGCCTGTGCTATCACCGCAGGCGACTTCGACGGCGACGGCATTGATGAGATCGCGTTTACCGAAAAAAGCCTCAACTCCATCTCCATCGAAGTTTACAAGCTCCAGAAAACCGACGGCGACAGCTATCTGAACGGAAGCAACTGGGAAAAGACAATTACATTTGCGTCTCCCAAGGTTGACATCGGCATGAGCCACACTATAACTATCAATATGATATCTCTGGTCGCCGCCGACATCAACAAGGACGGCATCGACGACCTCGCCGTAGCCGCCGGTTCTTATTCTACCAATAAAGATGTCCCAAGCTTTTGCAGCAAGGTCCTGATCGCGTGGGGCGCAGACAAGGGTACGATGCTGACCGAGCAGACCCAGCTCGACATCGGCAGCGTCTACCGCGCCGGTATCGCCGTGGGCGATCTGGATAACGACGGCCGCAACGAGCTGGTCATCGGCGGCAACACAACGGAGGACGCCTCCGACCGCTACGTCGCCATCTATGCGTGGAACGGCACGAGCTTTGACAAGCTCGCCTCCAAGAACATTGATACGGCAAAGGATGTCGAAGGTGATTACCACAGTCTTGCCACAAACGTCGCGAACATGGCCATCGGCTCGTTCTGCGGCATGGGCACCGGCCCCTGCATCTATCTGGACAGTATTGTCCTGCAATACGGCAGCGGCGGCATCGACATACTGACGCTGGTGGAATGGACGAAGATCGACATTCCTCTCTCCGGCGGCATCGCCATAGACTATTCCGAATGGGGCGCGCGTGCAGCGGACTTCACCGGCAGCGGCGAAGCCGTGATCGGCGTCAACCTCGGCGCACCGAGCAGCTGCTATCAGGCACTTTCTTTCGCCAGCGTGTCGAAGAGCGGCGACGGCTATACCGCGTCCACGGTCTACAGCACCTATGCCGGGGACGGCGACAAGACCTATCAGACCCGCGCCGTTTCCTTCTGCCTGCCGAATACGGATGATGACAGCATTATCCTCCGCTACACCGGCAAGCACTACTACTCCTACGCCGACCCCGAGGTTCTGGCTGTGCTCGCGTCTCCGCCGTACTTTGCCGACCTCGCAAACGACGATGACGACAGCCAGATGATCGAGTCCAAGACCTCGTACAGCTCCAGCAGGGGCTCGGGCGGCGGCTCAAGCTACTCCAACTCGTTCTCGGTCGGCGTGTACACGAGCTGGGAGCACTCGTTCAAGATCTTCAACGTTGAGGTGGCGCACGCGGAAGCGGAGGCCTCCATCAACAACACCTTTACATGGGAAACGCAGCAGACCTCGTCCATCGAGTACGAGATCGAGTATTCCACCATGGCAGGCATGGATTCGGTCGTGCTGTACGCGCTGCCGATCGAGACCTACGTCTATGAGGCGTCCATGGCGGACGGCACAACGCAGATGATGACGGTCAACAAGCCGTACCGGCCCTCTGTCCGGACCATCTCCGCGGACGAATATGCGGAAATTCAGAAGGTCTACAGCAATATCCTGCCGGACGTTTCGAACGTGCTGACCCACACCATCGGCGACCCGGCCAGCTACGCCTCCGACGTCAGCGCTCTGCCGGACGGCCGCAGCAGCACGCTCGTCTACGACGGCAATTTCGCCACCATCGGTCAGGGCAGCCAGAACACCATTTCGCAGTCCATCGCCATGACGAGCGAGACCGAGAAGAGCTTTAACTACGATCTGGACGTCGAGACCAAGGCCGGTGCAGGCGCAGGCGGCGTGACCGTCGGCGTCACCGCAGGCTACAGCCACGGCGCAGGCTCGGTGCACATCACGACCGCCGGTTCGACCTACTCCGGCGAGATGAACGGTCTGCCGACGCAGGCGCAGAAATACGGCTACAGCTTTAACTGGAAGCTGGTCGGCTTCCTGTACCGCGGCCAGTATCCCGTTGTCACCTATCTTGTGAACAGCGTGAGCGAGCCGCCCCTGCTGCCCGAGAACTTCGGCGCGGACGAGGACGAGACCACCACCGACCAGATCGCGCTCACGTGGGACTATCCCGGCAGCGCGGCAGGCTTCATCCTCTACCGCTACTTCCAGTCCCCCTCCTCCTCCGGCTACTACAAGATCGGCACGGTCGAGGGCGGCAGCTATACCGGTATTGACGACGGCGTGAAACACTATCAGTTCATCGACAAGGGACTGACCGCCGACACGAGCTACAGCTACCGCATCCAGACCATCGGTCTGTCTCAGCCGAACACGAGCATCCCGAGCGAGGCGCTGCAAACCTACACCAGACCGGAAAACGGCGCGCCGCTCGTCGCGGTCTCCGCGGATCATCTGGACACCCATCCGGATGTCAACATCAGCACCACGGCCTACCTCACGAACTCCGACGAGTTCAAGAACGCGACCGCGACTTATTTCCAGTGGCAGAAGCAGTCCGGCCGCAGCTGGGAAAGCCTCACCGGCGAGGACGCCGCAACGCTCACCTTCCAGTATCCCGACAAGGGCGTCGAGGGCGTTTACCGCTGCAAGGTCAGCGTGCTGACCGGCCACAGCTTGGTGACGGCGTATTCGCCTGAGGTCGATGTGACCTTCGCACAGCGCGAGGCGAAAATATCCGGTCTTAAAATCAACGGCAAAAAGCTCACCGCCACCGTGGAGGCCATCGGCACGAACTCCAAGCCGAGCGGCACGGTGAACTTTATCCTCAGCGCGACGGACGGCACGCAGACCATCTACACCGCGAATGTCGGCACGGATGGAAAGGCCGAAGTGACCGTCGACGCAGCCGCCGCCATGTATAAGCTCACCGCGACCTACAGCGGCAGCAAGATCTTCCTCCCGGCAAGCTTCGAGCCCGAAACGCCGCTCTTCTACGTCGAAGGCGTGCAGAACAGCACCTTCCTCGATGTACAGGACAGCTATATCTACGGCGACAAGCTGAATTTCACCAAGTACACGATCGCAGACGGCAAGGTCTCTTCCGAGCTCCTGCTGCCGACGCCTGAGAACGGCGTGAAATGGTACTATTTCGATTATCTGTCCGACGAGGTAAAGCAGCGGTTTTACGACGGCTATGCCGGTGCGGTCACCAGCTACAACCGCAATTTTGACTACGAAGGCAAGAATTACCGACTCCACGTCCAATCTAAGCCGCTCACCATCACCGGTCTGCCGGAAACCATCACGGTCTCCATCGACGACCTTGCCACCGCAGAACAGCGCAAGGCGCTGCAGGATAAGCTCCTTGCCACGCTGAAGGCGGACGGTCTGATTGAGGCGTGGGACGGCGCGGCCTTCAACAGCGAAAGCCGATATATCAGCGTGCGCAAGTCCGGCTATTTGGGCTTTTCGCTGGGCGCCAGCTCCTCCATCACGCCCGGCGTCTACACCATGACGCCGAGGATTTCGGGTCTCAGCAACTATGATGTCTCCCTCTGCACCGGCAAGCTCATCGTCCTCGGCAAGAGCTACGATGTCAGCGCCAAGGTCACAGACGGTCAGAGCACCTTCGGCACGGTTTCCGTTGCCTATCCCGAGAACGCATCGACCGCCGCGGTCGGTCAGACGCTGATCTTCAAGGCGGCCGCCAACCCCGACTATACCGTCAAGCAGTGGATCAACGCGGACACTAAGCAGCCTATCGAGGGCAGCGAGGGACTGGACACGATCATGCTGACGCAGACCAGCGACGGAACGAACGTGATCGTTGAGTTCGAGAAGAAGATCAACACGCTCACGACCTCTGTCACCCCGGCAGACGCAGGCAGGATCACCAGCGAGAACGAGTATTTCCAGAACGGCAACGCCTACCCGACCGGCTTCGAAATCACCTTTACCGCCGAGCCGAACGACGGCTGGCACTTCACCGGCTGGGAATACTACGTGACCGGTCAGAATGCGCTCTACGGCGACAAGGACACCTACACGGTCGTCATGCCGGATGACAGTGTGCAGCTCATCGCGAAGTTCGAGCGCGACACCTATAAACTGACCCTGAGCGACGGTCTCACAGCTTATGACAAGGACGGCAAGGTAATTGACGACCTGTCCGCCATCACCGGCGACACCGAGATCACCGTAAAGCCTGCCGCAGGCTACGATCTTGACGAGAACGCGCAGTGGAGCGTGGACGGCAAGGTTCTGGAGCCGCAGCCGGAGAACGGCGAATACACCTTCACCATCACGGCGGATACGAGTATTTCTGCCGCCGCCACGGCGCGGACGTTCTCCGTTATCCTCGATGACAGCGGCCTGACCGGCGGCACGGCTTCCCTCTCCGGTACCGATGCGGACGGCAAGGCGACCGCCGGAACCAGGGTCACGTTCACCGCGGAACCGTCACGCGGCTACGACTTTACCGCGTGGACGGACGAGAAGGACACGACCGTCAGCACGAGCGCGCGCTTTGTCTATACCGTCGGTGACGACGTCACGCTGCGGCCGATCTTTTCCCAAAAGCCGAACAAGACCTTTACCGTCGGCGAAAAGCTCGAATGGAGCATCACGGACACCGAGGGCAGCCCGGTCGAGACCGATGACGCCAAGCTCTACCCCGGCGAGACGCTGACCCTGACCGCAAGACCGCGCAGCGGTGACATGGTCAAGGGCTGGACGGTAAACGGCAGCTACACCGCATCCGTTGCCAAGACCAGAACGTTCGCATACAGGGAGCTGGAGGGCAGCAACGCGTTTGAAGTCACCTTCCAGCCGGTAACGTACTTCACCGTCCGCTTCGCAGACAACATCGACGCCACGGCGGACGGCGCGGACATTGCCTCCGGCGATTCCGTTGCCGCAGGCAGCCGAATGGTATTCACCTACGCCATCGCGGCGGACACCGTGACCCGATGGCTGAACAACGGCACGGCGTACCCCTCGCACACCGAACAGCTCGTCATTGAAGCGCTCTCCGGCAGTCTCGATATTTCGGTCGAGACGGGCGAGCTGCCCTTCTACGAAGTCAAGGACGAGACCGACGGCGAAAAGCACTACACGGTCTCCGTGACCGGCGGCTACGAAAAGGACGAGGAATACGCTGAAAACTCCGCTGTGACGATCAAAATTACACCAGAAACCGATTTCCGCATCACGGATGTAAAATGCAGCGGCGCGGACTTCACGCTCGATGAGGACACCGGCATCTGGACGGCTGAGATCGAGCAGATCACGGACGACATCCGTTTTACAGTCTCCGCCGAGTCCACGCTTCCGCCTGCGCCGGTGATCTATACCATCACCTTTGACGCGAACGGCGGCACGCTGACCGGCGACAGCACTGCTCAGACCGATGCCGACGGCAGACTGACCGCCCTGCCCTCTGACCCGACCCGAGACGGCTACCGCTTCGACGGCTGGTTCACAGCGGCTTCCGGCGGCGAAAAGGCAACTCTCGATACGGTCTACTCCGGCGACACGACCCTTTACGCGCACTGGACGAAGGAAACGAGCGGCGGCGGCTCTTCCGGCGGCAGCGGTTCCTCTGGTGGCTCCTCCGGCGGCGGCGGCTCCACGGGTAAGCCTGCGGAAAATCCGCCCGAAACACCCGTTACGCCTGTAACGCCTCCCTCGGACACGAAGGAGATCAAATTCACCGACACCAGACCGAGCGACTACTATTACGACGCGGTTCTGTGGGCTGTGAACAGGGAGATCACGAGCGGCACGAGCGAGACGACCTTCTCCCCGGACGCTCCGTGCACCCGTGCGCAGATGGTAACGTTCCTCTGGCGCACGCAGGGCCGACCGGAAACGGCGGCAGACGATCGCTTCCGCGATGTTCCGAGCGGCAGCTACTATGAAGCAGCCGTTGCATGGGCGCTCGAAAAGGGCATCACGACCGGCCTCAGCGCGATGGTCTTCGGCCCCGACGAGACGCTGACCCGTGCACAGATGGTCACGATGCTGTGGCGCGCGGCCGGCTCCCCTGCCGCGAAAACTGCGGCGACGTTCGCAGATGTTCCCTCGGACAGCTATTATGCACAGGCTGTGGCGTGGGCTGCGGAAAACGGCATCACGACCGGCACCGGAAACGGCCGGTTCAGCCCGAATGAAGCTTGCACCCGTGCCCAGATCGTCACCTTCCTGTACCGAACCTACGGCAAGTAAGCTTCACAAAAGAGCCGGAGCCCTGCATTCTTCGCAGGGCTCCGGTGTTTTTGCTGTGCTTTGTCAATAATCTCCTTGCTAATCGCTCGTCATGCCGATATAATAGATAAGATAGCGTTATAATATTTTAATGAAGGATTTCACGCATGAAGACAATACTCAAATGGCCGGGCGGAAAAGAAAAAGAGCTCCCCACCATCCGAAAATATATTCCTGCCTACACAGGACGTTATATCGAACCCTTTGTCGGCGGCGGCGCTGTATTTTTCGATACGGATACTCCCCAGTGCTGCATCAATGATAAGTCCACCGAGCTTATCAATTTATATCACTGCGCAAGGGAAAGAGATGAAGATCTGATCCGCTTTCTGCAGCAGGAGAACGATGAATTCATCTCGCTGGGCGCATTTGTCGACGAACATAAAGCGGATATTCTGGATGTGTACCTTTCCAAAACAGCCGTATCCGATTTTATCGCGAAATATCATGCTTTCTTTTCGTCGCTCGCAGAGGGATACAACGAGGTTTTCCTGAAGGAGCTGCATAAAAATCTGACCGGTAAAATATCGCGCTCTCAAAAGCTCGAAAACGAAAATGGTTCCATACCCGACAGCGATCGTCTGGATAATATCGAGGCGGCGATGAAATCCGCGTACTATATGTTCGTCCGCTATCTGCAAAATCATGCTTCCGAGCTGAGCCGGGGCAGACAGGCCGCGGTGTTCTTCTTTATCCGCGAATACTGCTATTCCTCCATGTTTCGGTATAACAAAAAGGGCGAGTTCAACGTCCCGTATGGCGGCATCTCGTATAATCGAAAGGACTTTCAGAAAAAGATAAATTACCTGCTTTCCGACGAAGTGACGGCGAAACTGCAAAGCGCAGAAATCTACTGCGACGACTTCGAAAGCTTCATCAATGCGCTGGATCTAACAGAAAATGATTTTATGTTTTTAGATCCGCCTTATGACTCGGATTTTTCCACCTATGCGCAGAATACCTTCGGTCGCGCGGAACAGGAACGGCTCTGTCATTGCCTGAAAAACACACCGGCGAAAATACTTCTTGTCATTAAAAATACGGATTTCATTTACGAGCTGTATCAGAACGATTTCAACATTGCGAGCTTCGACAAGAAGTACATGGTCAGCTTTATGAACAGAAATGACCGCAGCGCCGAACATCTGATTATTACGAATTACTGAAAAGGAGCACATCA
>CAVIRF010000083.1:0-8231 GCA_963645185.1 Coprococcus eutactus | reverse complement strand
TCGAAGAATGTGTGGTTTTGCATAAGAAAACGTAATTTCGAAAGCTGCGAAGGATTTAATCAAAACAGGACGTACTTTAACAGGAAAAAGCATTGCACGCGCCCTCTGAACGTGATATGATACAATTATACAGAAAAGTGGGAACAGGGAGCGCGTCCGTTTGCGTTCGACCTGCTCTGCTGCCAAAGGAGGGGCAAAATGTGAAACAAATACACATCACCGAGACCGTTCTGCGCGACGCGCAGCAGTCACTGATCGCGACCCGTATGCCGTTTTCCGACTTCGAGGGCATCCTCGACGACATGGACAAGGCGGGCTATCACTCCATTGAATGCTGGGGCGGCGCGACGTTTGACAGCTGCCTGCGATACCTGAACGAGGACCCGTGGGAGCGGCTTCGCAATATCAAGGCGCACATGAAAAACACCAAGCTGCAAATGCTGCTGCGCGGCCAGAATCTGCTCGGCTACCATCATTATTCGGATGATACCGTGCGCCGGTTCGTGCGCAAGAGCATCGAGAACGGCATGGACATCATCCGCATCTTCGACGCACTCAACGACCTGCGCAACATCGAGACCGCAGTAGATGAGTGCATCAAGGCCGGCGGACATGCACAGGGCTGTATCTGCTACACGCTCAGCCCGATCCACAACCTCGAAATGTTCATCTCTCTCGGCAAACAGATCGAGCAGATGGGCTGTCACTCGCTGTGCATCAAGGACATGGCCGGCATCATGAGCCCAAAGGAGTGCTTTGACCTCGTTTCCGCCCTCAAGGAGAATATCAGCATCCCGATCTACGTCCACACACACGCGACGACCGGACTTGGCTATATGACCTACCTCAAGGCGGCGGAGGCCGGTGCCGCAGGCATCGACTGCGCGACCTCGGCCTTCTCGGGCGGCACGAGCCAGCCTGCGACCGAGTCGCTCGTCTACGCGCTCACGCAGATGGGTTATGACTGCGGCGTAGATACGAAGGAGCTCAAGGAGATCAACGATTACTTTGTTCCGATCAAGAACAAATTCACCGAAAACGGTCTGTTTGACCCGTATGTGCTCTCGACCAAGACCGACGCGCTCGTATATCAGATCCCGGGCGGCATGCTCTCCAACCTCGTCGCGCAGCTCAAGGCGCAGAACGCCATCGACAAGCTCGATCAGGTGCTCGAGGAGACGCCGCGCGTGCGTGCGGACCTTGGCTATCCGCCGCTCGTCACGCCGCTTTCGCAGATGGTCGGCGTTCAGGCGACCGTAAACGTCCTGCTCGGCGGACGCTACAAGTCGATCGGCAAGGAGATCAAGAGCTATATCCACGGCGAGTACGGCCGCGCGCCCGGCAAGGTCAATGAAGAGCTTGCGAAAAAGGTGCTCGGCGACGACAAGCCGATGACCGGCCGCTATGCGGACACGCTGAAGCCGGAATTCCCGGCGGCGCGCGAGCATCTCGGTCAGCACGCGCGCAGCGAAGAGGATGTGCTCTCGTATATCGCCTTTCCGCAGCAGAGCGAGCAGTTCTTCGCACGCCGCGAGCAGACCTTCACGGCAAGCTATTCCTTTAAGGAGGTAAACTGATCCATGGTACACGATCCTCTCGGAATTTTAGACGCGCTCATGATCGCGGTTTCCGGCTTTTTCATCGTTTTTCTCATGCTCGCAGTGCTCTGGGGCATCATCGTCATCATTTCCCGTGCGGTCGGCGCGATCACTGGGAAGGGCAGTGAGGCGGCCTCGGCACCGGCGGCAGCGCCTGCACCTGCTGCGGCACCCGTACCGGCGGCACCGGCTGCGGTCGTCCTCGAGGGCATCGACGAGACGCAGGCAGCCTGCGTCATGGCGATCGTCAGCCACGAGACCGGCATTCCGCTCGACGAGCTCGTATTTAAGTCCATCAAGGCAGTTTAAGGGGGAAAACGACAATGAAATATATGGTATCGCTCAACGGCAAGCAATATGAAGTCATCGTAGAACACGGCACGGTAACGGGCACGCCTGTCGGCGCGGCTCCGGCTCCTGCACCGGCACCCAAGGCAGCGCCTGCACCGGCAGCCGCTCCGGCTCCTGACGCAGCACCGGCGGCAGCTCCGGCAGGCGGCGAGACGGTCGCAGCTCCGATGCCGGGCACTATCCTCGACGTCCGCTGCTCCGCAGGTCAGCAGGTGAACGCAGGCGACGTCCTGTTCATCCTCGAGGCGATGAAGATGGAGAACGAGATCTGCGCGCCTCACGCCGGTACGATCGGCTCGGTCTGCGTACAGAAGGGCGCAAGCGTCGCCACCGGCGCACCGCTCTGCACGATGTAACGGGAGGCGCTCGATATGCAATTTTCGTTTTTCAGTGCGCTCGGCAGCATTCTGGCAGACTCCGGCTTCGCAGCGTTCCTCGAAGATCCGCGCAGCCTGATCATGATCCTCATCTCGTTCGTGCTGCTGTATCTCGGCATTGGCAAGAAATTCGAGCCGCTGCTGCTCATCCCGATCGCATTCGGCATGCTGCTCGCAAACTTTCCGCTCACCGGACTGCTGAACGCGCCGGTTGACGGCTCGAGTCCCGGCATGCTCTGGGTGTTCTATCAGGGCGTACAGCACGCAATCTATCCGTCCATCATCTTCCTCGGCATCGGCGCAATGACCGATTTCGGTCCGCTGATCGCCCGTCCGTCCTCGCTGCTGCTCGGTGCGGCGGCACAGCTCGGCATTTTCTCGGCGTTCCTGCTCGCGCTCGCGCTTGGCTTTCCGTCTGCGGTAGCCGCAGCCATTGCCATCATCGGCGGCGCTGACGGCCCGACCTCCATCCTCGTTGCGTCCCGTCTGGCGTCGGATTACCTTCCGGCCATCGCCATCGCGGCATATTCCTACATGGCGCTCATTCCGCTCATTCAGCCGCCGATCATGCGTCTGCTGACGACCAAGAAGGAGCGCGAGGTCAAGATGGAGCAGCTGCGCCCGGTCTCCAAGACCGAGAAGATCATCTTCCCGATCGCGGTCGCGACCGTCGTCATCCTGCTCATCCCGGACACCGCGCCGCTCATCGGCATGCTTATGCTCGGCAACCTGCTGCGTGAGTGCGGCCTGACCGACCGTCTGTCCGACACCGCGCAGAACGCGCTGTGCAACATCGTTACCATTTTCCTCGGTCTGTCGGTCGGCTGCAAGGCGATCGCCTCGACCTTCCTGACCTGGGACACCATCAAGATCATCATTCTCGGCCTGCTCGCGTTCATCTTCTCGACGGCAGGCGGCCTGATTTTCGGCAAGATCATGTGCAAGCTCACCGGCGGCAAGGTCAATCCGCTGATCGGCTCGGCAGGCGTTTCCGCTGTCCCGATGGCGGCGCGCGTTTCGCAGGTTGAGGGCCAGAAGGCCAACCCGGCGAACTTCCTGCTCATGCACGCCATGGGCCCGAACGTCGCAGGCGTTATCGGCTCTGCGGTAGCCGCAGGCTTCATGCTGAAGGTATTCGGCGCGTAAAACGCAATCAAATGCAAAACAAAAGAGGCAGGGAAACCATTTCGGTGACCTTGCCTCTTTTTTGTTCTCAAACGGGGGGTGAGAAGTTGATACGCCTTTTTGAGGACATTTTTTAACTTTTCGCGTAGTTTCTCAGCTTGTAGTGCATCAGCTTTCCGGTCGCGGTGTGCGGCAGCTCGTCCACGATATGGTACGTGCGCGGCCACTTGTACGAGGACAGCATCGGGCTGTGCGTGCAGTAATCCTTGAGCTCCTCGACCGTGAGTGATGAGTCCTTTGCCACGACATATGCCGCGACGACCTCGCCGCGCAGCTTGTCCGGCACACCGATAACGGCACTTTCCGCGACCTTGGGATGGTCGTTGAGCACGGCTTCGATCTGCGGCGGATAGATATTTTCACCTGCCGAAACGATCATGTCGTCGCGGCGGCCGGAGACGGTGACGAACTCGTTTTCGTCCCATGTGCCGACGTCGCCGGTGTAAAGCCAGCCCTTGTAGAACTTCTTTTTGGTCATTTTCTCGTTGTTGAAGTAGCAGAAAGCGCTCTTGGCAGGGGAGGAGATGATGATCTCGCCCGGCGTTTCGCTGTCGCGCGGCACGGTCTCGTCCGGTTCGGAGCGCTCGTCGTCTGGGCGCAGCGCAACAAGGCGAACCTCGTCGTCCGTGCACGAGCGGCCGGCGGAGCCGGAGTTGTCGGGCAGGTCGAACGGACGCAGGAAGGTATTCCAGAACGACTCGGTCGTGCCGTAGCCGTTGAAAATGTTGGGCGTCAGCAGCTTCATGTATTTCTCGCAGGCGCTCTTTTCGAACGGCGCGCCCATGGTGACGATGCCGCGCAGAGCGGACAGATCGGCAGGGGAGCGCTCCTGCGTGCGCGCGAGCATCGCAATGATGGTCGGCACGCCGATCAGGAAGGAGATCGCGTACTTTTCCGCGTATTCCAGACAGGTGCGCGGCGCAAAATCGCGCAGGATGACGACCTCGCCGCCGGCGTACAGCGTCGGGCAGGGGCCGCCGGAATGGATGCCGCCGCGGTGGAACCATGGGGTCATGTTCATCGTGCGGTCGACCGGGCCGAGGGGGAAGTGCATCATGACGTCGTGCGCGGACAGGACCTCGTTGATGTTGTTGATGGGCACGCCCTTGGGGCGGTTCGTGGTGCCGGAGGTGTACAGACGGGTGGTCTCGTCGTAGATATGTGGCTCGAAATCGATCGGGGGATCGGTCTCCGGACGCTCGAAAACGTAGTCTTCGTAGCGTCTGCGGCCCTCGGGAAGGACGGCATCTTCGTCCGCGCCGACGACCAGCTCGACAGCCGGTTTGCACTCGCACATCTGGAGCGCTTCGCTCGAAAGCTCGCCGAACCCCGCGTCGTAGACAAACACCTTCGGCGTGCTGTCGTCGATGACGAGCGCGATCTCGCCGGAGCCCTGACGGTAGTTGACCGGGCAGGCGATCGCGCCGATCTTGTGCGCGGCGAGGTAGAAAAAGATGAATTCGGGGGAGTTGAGCAGCGCAAACATGACCACATCGTTCTTGCCGACGCCGTCCGCACGGAGTGCGTGCGCAAGACGGTTGACCTCGCGGTTCAGCTCGCGATAGGTCCAGCGGCGATCAGAATGCGGATCGAACACAGCAGGACGGTCGCCGAAGCGCGAAACATTGCGCAGAAAACCGTTCAGATAGGTGAAACGGCTCTCGAACGTATCGCGGAACATGGTAACGTCATAGGTATAGGTATGGCTCAAAAAGGGTCGCCTCATTTCCTGAAAATTAAATCGTAAAGTTAAATGCGAGATGTAGAGAGAAAAACTACATCGTGTAAATATAATATCATATTTTCAGCAGAATGCAACAGGCGGCGCGAAAAAATTTCGGCCGCCCGTTCTGTTATAATTCGTATTTCGCCACGATGATACTGGAGTTCTGACCGCCGAAGCCGAGAGAATTGCTCATTGCCGCGGAAATATCAGCTTTTCGAGCAACATTCGGCACATAGTCGAGGTCACAGTCCGGGTCGGGGGTATCGAGGTGGAGCGTCGGCGGAAGCACGCCCTCGCGGACCGCCATGACGCACGCGATGACCTCGGTCAGGCCGCCTGCGCCCATGAGGTGGCCGGTCGCGGACTTGGTGGAGGACATCGGAGGCGCGGACTCGCGACCGCCGAATACGGACTTGACCGCAAGCGTTTCGGCCTTGTCGCCGAGCGGTGTCGAGGTGCCGTGCGCGTTGATGTAGCCGATGTCGGACGGCTGCATGCCGGCGCGTGCCAGCGCAAGCTTCATGCAGCGCGATGCGCCCTCGCCGTCCGGGCAGGGAGCGGTGACATGGTGTGCGTCCGAGGTGTTCGCCCAGCCTGCGAGACGGGCGTAGATGGTCGCGCCGCGCTTTACGGCGTGCTCCTCAGTCTCGATGAGCAGTGCGCCGCCGCCCTCGCCGATGACGAAGCCGTCACGGTCCGCATCAAACGGACGGCAGGCCTGCTCGGGATCGTCGTTGCGGCGCGAAAGCGCCTTGGCCTGCGCGAGACCGGAGACAACGATGGGGCAGAGGATGCTCTCGCCACCGACAGCGAGCACAGCATCCGCCTCGCCGGAGTTCAGCAGCATGGTCGCGGTCATGATGGCGTCGCCGCCTGCCGAGCAGGCCGTGTTGAGCGTCAGACTGGGGCCGTGAATGCCGTGCGCGATGGCGATCTGCGCAGCGGCGATATTGCCGATGGTCATCGGCACAAAGCGCGGACCGACGCGCTTGCCCTCGTCGAAGGCCGCCTGCGTCTGCGCGACGGTCGTAACGCCGTCCATCGCGGTACCCATGACGATGCCGACGCGGTCAGACTCGCTCTCGATGCTCAGACCGCTGTCCGCGATCGCCTGCTCTGCGGCGATGAAGGCAAACTGCATGAACGGATCCATCGTGCGCGCGAGCGTCTTGGGCATGTAGGCGGTCGGGTCGAAATCCTTGAGCTCCGCCGCGATCTGTACGGGCATTTCACTTGCGTCAAAGCGCGTGATTTTGCCCACGCCGCACTTTCCATCCTTGAGGGCGTTCCAGTATTCGCTGACGCCGATGCCGATCGGCGTCACGGCGCCCATGCCGGTGATGACCAAATTGTTCTCTTTCATGACAGTTCCCCATTTATTTTCGTAATGCGCCGCCGTATTCTCTAAGCTTCTCCACGCGCGGCGAAATATATACTGTTGCCGCGCACCGTATTTTCGGCGGCGGAAGCATCTGCACACGGGACGTATGCCCGTGCTCATGTGTAATAATTATACCAGAAAACAGGCAAAAAGAAAAGAGACATTGCTCGTCAAAATGTGCAAAAAATGTGCAAAAACACGGCAGCGAGACAGAGGACTCTATAAAATTTACGGAATATAAACGGCGGCAGACGGAAAATCTGTCCGGAAACAAGCGTGAAAAAAACTCCCCGAGCCAGCGGCAGGCAAAGCTGCACCGGTTCGGGGAGCGGTGGGTTATTCGTGCGGCGCGGTTACGCTGCCGGGGTTCTGCGTGGGAACAAAACGGGGCGCAGCGGAAGCGTTCTGCTCGCGCGGCCGTACATCAAATGCCGGGTTCCAGGCATAGTAGTTCTTCGCATCCAGATTGGACTGCACGACGGAAAGCGCGTCACCGAAGCGCTGAAAGTGCACGATCTCTCGCGCGCGAAGGAACTTGAGCGGTTCGCGTACATCCGGGTCGTCGATCAGACGCAGCAGATTGTCGTAGGTCGTGCGAGCTTTCTGCTCCGCGGCCATATCCTCCACCAAATCGGTAATGGGGTCGCCTTTGGACTGGAAGGTTGCGGCCGACCACGGGATACCGGCAGCCGACTGCGGATAAATGCCGGTCGTGTGATCGACAAAGTAGGCATCGAAGCCGCCCTCGCGGATCTGTTCGGGCGTGAGATTTCGAGTGAGCTGGTACAGCATTGCGGAAATCATTTCCATGTGCGCAAGTTCTTCGGTGCCAATATCTGTCAAAATGCCCTTGCATTCCTTATACGGCATGGCGTAGCGCTGATTAAGATAGCGCATCGAGGCGCCGAGCTCGCCGTCCGGGCCGCCGAGCTGCGAAATGACGATTTTCGCAAGCTGGGGGTTGGGATTTTTGATTTTTACAGGGAATTGCAGGCGTTTATCGTATGACCACATCAGTTATCCGCTCCTTCCCACGGCCACGGATCGTCGATCCAGTTCCAGTGACCGCTGCGCACATCGACCTCGCGCGCGGTCAGGGGACCGAAAGCGTCCTCATATTCACTGGCTGCCTTATCGAAGGCGGCGCGCATCTCGCGGTAGTATTTCAGAGCGGCTTCGTTGTGCGGATGGCAGTCGAGGTATTCGATGACCTCGACGAGCGCAAAGTCGTACATCCGCACGCGGCCGAGCAGTTTTTCGCGTTCGGTCACTGTACGGCCTCCTCTCCGACGAAGGGGAGGTCGAGAGCAGGGAAGATCGTTCCCCGGCTGAAGGCGAGCGCAGGCTCGTAAGGCGTCCCGAACGGCTGCTCGGGGACGAACGCCATCGCCGGAGCAAGCAGACGGACCGGGATTTCGAGTGCCGTCTGCGTTTGGTTCTGGTCCATGATTTCTCCTCGTTTCGGTTGATTTGGAAGAAAACGCCGCGGCTGTGCCGCGTATCTCTTCCCGATGCATTCTATGCCGCAGGCCGCAGAGGGGTGTGCCGCAAGATAAAAGGTTGATTGCATAATGAAGTTGGACACCTAAGAAAAAATCCATAGTGATTTTCTC
>CAVIRF010000082.1:0-8273 GCA_963645185.1 Coprococcus eutactus | reverse complement strand
GACTTCGCAGAACACGAGTCGTCCGAAAGTTCCCATACGGAAACTTTCTCCCTCTTGAAGTAAGAAAACCGAGGCACATGTCCCCGGTTTTCTTGCGTTTGCGGCGCAAACGCTTTTAATGCGCGCTATCGCGCGGCTGCTGTTTTTGTGTGAAATGAACTTTATCGACAAACGAAAAGGACTGACATTTGTCAGTCCTTTTTTCAGTCTTTATTCGAAGCAAACCGCATCGACGGACGATAATAGAGCAGCGCCGCGAGGATGAGCAGTGCGGTGAGCGCGAGGCTGACCGGATAGACAGTCAGCAGAGACTGGAAATCGCGGTGCTTCGGGAAGATGACCTGCACCCAGAAAATGCGCGTGCCGCACACGCCGAGCGTTGTCAAAATCGCGGTGGAGAGCGAGATGCCGAAGCCGCGCAGATAGCCGGACATCACATCGTACAGCATGCTGAAAAAGTAGGCCGAGAACACGATGATGAGGCGCATGTATCCGAGCTCGACGACATCCGGGTCGGAGGTGAACAGCCCGAGCAGCGTATGACCGGCGGTCAGCACGAGCGCGATAAACACGCCCGAGGCCGCAAGATCCTCCGCAAGGCAGAGCAGCAGCGTCCGGCGGCAGCGGTCAAGCCTGCCTGCGCCGTAGTTCTGTCCGGTGAAGGTCGTGCAGGCCTGACTGAACGAGTTCAGCATGAAATACGCCATGATCTCGATGTTGTAAGCTGCGCTCGACGCCGCCATGACGGTCGTGCCGAGGCTGTTGATCGCAGCCTGAATGATGATATTCGCGAAGGCGAACACGGCGCTCTGGATGCCGGCCGGCAGGCCGATGCGCAGGATGCGGCCGAGCACCGCTGTGTCGATGCGCAGCCGATGGGGCTCGAGATGGATATTGTGCGTGGTGCGGCACAGCCTGCGGAACAGCAGCAGCGAGCTGAAGGCGTTCGCGAGGACCGTGGCGATGGCGACGCCGTTTACCGACATGTGCAGCACCACGACAAAAAACAGGTTAAGCAGAACGTTCAGCACGCCGGAAGCTGCGAGCGCGATCAGCGGTATTTTGGTTTCGCCGACGCTGCGGAAGATCGCTGCTTCGAAGTTGTAGAGCAGGATGACCGGCATGCCGACGAGGTAGATGCGCAGGTAGAGCAGCGCGAGCGGAAAAACGTCGTCCGGCACGTTGAGCAGGCTGAGCAGCGGCCCGGCTGCCAGCTCGCCGAGCAGCGCGACCGCAAGGCCGCCGAGCAGCGACACCAGAACCGAGGTGTGGACCGCTTTGCGCACGGTTTCCTCATCCCTCTGTCCGACCGCGTGCGCGATGATGACGTTCGTGCCGAGCGCGATGCCGACGAACAGATTGACGAGCAGGCCGATGACCGGGCCGTTCGCGCCGACGGCAGCGACGGCGGCTGTGCGGTCTGCACCGGTGAAGTTGCCGACGATGGCAAGATCCGAGGCGTTGAACAGCTGCTCCAGAATGGCGGTCGCGGCGACCGGCAGAGCAAACTGCGGCAGGCGGCTCCAGATGGGCCCGTTCAGCATGTCGAGCTGCCGCTTCTTTTTGATGGTTTCCATGGGAACTCCTCTCTTTCGTGTTTTTTCTATTCAGAAACAGTATAAAACAGCGAAAGAAGAATAGCAAATACTTATATTGCATGGCTTGTCATAGTTGACGGGAATGAAAGGGAGGGCTATACTGAAAGAGAGGTGAGAGCATGGATATTCGAACGCTGCGCTACTTTCTGGCGGTCGCGCGAGAGGAAAACATCACAAGAGCGGCGGAAAGCCTGCATATTTCGCAGCCGTCGCTGTCCAAGCAGCTGATGGAGCTGGAGAGAGAGCTCGGCAGATCGCTGCTCATCCGCGGCAGCCGGAAGATCACGCTGACCGAGGACGGCGTGCGGCTGCGCAGGCGCGCGGACGAGATCGTATCGCTTATGGAAAAGACCGAGCGCGAGCTGACGGCGGACGCGGCACATATCGGCGGCGAGGTCGCCATCGGAGGCGGTACGCAGACGGAGAGCGTGCTGCGCGCGGCGGCGAGCCTGCGGAGCACCTGCCCGGACGTCCGATTTCAGTTTTACAGCAGCGACGCCACCGACATCCTTGAACATCTGGAGCACGGAAGTCTGGATTTTGTCATCGTTCTGCAGCCGGTCGATACGATGAAGTACGACTATATCGCGCTCCCCGAGACATCCCGGTGGGGGATGCTGATGCCGGAGAGCTGCGCTCTCGCGGAGAAGGACTGCGTGCAGAAGGACGACCTGCGCACGGTGCCGCTCGTGCTGCACCGCCGGGCTGGCCTGCAGCGGCTGATCTCCCGGTGGGCGGAGACCGGCATCGACGAGCTGAATGCCGCCGCGACGTACAACGTCGTCAACGGCACGCCGGAGCGGTTCGTCAAGAGCGGTCTGGGCTGCTATCTGACCACGGAAGATCTGCTGCCGGAGAAGCTGGGTGACGGGCTCTGCTTCCGGCCGCTCAAGCCGCAGCTCGAGACCCGTTACGCACTCATCTGGAAGCGCTACGCGGTGTTCAGCCGCGCGGCGGAGGCGTTCCTTGCGAGAGTGAAGGCGCTGCTGTGAGAATTGCATTTCGCTTTCTGCGATAGCATTGCCGGGGAAATGATACTATAATAAAGGAAAAGCGGAGGGGTGAAATGCCGTGTATTTTACATATGGAGAGACCGAGCTCGCGTACCTGCGCGCAAAGGACAAGCGACTGTGCGAGGTCATCGACCGCATCGGCCGCATCGAGCGGACGGTGGACAGCGACCTGTTTTCGGCGGTCGTGCATCATATCGTCGGGCAGCAGATCTCGACCAAAGCGCAGGCGACGATCTGGCAGAGGATGCAGGACGCGCTCGGCGAAGTGACGGCGGAGACCATTCTCGCGGCCGGTGTACCGCGGCTCCAGTCGCTCGGCATGACCTTCCGCAAGGCGGAGTACATCACGGATTTCGCGGACAAGGTGCACAGCGGCGCGTTCGACCTTGCCGCCGTCGAGCAGCTGCCGGACAGCGAGGTCATCGCGCAGCTGAGCGCCCTCAAGGGCATCGGGGTGTGGACGGCGGAAATGCTGCTGCTGTTCTGCATGCAGCGCCCGAACGTGTTCAGCTTTGACGACCTCGCCATTCAGCGCGGCCTGCGGATGGTGTATCATCACCGGAAGATCGACCGAAAGCTGTTCGAAAAGTACCGCCGCCGGTTTAGTCCATATTGCAGCACGGCGAGCCTTTACCTGTGGGCGGTCGCAGGCGGCGCGATACCCGAAATGCGCGATTACGCACCGGCGAAGAAACCCGTCAAAAAGAGAAAAACAGGCGTGAAGGGGAGAGAGTAAATGGTTTATACCGCTACATATCAGTCGCTGCTCGGCGGTCTGCTGCTCGCGGCGGACGAGCAGGGCCTGACGGGCGTGTGGTTCGAGGGACAGAAATATTTCGCGGCCGGACTGCCGCAGGAGCGCTGCGAGAAGGAAACGCCCGTGCTCGCTGAGGCAAAGCGATGGCTGGATATTTATTTCAGCGGCCGGGAACCGGATTTTCTGCCGCCGCTGCATCCGGCCGGTTCGGAGTTCCGAAAATCGGTGTGGGACATCCTGCTGACGATCCCCTACGGCAAAACGATGACCTACGGCGAGATCGCGCAGCAGCTCGCCGCCCGGAAGGGCTGCGCGCACATGTCGGCGCAGGCGGTCGGCGGCGCGGTGGGGCACAACGCAGTATCCATTATCATTCCCTGTCACCGCGTCGTCGGCACGAACGGCAGCCTGACCGGCTACGCCGGCGGCATCGATCGAAAGGTGAGCCTGCTGACGCTCGAAGGGGCGGACATGAGCCGCCTTTTCGTGCCGGAGAAGGGGACAGCGCTGTAAAACGAAGTTTCGCGACAGTCTAAAAATTTTATCTTTATTTTATAAACGGCGTCCCGTTTTGTGCTATGATAGCAGCAAAGGCAGGTGCGGAACATGACGATACGAAAACGGCTGTATCTCTCGAATATTCTGATGATCGTGGTGCCGGTGTGCATCGCGCTGCTCATCGCGGCAGGGTGCATCGGCGGCATGTGGGCGGCGGTGAAGTCGGGCGGCGGCCTGATGGTGGACGACAGCGAGGACTTCTACCAGCTCAGCGCGGGCATCGCGGAAATGGCCGAGGAAGCGCTCGGCCCGGACGGCGCAGAGCAGGAACAGCTGAGCGAGCTGGCGTCGCTGCTCGACCGGAATTCCGTCGCGCTCGAGATCACGCAGGACGGCACGGCTGTCTATCAGTACGGCAGCGAAAACGCGGCGGACGGTGCGCTGTGTACCGCCGCAGAAACGCTCGGCGATGACGCGCGGCTGTCGAACGGCGAGCGCAGCCTGTTCGCGCATACCGTTCGCAGAGATGGAACGGAATACCGCATTCTGTTGTTCGGCAGCGTGCAGGCGGTATCCTATCAGTCGCTCAAGATCGCGGCAGTGCTGGCGGTGCTTATCCTGCTGACCGCGGTGCTGGCGGCCATTCTGCTGACCAACCGCTTTCTGACGCGCTTCGTCATCCGCCGCGTGACGCAGCCGCTCGACCTGCTGGCGGACGGCGTGCGCGAGATACAGAACGGCAGCCTCGATCACCGCATCGAGTATCATGAGACCGACGAGTTCGCGCCGGTCTGCGCGGCGTTCAACCAGATGGCCGAGCATCTTTCGGCGTCGGTGGAGCAGTCGGTGCGCCACGAGCGCAGCCGGAAGGAGCTGCTCGCCGGCATTTCGCATGACCTGCGTTCGCCGCTGACGTCCATCCGCGCCTACGTCGAGGGCCTGCTCGACGGCGTGGCGCGCACGCCGGAAATGCAGCGGCGCTATCTGGACACGATACGCGCCAAAACCGAGGACATCGACCGCATGGTATCGCAGCTTTTCCTGTTCTCCCGGATGGAGCTGGACGAATATCCCGTCCATCCGCAGCCGCTGCGTCTGGATGAGGCGGTGGAGGAGCTGGCGCGCACAACGGCGCTCCCCGGCCTGACTATCACGGCGGACACGGTTCCGGCGGTGGTCTGCGCGGACCCGGAGGAGCTGCGCCGCGTGCTGCTGAACATCGCGGACAACAGCCGCAAATATAAGCAGAAACCGGTCGGGCAGCTGCATATTTCGCTCAAAACGACCGAAAAGGACTGCGTTCTGTCGCTGACGGACGACGGTCCCGGCGTGCCGCCCGAGGCCTGCGGCCGGCTGTTCGATGTGTTCTACCGCAGCGACCCGGCGCGAAAAAATCCGTCAGGCGGCAGCGGACTGGGCCTTGCCATCGCCGCGAAGGCAGTGGCGCGCATGAACGGCAGCATCCGCGCGGAAAACGCGGAAAAGGGCGGCCTGCGCATCATTATCACGCTTCCGAAGGAGGAAAACGGCCATGCCGAAAATTCTGATCGTTGAGGACGACACCGCGATCGCGGAGATCGAGCGCGACTATCTGGAGATCGATGGATTTGCGGTTGAGATCGCGCCGGACGGAACGACCGGGCTGGAGCGCGGCCTGCACGGCGGCTTTGACCTCATTCTGCTCGACCTCATGCTGCCCGGGATGGACGGCTTTGCCGTCTGCCGCCGCCTGCGCGAGCAGCTTGACATTCCGATCCTGATGGTCACGGCGCGGCAGGAGGACATCGACAAGATACGCGGACTGGGCCTCGGCGCGGACGACTATATCGAAAAGCCGTTTTCGCCGGGTGTGCTCGTCGCGCGCGTCAAGGCGCATCTCTCGCGCTATGCGCGGCTGACCGGCGCGGCGCACGCGACGCATGAGATCACGCTCGGCGGTCTGACCGTCAACACAGCCTCGCACCGCGTGACCGTGGACGGCAGGGAGGTGGAGCTGAAAAACCGTGAGTACGAGCTGCTGCTGTTTTTCATGCGCAACCCGGACACGGTGTTCAGCCGCGAGGCGCTTTACGAGCACATCTGGGGCATGGAGGCGATGGGCGACAACGCCACGGTCGCCGTACATATCAACCGCCTGCGCGAGAAGATCGAGCAGGATCCCTCCAATCCGCGCTACATCCAGACCGTCTGGGGCGCCGGGTATCGACTGAAAGTTTAACAATAGTTTATCTTTTGTAAAAATGCAATTTAAGCCGCTTGTCTATACTATAAGAAGTAAAAGACAAGCGGCTTTTCTGCTGCAAGGGAGGAATGAATATGCAGGCAAACAGCCATCTTATTCTGGATGTGACCCACGCGGTATTTGCGGCGCTGACCGGATGAGTCTGCTTCAGTGTGCTGCGGTTCGTGTTCCGCCGCAGAACGAATGAAAGGAGAAATGAAAAATGCTGCTGAATATGTTTCGCGGCTTCTGCATGGCGCTCGCGGACTCGGTTCCGGGTGTTTCGGGCGGCACGGTGGCCTTTATCCTTGGATTTTACGAGAAATTCGTCGGTGCGCTGCACGATCTATTCGGGCGCGACAGCGCACACCGCCGCATGGCGATCCGGTTTCTGCTGCGGCTGGGCATCGGCTGGGCGGTCGGCATGGGACTGGCCGCGACCGTGCTCGCGCAGGTGTTTGACACGGGCGTCTATGTGCTCAGCTCGGCGTTCATCGGACTGACGCTCGCCGCCGTTCCGTTCGTCATCCGCGCAGAGTGGAAAACGGTTTCGGCGCGGCCGCATTTCGGCTTTGCATTGCTCGGCATTGCAGTCGTTTTCGCGCTGGGACTGCTGCCGCACACGGCGCTCGACCTCGCCGCGCTGCATCCGTGGCAGTACGTTTATTTGTTCGCGGTCGGCGTGTTCGCGATCACGGCGATGGTCCTGCCGGGCATTTCCGGCTCGACGCTGCTGCTCATCCTCGGCGCGTATCTGCCGGTCATCACGGCAGTGCGAGAGCTGCTGCACCTCAATTTTGCCGTGCTGCCGGGCGTTATCGTGTTCGGCCTCGGCGTGCTGGGCGGCATCGCAGGCAGTGCCGGTCTGCTGCGCCGGGCGCTGCGTCAGTACCACGGTCAGACGGTGTATTTCGTGCTCGGCCTGATGCTCGGCTCGCTGCGCGCCATCGTCATGGGCCCGACCGTGCTCGCGCAGCCGAAAGCCGCGCTGTCGCTGTCGAATTTCAGCCTGCCCGGCTGCATCGCAGGCGCGGCGGTGCTGGTCGGTCTGGAAGCGCTCAAGACGTATCTCCGCGACTGCGAAGAGGCGAAGCGCATGCTGCTCGACCCGAATATGATGCAGAACGGGGAAGAGGCTGCGCCTGTGCATGGGCCGAAGCGGTACCGCTGGCGCCGCGATGCGTGAAGCATGATCGGGCCGCTTTCGGATAAAATAGAACAGCTCTGACGGCTCCCTTCGCCTGTGTGTCAACGCATACGGGCGATTTTCTTCTTGACAGGCGTCAGTTCAGCCAGCATAATAGTACTTAAACGGGACTATCAAAATACAGGACGGATGTAGTCTGTCCAATGATGACAGGAAAGGAAATTATCCCTATGAAGAAGGTTGTTATTTTTGGCGCGGCTGGCCACACCGGCAGCTATATCACGCGAAAGATGCAGAAAACGGCAGATATTGAGCTGTCTGTGTTCGTTCGCGACCCGAAGAAGTTCGGTGATGCGGACATGACCGGCGTGAACATCATGCAGGGCGACGCGATGAACGCCGCTGACGTAAAGGCTGCGATGGCAGGCCAGGATGTCATGCTTTGCTCGCTGGACGGCGAGGATGTGCTGACGATGGCGAAGAACATCGCCTCTGCGGTCGAGGAGACCGGCGTAAAGCGCATCATCTGGATCACCGGCATGGGCATTCATAACGAGATCACCGGCAAGCGCGGCGAGATTCTGAGCATGTATGCCAAGCAGCGCCCGGAGTATATCGAAGCGGCGGATACCATCGCAGCCAGCCCGGCTGTTACCACGCTGCTGCGCTGCCCCGGCATTTTCGACGGCGACCGCGAGGATTACGAGCTGACCGTCGAGGGCGAGCAGCCGGCGGAACGCGATGTCGACCGCGCCGCGATCGCGCAGTGCATGGCGGACATGCTCGCGGATGAGACGCTGGGTGCGAACATGAGCGTTGCGATCACGAACGGGGCGGACAAGTAATGAAGAAAGTTCTTATTCTGGAGGGAAGTCCTCGCCCGAACGGCAATTCCTGCATCCTGAGCGAGGAATTTGCGCGCGGCGCAACGGAAGCCGGATTGTGAATGCTATCCTAATACTTGTCCACAATGACACCGAAAAAGTTTACCATCAACATTAAATTCCTTGTAAAATAGAGACAACTCTATATGCAAGGA
>CAVIRF010000081.1:0-8327 GCA_963645185.1 Coprococcus eutactus | reverse complement strand
GCGGCGTAAGCTCCTCGATGGAGATGCCGCAGTCGTCGCAGGCGTAGTTCTGCGAAAAGCTCAGCGGCTCGCCGCCGATGACGTCCGCGGTGAGCAGGCCGCCTGACAGCGCGCACACGGTCTCGACCGAGTCGGTGATGCGGCCGCGCGCGTCCGGACGGATGACAACGCGGTCGACGACGATCTCGATGTTGTGCTTTTTCGTCTTGGCGAGCTTGAATTCCTCGGAAAGATCGTGAATCTCGCCGTCCACGCGCACGCGGACGTAGCCCTGCTTGCGTGCGTCCTCCAAGATTTTGTTGTGCTCGCCCTTTTTGCCGCGGATGACCGGCGCGAGCAGCTGCACACGCGTCTTTTCCGGCAGCGCCATCAGCCGGTCGATGATCTGGTCGATGGTCTGCTGATGAATTTCCTTGCCGCATTTCGGGCAGTGCGGCGTGCCGATGCGCGCCCAGAGCAGACGCATGTAGTCGTAGATCTCCGTGACCGTGCCGACGGTCGAACGAGGGTTCTGCGACGTCGTTTTCTGGTCGATGGAGATGGCCGGAGACAGGCCGTCGATGTAGTCCACATCCGGCTTGTCCATCTGCCCGAGGAACTGCCGCGCGTAGCTCGACAGCGACTCCACGTAGCGGCGCTGACCCTCGGCATAAATGGTATCGAACGCGAGCGACGACTTGCCCGAGCCGGACAGGCCGGTGAACACGACGAGCTCGTCGCGCGGAATTTCAATATCAATGTTTTTCAGATTGTGCTCACGGGCACCTTTTATTTTAATGATGTCTTTCATTCGTGTTTTCTGTACCTCGTTTTATTTTTCCTCCAGCGCCTTGATCTGGTCACGCAGCTGGGCGGCGATCTCGAATTCGAGCATCTTCGCCGCCTCCTTCATCTGACGGGTCAGGCGAGCGATCTCCTGCTGCTTTTCGCCCTTGGTGCGCAGCTTCTTCTTGCTGCTCGTGGGCACGTTGGAGGTGATTTCGATCACGTCCTGCACCTTTTTGTGCACAGACCTGGGGATAATGCCGTGTTCCTTGTTGAAGGCGTCCTGCAAGGCGCGGCGGCGCTCGGTCTCGTCCATCGCGCGCTTCATCGAGGGCGTGATGCTGTCTGCATACAGCACGACAAGGCCGTGCTCGTTTCGCGCGGCGCGGCCGATGGTCTGGATGAGCGAGGTCTCCGAGCGCAGGAAGCCCTCCTTGTCCGCGTCGAGGATGGCGACGAGCGACACCTCGGGGATGTCCAGACCCTCACGCAGCAGGTTGATGCCGACGAGAACGTCATACACGCCGAGGCGCAGGTCTCGCACGAGCTCCTGCCGCTCGATGGTCTTGACGTCGTGGTGCATGTAGCGCACCTTGATGCCGGCGTTTTCCAGATAATCGGTCAGATCCTCCGCCATCCGCTTGGTGAGCGTCGTGACGAGCACCCGCTCGCCCTTGGCCGTTCTCGCGTTGATCTCGCCGATGAGGTCGTCGATCTGGCCGTCTACCGGACGCACGACGACCTCCGGGTCGAGCAGCCCGGTCGGGCGGATGACCTGCTCGACGACCTGACCCGAGCGCGAAAGCTCGTATTCGCCCGGCGTCGCGGAGACATAAACAATCTGGTTCAGCCGCTCGTTAAACTCATCGAAGCTCAGCGGACGGTTGTCGTAGGCGCTCGGCAGGCGGAAGCCGTTTTCGACCAGACTTTCCTTGCGCGCGCGGTCGCCGTGATACATCGCGCGGACCTGCGGCAGGGTAACGTGGCTCTCGTCCACGATGAGCAGAAAATCCTTCGAGAAGTAGTCGATGAGGGTGTACGGCGAGGAGCCCGGCGCGCGGCGCGACAGCACGCGCGAATAGTTCTCGATGCCCGAGCAGAAGCCGATCTCCTGAAGCATCTCGATGTCGTACCGGGTACGCTGCGCGATGCGCTGCGCCTCGATCAGCTTGCCGTTTTCCTCGAAATATTTGACGCGCTGCTCCAGCTCGTCCTCCAGATCCTTGATGGCCTCCTCGAGCTTTTCCTTCGGCGTGACATAGTGGCTCGCCGGGAAGATCGCGATATGGCCGAGCTCGCCGAGCGGAACGCCGGTCAGCGGATTGATACGGCTGATGCGGTCCACCTCGTCGCCGAAGAACTCGACGCGCACCACATCCTCATCCGAGTATACCGGCCAGATCTCGACCGTATCGCCGCGCACGCGGAAGCGGTTTCGCTCGAACGCGATGTCGTTGCGCTCGTACTGAATGTCGATCAGACGGCGGATGAGCGTATCGCGGCTGATCTCCATGCCGGGGCGCAGCGAAATGACCATGCTCTTGTAATCGATCGGGTCGCCGAGTGAATAGATGCACGACACCGAGGACACGATGATAACGTCGCGCCGCTCGGCGAGCGCGGAGGTCGCGGAATGGCGCAGGCGGTCGATCTCGTCGTTGATGGCGGAGTCCTTCTCGATATAGGTATCGGTCGAGGCGATGTACGCCTCCGGTTGATAATAGTCATAGTAGGAGACGAAATACTCGACGGCGTTATCCGGAAAGAACTCGCGCAGCTCGGTGCACAGCTGCGCGGCGAGCGTCTTGTTGTGCGCGAGCACGAGCGTCGGGCGCTGTGTCTGCTCAATGATGTTGGCCATGGTGAAGGTCTTGCCCGAGCCGGTAACGCCCATGAGCGTCTGCTCCTCCAGACCGTTGTTGATGCCCTCGACGAGCTTCGCGACCGCCTGCGGCTGGTCGCCTGCCATTTTGTACGGACTTACGATGTGAAATTCCGGCATTTGCCTCCCCCTGTTCTGCTTATACGTCGTGGATGCGCTGCATCGCCTGACGGAGCGCGCGGTTCACGAGCGGACTGTCCGAGATCTCCGGGAACGGAACGGTCGGCTCGGGTGCGCCGTCGTGCGGACGCAGGCTCTTGCCCATCCAGAGCACGTCGCGCCACTGGCCGAACTTGTACATGCTCTCCTGATACGCGCCCGAAATGACAAAGCCCATTGACTTGTGGAACTTCATCGAGCGCTCGTTGGGCGAGGTGATGCCGACATAGATGTTATAGTAGCCCTGCATCGCGAGCACCTCGAACAGCGCGGCGTAGATCGCGCCGGCGATGCCGTGGCGGTGCCAGTCCTGCGCGACATAGATCGAGGTCTCGACCGACCACTGATACGCCGCACGGGTACGGTGCGGAGAAGCGTAGCCGTAGCCGACGACCTCGCCGTCGATGATGCACACGAGCCACGGCAGCTTTTCCGTGAACGTGCGGATGCGGCGCGTGAACTCCTCAAGCGTCGGCGCGTCGTATTCGCTCGATACCGTGGTCTGGACAACGTAAGGTGCATAAATGGCGAGCATTTCCGCGGCGTCGTCCACCGTCGCCGGGCGCAGAATGATTTCAGACATATGTTTTCCCTCTTTTCGCTTTCCTCCGTGAAAACGGATGGTTTCGACAGTCTCATCTCATTCTATTATATCGCCTGCGCGCCCGCTCTTCAACTGATTTCTGTCAAGCCCCTGCCAAAAACCGCACATTTGTTCGCGTCATTTTTGTGCGCTTTTGCCCGTCGAAAACCGCGCAAACTGCGCAAAGCCTCGTTGCAATTTTCCCTTTCGGGTAGTATACTTAGAGCAATAGCCAAATTTCCGCCCGTAACCCGGCAAATGCACTTTTCCGTGCCGCGCGTCCTGTTTTTTCCTGTGTCGGCGCAGCGTGCGGACGAGCGCACAACCAAAGGAGGTATCCCGTATTATGGTCCGTTACGGCTTTATCCATACCAAGGAGGACATCAAGTTTCTCGTGCTGTTCGCGATGGATCTTCTGCCCTTTCCCGTCACGTTCGAGACGGTGGTCGATCTGATCACATGGTGCGACGACGGCTTCGGCTATTTCGAGCTGAGCGAAGCGTTTTACGAGATGATCCCCACCGGCCACATCGACGAGAGCATCGAGAACGGCACAAAGCTCTACGCCATCACCGACAAGGGCCGCGAGGCGACGCGCATCTTCGAGAAGCAGCTGCCCTATCCGGTGCGCGAGGCTGCGCAGCGCTCTGCGCTCCGCGTCGTGCGCCAGATCCGCCGCGACGCCGCCATCCACACCTCTGTCACCGAGCACGGCGAGCACGATCTCACTGTCCGCATGGAGATGGAGCAGGTGTTCGCCATCGAAATGGCGGTCGTCAGCCACGAGCAGGCGACCATGCTCGAACGCACCTTCAAAGCCAACGCCGAGGCCATCTATCAGAAGCTGCTCGGCGTCATGACGCAGGAATATCCCGATTAAAAGAAAGAAGCATCCCCCGTGAAATACCTCAAACAACTCGCATTGCTGCTCGCGTGCTGCGTCGGCGGCAACCTCATTTCCGCCCTGCTGCACGGCGCCCTGCCCGGCAACGTGCTCGGTCTCACCCTGCTGCTCGTGCTGCTCATCTGCCGCGCGGTCAAGCTGCACCATGTGGAAGACACCGCCGATTTTCTGCTCCAGAACATGGCGTTTTTCTTTCTCCCGGCCTGCCTCGGCATTCTCGACATTTTTGCTGACATCAAGGGCGAGATTCTTGCCATCCTTGCGGTCTGCCTGCTGACGACGCTCTGCACCGCCGCCGCGACCGCACTGACCGTACATATCGTGCTGAAGCTCCAGCACCGTGAAAGTGAGGAGGCGTTCGACCGTGACTGAGCTCCTGACCTCCCCCCTGACGTGGATGTTCCTGTCCATCTTCTGCTACGCCATCGGCGTGGCCATTCAGCAGAAAACCGGCTCGCCGCTGTGCAATCCGCTGCTGATCGCGTCCGTTCTCGTCGGCATCCTGCTCATTGTGAGCGGCACGACATATCAGACCTATGAGGAGTCCGGTCAGCTGATCTCGTTCTTCCTCACCCCGGCGACCGTCGCGCTCGCCATCCCGATCTACCGCAAGCTCGATGTGCTGCTGCACAATCTGCTGCCCATCCTGCTCGGCGCGTTTGTCGGCTCGTGTGTTTCCATCGGCAGCGTGCTGCTGTTCTGTCATCTGTTCGGACTGAGCGACTCGACCACGCGCTCGCTCATCCCGAAATCGGTCACGACGCCGATCGGTGTCGCGCTTGCGGAAATGCTCGGCGGTGTCACCTCGATCACCGCGATCGCCATTGTTATCACGGGTATCTTCGGCGCTATCCTGCTGCCGACGTTCCTCAAGTGCATCGGCGTGCGCAATCCGATGCAGATGGGTCTGTCGATCGGCACGGCGGCGCATGCGGTTGGTACGTCGCGAGCTATTCAGCTCGGTGAGACCGAGGGCGCGATCAGCGGTCTGGCGATCGGCGTTGCCGGTCTGCTTACGGCGTTTATTGTATCGGCGCTGTCGATGTTTATTTGATTGCCGGTTAATACCGGCGAGGAATGCCGCCTTCGGCGGCGGAGATGCCGGTGCTCACCGGCGAGAGCAAAAGGGGCCAGGACACCAAACATGGTTTCCTGGCCCCTCTTGACACCCCAGACCTTCCTTCGGGACGCGACTTCCTGCGGTCGCGCGTCTAAACGGGAGTTACGGGGACTCGTTTCCGGGCGTCTGGATGCTTATGGGACGCATGGCCGCCCTGAAGTCAGTTTGTGTGCTTTGCCGCGCATAACAGTGCGCGGCCATCCAGTGCAAGGCGTTAGATTTGTCCTGCGAAAAGCTCCGCTTCGATCAATCGCAGTGCCTTGGAGCATCAAACACATCTGGAGGCCCCTCGCATTTAGCCGCGCAACCGAAGGGCGTCGCGGCTCAAAGGAAAGTTTTGGGGAGTCAAGAGGGGGAAAGGAAACCATCGGTGTCCTTTCCCCCTTTTGCCCCTGTCGGTGGGCACCGACACCCCCTCGGCCGTGGGGTACAGCCTCTCTCGCCTCCAGCGGCGCACCGCTGTATCGGCGGAAAGGTCTGCCCTCTGCTTCAGATAAAGCAGAAAAGGCGCTCATCGCCTGCGGCGGCAGGCCGCCGGAACGGCGGAACCGCTTACCGTCAGCAGACGGTAAAAAAAGAGAGAATTTGCTTTTCCCGGTATCCTCTGATATAATGATATACAGAGGATATTCGCCGCTTTTCCGGGGCGGCTCGACAAGGAGGATACATCAATGAGCATGAACGGCGCACTTCCCACCCCCGAGGACATCAAACGGGTCAAGGGTCTTGGTTTCCTGCACGACAAGACTACGGCGGACTGCTTCAACGCGCGCGTCATCACGCGCAACGGCCGCCTTCAGCCGGACGAGATCCGCGCCATCGTAGACGCGGCGGAGAAATTCGGCAGCGGCGAGATCGCCATGACCACCCGTCTGACCATCGAGGTACAGCGCATCCCGTTTGCAAACATCGAGCCGTTCTGCGCTTTTCTTGCGGAGCACGGTCTTGAGACTGGCGGCACCGGCCCGAAGGTCCGCCCCGTTGTCGCCTGCAAGGGCACGACCTGCCAGTACGGTCTGATCGACACGGTCGCGTTCTCGCGCACCATCCACGAGCGCTTTTACAAGGGCTGGCACGACGTCAAGCTGCCGCACAAATTCAAGATCGCGGTCGGCGGCTGCCCGAACAACTGCGTCAAGCCCGATCTGAACGATCTCGGTGTCATTGGTCAGCGCGTGCCGTCGCACGACTGGTCCAAATGCCGCGGCTGCAAGGTCTGCCAGATCGAAAAGGCCTGCCCCATCGGCGCAAGCCGTCTGGGCGAGGGCAGACTCGACTGGAATGAGGACATGTGCAACCACTGCGGACGCTGCGTCGGCAAGTGCCCGTTCGGCGTCGTCGGCGAGGAAAAGCGCGGCTACGCGGTCTACATCGGCGGCCGCTGGGGCAAGCGCACTGCGCAGGGCCGCATGCTTGCGCACGTGTTCACGAGCGAGGAGGAAGTGCTCGAGGTCATCGAGCGCGCGCTGACTCTGTTCCGCGACGAGGGCAACGCCGGTGAACGCTTCTCGGACACGGTAAACCGCCTCGGCTTCGAGAACGTCCAGAACCGTCTGCTCGGCAGATAAAGCTACATAGATACAGCAAAACGGCACGTCTTTCGGCGTGCCGTTTCCGTTCGTTGATAAAGTCCAGCGAAAGTCGAGCTTTCAGATTGTCGGCGAAACGCCAGTTTCGCGACAGTATCAGCAGCTTCCCTTTTCCGAGCAGAACTCTACCTTTTTCCCTTCAAGGATCATATTTGTCGTGCGAACGGCGCACATCTTGCCGCACATCGAGCAGGTATGGCGCTCGGTCGGCGGAACCTGTTCGTAGAAGCGCTGCGCCTTTTCCGGGTCGAGCGCAAGCGCGAACTGTGCCGGCCAGTCCAGCTTGTGACGGGCGTCCGCCATCGCGTTATCACGGTCGCGCGCGCCCGGCAGGCCGAGTGCAATGTCCGCCGCGTGCGCCGCGATCTTGCTCGCAACGATGCCCTCGCGGACGTCGTTCTCGTCCGGCAGACGCAGATGCTCCGCCGGTGTGACGTAGCACAGGAAATTTGCGCCGGCCTGCGCCGCGATCGCGCCGCCGATAGCCGAGGTGATGTGGTCGTAGCCGGGGGCGATGTCCGTGACGAGCGGCCCGAGCACATAGAACGGCGCGCCGTGGCAGATGCGTTTTTCCATCTGCATATTCGCCGCGATCTCGTTCATCGCCATATGGCCGGGGCCCTCGATCATGACCTGAACATCCTTGTCCCATGCGCGCTTCGCGAGGTTTCCAAGCTCGATCAGCTCACTGATCTGACCGGCGTCGGATGCGTCATCGATGCAGCCGGGACGAAGTGCGTCGCCGAGCGAGATCGTGACGTCATACCGGCGCAGGATATCGAGAACGTCGTCGTAATACTCGAAAAACGGGTTTTCGTTGCCTGTCATCTGCATCCACGCGAACAGCAGCGAGCCGCCGCGGCTGACGATGTTCATCTTGCGTCCCTCACGCATGAAGGCCTCGACCGCGCGGCGGTTGATGCCTGCGTGGATGGTCATGAAGTCCACGCCCTCCTTCGCGTGCGCCTCAACGACCCGGAGGAAGTCCTTCGCTGAAATTTCGAGCAGGTCCTTTTCGAGGTAGCCGATCGCGTCGTACATCGGCACGGTGCCGATCATGGCAGGCGACATGTCGATGAGCTGCCTGCGGAACGTGTTGGTCTTGCCGTAGTTGGACAGATCCATGATCGACTCCGCGCCCATGTCGATGGCCATGCGCACCTTGCGCAGCTCCATCTCGTAGTCCTTGCAGTCGCCCGAAATGCCGAGATTGACGTTGATCTTGACCCGGGTCCCGTCGCCTACCGCTTCCGCGGACAGGCTTTTGTGGTTGATGTTCGCCGGAATCGCAATCGTACCCTTTGCGACTCGTTCCATGATGAACT
>CAVIRF010000080.1:0-8439 GCA_963645185.1 Coprococcus eutactus | reverse complement strand
AGGCGCTGTACGCCGCCGCCGTGTTGCCATCCATAACAGCGTAATTCTTTTTGTTCAATTTATATCCTTCTTTCCCTTGTGAAAAAACATGTATACCGGCGTCAGTCGATGCCGCCTGCCTTGCGGATCGCGTCGCACACACGCGCGGTGCGCAGCGACTCTTCCTCGGAGATCGTGAGCGCGGAGCCGTTCAGCACGGCGTCCGAGAACAGCTCGATCTCCTTCTTGTAGTTGTCCTCGACCCAGATCGTGTATTCCGTGGTGGTCTCGTCCACGTACTCCGCGCCCTGCGGACGGGCGCCCGTGCTCACGCGGATGCGGCAGACGCCGCTCGAGTTGAACTTGTGGTCCACGTCGATGCGTCCGGTCTCGCCCAGAATGGAATAGCAGCCGCGGCGGTAAGCGTCAAGGCCTGCATACAGCATGGCGGTCACGCCCTCTCCGTAGCGCAGCAGAACAGCGTCCGAAACGTCCACGCCGGTCTCCTTGTCAAAGCCGCAGTAAACGCTCATGTCCTCCGGGTCCTTTCCGAACAGGTAGGACGCCAGACTGACGTTGTAGCAGGTCACGTCGTAGACCGCGCCGCCGCCGTTGCCCTTCTGGTAGCGGATGCCCGAGCGGTTGGTGTCGAACGTGGAGTGCTTGCTCTCCAGATAACGGATACGGCCGATCGCGCCGCTGTCCACGATCTCCTTTACCTTCTGCGCGAGCTGCGCATGGCGGTAGGCGTAGGCCTCCTCGAGCAGCACGCCGTGCTCCTTCGCCGCAGCGAACATCTCGCGCACCTGCTCCTCGGTCAGCGCCATCGGCTTTTCGCACATGATGTGCTTGCCGGCCGCTGCCGCCTTCTTGACCCACTCCATGTGGATGCCGTTCGGCAGGGGCAGATAGACCGCGTCTACGTTCTCGTCGTCGAGCAGCGCCTGATAATCGGTGTACAGCTTTTTCGGCGCGAACGGTTCGGCGTAGGCCCTCAGTTTTTCTTCGTTTCTGCCTGCAATGGCGTACAGTTCAGCGTTTTCGCAGGCGAGCAGGCCGGGAATGGTACGGCTCTTGCCGATACCCGAGCAGCCGAGCACGCCCCAGCGTACCGTTTTCTTTTCCATTTCTGGGATCATCCTTTCAGAAAGCCAGCGGTTATACGTAGTTGCACAGACGCGCGATGGCGGTTTCGGTGTAGCCGAGCGCTTCTGCCTTGGTCTGGCGGCCGTTCGCGGTCTCTACGACCATTGCGAGCAGGTCCTGACCAAGCTCTTCTACCGTGCGCTCGCCATAGATGAGCGGCGCGGCGTTAAAGTCGATATTGTCCTCCATGTTGGCGAAGGTGATCTTGTTGCCGGTGATCTTGATGACCGGCACGATCGGGCTGCCGATCGGCGAGCCACGGCCGCTCGAGAATACGACGACCTGCGCGCCGCCTGCCGCCATGGCCGCGACCGAGGCCGGGTCGTTGCCCGGGGTGTCCATGATGACCAGACCCTCGCGCGCCTTGACCTGCTTGCCGTAGTCATATACCTCGTTGATGACGCTGTGGCCGCCCTTGTGGATGCAGCCGAGCGACTTCTCCTCGAGGGTGGTGATGCCGCCGGCCTTGTTGCCGGGCGACGGGTTGCCCTGGCGCACATCCTCGCCTACGGCGTGAAAATGCTCCTCGAAACGGGTCGTGATCTCATAAATGCGGTCGTGCACGCGCTTGTCTGCCGCGCGGCGCGCCAGAATGTGCTCCGCGCCGATGAACTCCGACGTCTCGGAAAGAATGCTCGTGCCGCCTGCCGCGACGACCAGATCGCTCATCGCGCCAATGGCCGGGTTGGCCGCCAGACCGCTCGTCGGGTCCGAGCCGCCGCACTCCGTGCCGACGATCAGCTCGGAGATCGGGAATTCCTCTCTCTGGAGCAGGCTCGCCTCGGCGACCATCTGCTTGGCGTAGCGGACCGCCTGCTCGACAGCCTTGAGCGTGCCGCCTGCCTCCTGAATGATCACGCGCTGCATGGGCTTGCAGGTGCGCTCGGAGATCGCCTCCGTGACCAGATCCATCTGGCAGTTTTCGCAGCCGAGCGATACGAGGACCGTGCCGTAGATGTTCGGGTTGGCCGCATAGCCTGCCATGACGTCCATGGTCAGCTGCTGATCGACCGCGACCTGCGAGCAGCCCTGCTGATTGTTGAAGGTCACAGAGCCTTCCACCTGCTGGGAAATGATACGTGCCGTATCCGAAGCGCACACGCTCGTGGGAAGGATGAGCACCTTGTTCCGCACACCCACGCGCCCGTCCGGACGGCGATAGCCATAAAATGTCATATCATGCTGCCTCTCTTACTCTTTTCCGCGCCGGTCTTCCTTCATGCTCACGACGTTGTGTACGTGAACATGCGCACCGGCCGGAATGAATGCTGTTGCCTGTCCGATGTGCTCGCCGTACTTGACGACAGGTTCGCCCTTTTCGATGTCGCGAATGGCGAACTTGTGGTAGATGGTGATGTCCTCCGTGACCGGAAGGGACACCGGCTCGCCGTTCAGGAGAAACGTTGCGGTCTCCCCTGCTGCGATCGGTTCTATGGCAACGGCAACGTTATCTTTCACGTCAATAATCATTGCGTTTGTCATTTTGTTATTTTCCTCCTGTCTCGCAGTGGCCCTGCGAGGCGTGTGGTTTATGCCGTTTTTCGGGAGCGGCGCTCCTCGATTCTGCGGAGCAGAGCCGCTGTTTCGAGCGACTGCGCCGCGCTTTCCGGCAGGATGACCGCCGGGAAGCTGCTCCATGCGATGATGTAGTATGCTCCAACCTTCTCGCAGAGGTTCACTTTGTCGATCGGGATGGTCACGGCAGATTTCTCCGACGCGAACAGGAGCGTGTCCTGCTGCATGCTGAGGCGGAACGCACGGCTGCCCTCCCATGCGCCGAGCTCCCTGCGGATGCGCAGGCGGCTGAGCGCCGGGATCATCGAGATGTTCTCGAGGTTCGCGACGAGCAGCACGATGACCGAGGCCGCGATGCTGAGCGGCGTGTGGTTCGCCATCAGGTTGATGACCGCCGCAACGCTCGCCGCCAGACGGACGAATGTCGCCCGGCGCACAAAGCGGTAGCGGTAATACAGCGTGCGGAAGGCGGCGAACTGTCCGTCGAGGAACTGCTTTTCGTCCAGCTCCCAGGTGATGTCGGCCGCCGCAGTCGGAACGGCGTCCGCCTTTTCCACGGGCATTTCGGCCTGCTCTGCCGCCGCGCGAAGGTCACGCGCAAAGCGCTGCATCGCGTCGGCGCTTTTGAACGCCTCAGCCGGGATGATGTCGAAGATCGTGCCGCCGCAGTAGATGTAGAGCGCGTCTGCGCGCTCCTCTACCGGGCCTACCGCATGAAGCGGACAGGAAAGACGCTGGTCGCCGTAGCTGACGCGCAGCTCGTTTCCTGCGGTGCGCAGCTTGTGCTCGCGCCAGTAGTCCTCCGGGAGCTGACCTGCGTATTCCAGACGCTGCAGCGTGCCCTTTGCGCGCTGGCGCACCGTTCTGCGGCGCAGCAGCGTGATGCCGGCGAGCAGCAGCGACCAGATGATCGCAAACACCCGCTCGCGTCCCTGAAGCCGGGTCACGCAGAACACCGCGACCGCTGCCATCTGGCCGAGGGTCAGCAGGAACGTCGTGAACAGCTTGAGCGGACGGCTGTCGTTGCGGCGGACCATGTCCGCCAGCAGCTCGATATAAGCGTTTTTGCTTACGCGATAGGTCATATCCATCAGAAGAACCTCCATAAAAAGCAGGCAGCGGAGAGGTGATGCGTGGAGGGGTCCCACTTTGCTGCATCACATCTCCGGCTGCCCGCAGCGGTGTTCGGCTTTGCCCGTTCACCGCTGACTGCGGTGCAGGGTCATGCCTTTTCCTTTCCGTGTGTCACAGCCTTTTTGATGACCGGGACCACAACAAACAGGATCGCAATTACTACAAAGAATACGGATACCGGACGATTAAACATATCTGCCCAGTTGCCGTCGGCAGAGATGAGTGCCATGCGCATGTATTTCTCGATCAGCGGGCCAAGGATGAAGCCGAGGATGACCGGCGCCATGTCGATGCCCAGACAGATCAGCAGATAGCCGACAAAGCCGAAGATGATCATGACCCAGACGTCGAACATGCGGTTGTTCAGCGTGTAAACGCCGAGCACGCAGCACGCGACGATCGCCGGGAACAGGAAGGACAGCTTGACGTTTACCATGCGGACGAACGCCTTCATCAGGCCGAGCTCCATGACGTACATAACAACGTTTGCCATGAAGTAGGCAACCATGATGCCGCCAACCAGCTCAGGATGCTGCGAGTAGAGCAGCGGACCCGGCTGCAGGCCGTGGATCATCAGGCCGCCGATCAGAGCGGAGGTGGTCAGGTCGCCCGGGATGCCGAGGCAGACCAGCGGAATGAGCGCGCCGCCGTTGGTGGCGTTGTTCGAGGTCTCGGATGCGCTGATGCCTTCGGGGCAGCCGTGGCCGAACTCCTGCGGCGTCTTGGATACGGTGCGCGCGAGGTTGTAGGAGATCAGCGTGGAGGCGTTCTGGCCGATGCCCGGCAGGATGCCGATGCCGGTGCCGATGACGCAGCCGATGCCGATCGCCTTCCAGCAGCTCTTCATCTCGGAGAACGGCGGAATGAGCGTGGTCTTTTTGAACTCGATCTTCGGACGGGGCTTGTGCAGCTCGAGAGACTGATTGAATACCTCAGTGATCGCGAACAGGCCCATCATCAGAGCGGTAGAGGAGATACCGCCCTGAAGCTGCCAGAAGCCGAAGGTCAGACGGGAGACGCCGCTGATGGAGTCGATGCCGACCGTGCCGATGAGCAGGCCGAACACCGCGCCGATCAGGCCCTTGATCAGCGAGTCGGAGCACATGGCAACGACGACCGACAGGCCCATGAGGGCAACAGCGAAATACTCCCAGCTGCCGAAGCTCAGCGAAACCTTCGCGAGCTGCGGAGCGATCGCCATCAGCGCAAAGGCGGAGAACGTACCGCCGATGAGGGAACAGAAAACGCCGATGGCCAGTGCCTCGGCAGGCTTGCCCTTCTTCGTCATCGGATAGCCGTCGAAGCAGGTGTAGATGGAAGAGGGCGTGCCGGGGATGTTGATGAGGGTTGCGGTGATAAGACCGCCGCTGATGCCGCCGACATAGACGGCGATCAGCATGACGAGGCCCTGTACGGGCTGCATGGTGTAGGTAAAAGGAATAAACAGTGTAACGCCGAGGGTGGCGGTCAGACCGGGGATACTGCCGAAGATGATGCCGACGAATACGCCCAGCGCAAGAAGCGCGATACACATCGGGTCACTGAATACGTACTGGAAACCGAGAAGAATTGTCTGCAATTCTATTCCCTGCCTTTCTTTTGGATAAATTCAGTGAAAGCTGCGATGCTTACGCGGAGATCTTGGACATCTCCTCGAATACCGGCTTGAGGCTGTCTGCCCACTCGATGGTGCGCGCCTTTGCGTCCGCGCCGTCAACATAGGAAACGGTGAAGCCGAGGTTTGCCATTGCCTTTACGAAGTCCTCGTTCTCGCATACCTCGCCCATCTTCTCGGAGATGTACTTGAGGACTGCCTCGTCGGTGCCCTTCGGAGCGAAGAAGCCGCGCGGCTTGCCGTAGGTTACATCAAAGCCCGACTCAACCGTAGTCGGAACGTCCGGGCATGCGTCGATGCGCTCGTCGTTGCAGATCAGCAACGGAACGTTGGTACCTGCTGCGATGTAGGAGGATGTGTCTGCCAGCGAGTTTACCTCGAGCTGGATGTGGCCGCCCTGAAGCGCGGTCTCGCTTGCAGCGCCGCCGTCATACGGAACGATCGTTACCTTGTCGTAGATGCCCATATCCTTGAGCAGCTCCATGGTGGTGCCGTAGTTTACGTTGTTGGAGCCGGTGCAACCGACGGTAACAGTATTCGGGTTTGCGTTTACGTAATCAATTACGTCCTGTGCAGTCTTCCATCCGGTATCTGGGCTGGTGGAAAGCAGGTTGTAGTCAGTGACTACGTCGCAGATGTACTCGAGGTTCTCGTACAGCGGCTCTGCGGACTGGCCGCTCATGGTGTAGGAGATGAGATCCATCTCGTTGTGGGTCATGATGGTGTAGCCGTCGTTCTTGCTGTTGTAGCCCTGAAGCGCTCCGATATAGCCGGCAGCACCCTCGACATTGACCGCAACGGTAGTCGCGCCGAGGTCAAGGTACTGCATCATGCCGCGGACGAGGTTGTCGGAGCCGCCGCCCGGAGCGTAGGGGATGATGATCTGAACGTCGCTCTTCGGATAGTCGAGGGATGCGTCGTCAGAGCCGCTCTGTGCGGTGGAGGAGGAGCCGGAGCTGCCGCAGCCGGTGAGTGCGCCGGCGAGCATAACGCCTGCGAGAGTAAGAGATAATGCCTTTTTCATAATCTTTTCCCTTTCTTTGTCCAATTCAAAATTATTTTTTCTTTCCTTATCGGGTATCAGGGGAGCACGCACTTGAGGATCTGCGTGAACAGCAGCCAGAGGACGACGGTCAGCACGACCGAGTAGATCACGATGACGCCGAACTGCTTCCCCGTCATCTTCTTGCCCTTCATTTCCTCGTTGCCCTCGTTCTCCTTGCGTGCGAACGTCGCACAGAGCACGATGTTCAGCGCGAGCGTGCAGGGGAAAAAGGTGAGCGTGGGCAGCAGCAGCGCATACAGCACCAGTGCCACAGCGGTGATGACGATCTCCTTCGACACCGGGATGCACAGCTTTTTGTGCTCTGCGGCGCCCTTGAGGTCGATCGCGTAGATGAGCTGAAGAATGGCCATGGCCAGCAGGATACCTGCGAGCAGATGAATGTAGGTGCTTGCCTGCGCCCAAACGCCGCCCAGACCGTTCTCCACGCCGGTGATGATCCTCTGGTCCAGCAGCAGGAAGATGGACAGGCCGCCCATCAGCACTGCCAGCAGAAGGTCATTCGTGCTGCGGATAATTTTTTTCATAGACTTTCTCCTTTCAACCACACCCCTCAGGTGAAGCGAGAATTTTTTGCCTGCACCGTTCACCGCAGATACGAAGCAGGCGTTATCTCAATAATCCGTATAGAAAAACCGCACCGTTCCATGCTGCGAAGGGCCGGAAGTCCGGCCGTGAGGGTCGAGGGGTATCATCTCGACGCTCGCGGTGCGGACCGTTTTTCTCCGGTTCCTTCGCCTTATAGAGCAGTGCGGTTTTGACGCCGGCCGAGCGGTTGCTCAGCAGTTGTACGGATTTTTGATTTGAATGCCAGTGTCCACGAACGAGCTCTCTACGGGCGCGTCGCGGAAGATCGCTTCCGTGAGCAGCTGCACAGAGCGGTAGCCCTGCATGTACGGTCCCTGATCGATGAGGAACTGTACGGTGCCCTTTTTCAGAAAACTCATATTGGACTCGGTTATGTCAAAACCTACTACTTTGATTTTGCCGGTCAGCCCGGCGTCGTCGACGGCGTGCGCCGCTCCGCTGAGACCGGCGCCGCTGACGAAGATGCCCGAGATGTTCTCTCTCTCGGCGATCCTGTCGCGCGTCTGCCGGTAAGTCAGCTCGTGGCTGCCCTTGCCGTAGATCACTTGAGATACGTCGGTATCTCGTTCGCGGAAGTACTCCGCAAATCCATTCAGGCGTTCCTCGCTCGAAACATGCCGAGCGTCGACGCCCACGAGCAGCATCTCGCCGCCCGGTCTTGCGACCTGTTCCATCAGACAGGCGGCGCAGGCGCCTGCCCGGTAGGAGTCCTGCCCGACGAAGCAGTCGCGCAGGCTTTTGTCTCGGATGTCCTCGTTGTAGACAACGATCTGCATCTGCTCCCGCGAAATGCCCCGGAGGCACTGGTCGATCTCGTCGGAGACGACGCCTCGAATGGCAAGTCCGCGAACGCCGCTGTCCAGCAGCCGCTGGAGCGAGGCAAGGTAGCCTTCCGTATCGTCGGGATGCGCGTATTCGATCAGCACCTCCACGCCATGCTGCTGCGCGTAAACAATGCCCTCGTCCACGCCCTGCATGACCTGCTTCTGGAAATCCGGTTCGCGGAACGCGACCAGGATGCCGATCTTGTTTTTCTTTCGTGACAGGTAGAAGGCCCGTCCGAGCGCATTCGGCTGGAAGTCCAGCTCCTGCATGACCGCCCGAACCTTTTCCTCCGTTTCCGGTCTGACCTGACCACGATTGTGCAGCACGCGATCCACTGTGCCGCGTGACACACCTGCGAGCTTTGCGATCAATTCCAAGTTTGTCATTTTGTTGTCTTTTCAGCCTTTCGAGCATTTTTTAGTGTAGGGTTTTGACATAATTCTATTATAAACCCGTGCACGTTCCCGAGGCAAACAAAATTCAATATACAAAGTCGCCTCATTTTCAACATTTTTTGTTGGTTGATTGCATAATGAAGTTGGACACCTAAGAAAAAATCCATAGTGATTTTCTC
>CAVIRF010000079.1:0-8447 GCA_963645185.1 Coprococcus eutactus | reverse complement strand
TCCTCGAGCGTGTACAGCTTCTGCGCGTCCATGCCGGACAGGAAACCCATCTGCAAACCGATGAGCACATTCGAGATGCACTGCACTGCTTCGCTGCTCTCGATGAGGTAAGCACTCTTGAGCGTACCCGCTGCGCGGTAGATCTGGTCGCGCAGCGCAGGCTCATTCTGGCTGCGAACCTGTTCGCGCGCCTTCTTTTCGGCGTCGATGATGGTCGTTGCTGTCTCGACCAGCTTGTCAGTTAACTCTGCGGCAGACGCACCGAGCGTTACCTGATTGGAGACCTGATAGAAGCCGCCGACGGCCTGCGAGCCTTCGCCGTAGGTGCCGCGCACCGCACAGCCGCGGCTGCCGGCGTAGCCGATGATGCGGTCCATCTGGTCGGTCGCGGTCAGCGTCGGCAGGTGCAGCATGATAGATGCGCGCAAGCCGGTACCGATGTTGGTCGGGCAGGCGGTCAGATAGCCGAGACGCTCGTCATAGGCGAACGGCAGCGCCGCCTCGATGAGGGACGCAATACGGTTTGCCGTGTCGAGGCATTCCTTCGGGCACAGGCCGGAGCCGATGACCTGAAGGCGGAGGTGATCCTCCTCGCCGATCATGATGGACACGCCGTTGTCTTTGGAGACGATCAGCCAGCCGCCGTTCTGCGCCAGCTCGGGGGAGATGAGGTGTTCCTCGACCAGACGGGACGCTTCGGTCGAGCGGGGGATGATCTGCTTCTTTTCAAATTCCGGACCGATGGTCGGATTTTCCTTCAGCGCGGCGAAAACCTTGTCAGCGATCTCGCTGTGCTGCTGCTCGGTCAGACGGAACGGATAACCTTTGATGTTGCGTGCCAGACGCACGCGGCTGGACGCGGCCAGACCGGTGAAGCCACCGTTTATCGTAAACATGCTCATTTCTGTTCGCCCTCCATTCTGCGGATCTCATCGCGCAGGCTTGCTGCGCGCTCGTAATCTTCGCTTTCGACAGCCGCCTTCAGCTGAGCCTTGAGGTCAGCCACCGGATCGGTCTTCGGCTGTTCGGGAACTGCCGGAGCGGTGCCGATGTGGCGCGTCGCGCCGTGGATCTTCTGCACGTACGGATTCAGAATATCCGCGAACGTGGAGTAGCAGTCCGGACAGCCGACGCGGCCGGTACGGCGCAGCTCGCTCTCGGTCATGCCGCAGGTCGGGCACTTGCGCTCGGTGCCGAGCAGCGTGGCAGTCGGCGCTGCTTCGCCGAGCATATCGTTCCACAGGCTGCCGAAGCCGCCGCCGAGGAACGAGTGGAACGGGTCGCTCCAGAAGTGGTTCATCGACTGAAACGCGTTTTCAAACGCGCCGCCGAGGTTTTCCTTCTGTGCGCACTCCGGGCACAGATGCATTTCACGGGTTACACCGTTTACGGTTTCCTTATAATACATGGTCGCTTCATTCTTGCCGCATTTTTCGCATTTCATAAGTCAAAACTCCTCTCTGAGAGATTGTATACTATATAATAAAGTAGGTATGCACGCAATGCGTGCTGGTTGATTTTTCGGCATCTAAGTGGGACAGCGTCCCCCTTAGACAGTAGCAATGCCCATGATCGAGCACCGGTAGATCGCCGCTCGCAGGCGGTCGCGGTCGGTCTTTTCAACCTCCGCCAGTGCGCCGTCCGAGCACGCGGACAGGAGAAGCTGTCCTTCGCGCTGGGTGAGCAGCTCGGCGGAAACCAGTGCGCGTGTCAGCCGCGCCGCATCGTTCTGGCTCAGCCGGCCGCCGATGCCGCGCGCCGCCTCGAGCAGCGTGCGCTGTCTGTCGTCGAGCAGGCGGATGATGCGGATGAAACCGCCGCCGCCGCGCTGGCTTTCTACTAAATAGCCGTTTTCCGGTGTGAACCTCGTTTCGATCACGTAATTGATCTGACTCGGTACGCAGGAAAACCGATCCGCGAGGCTTTTGCGCTGTAACTCCGCAACGCCGCCGCCGTCCGATAACATCTCACCGATGAAATCTGCTATCACATCGGACATTTTCATTTGGCTCACTTCCTTCTGTCGGTTCCGGTCTCTTACTGACCTTCCCTGACCTTTGACTATATTGTATAATTTCGAGCGTCCAAAAGCAAGAGAAAAATCTGACCTTTTCTGACTAAAAAGAAAAGTTATCATAGGGTAACAGGGCGTTTTCTCGCTCGTTCTCACGAAATCTCTTTTTTTCACGATTTTTTGTAATTATACGCAAACTATGCACTTTGATAAAAGTTACCAAAGACTAACCACCTGTTTTTGTTGCTTTTTTCAGAACATGTGGTACAATATATTTGTAAAATACATTTGGAGGTGCAATACCAATGGCATATGTTATCGGTGGCGGCTGCATTATGTGCGGCTCTTGCGCGGGCGAGTGCCCGATTGGCGCTATCGCTGAGGGCGACGGCAAGTACGAGATCAACGCAGACGCTTGTGTAGATTGCGGTACCTGCGCTGGCGCATGCCCGGTAGGCGCAATTTCTCAGGGCTAATTCTTGAGATATGAAGAAAACCCCGTTCCGTTAGGAACGGGATTTTTTTTTGCCCTGTCGAAAAGCTCTCGCTTTTCCGACAAGGGTGTTCGGCTCTGGCCGAACACGGACGTCCGAAAGTTCCCGTTCGGAAACTCGGGTAATACCGCATAATTAGACAAGGGCGATTTGCGAGTAAATTTTGCGTGCTGACGAGGCGCGGTTTTGCGGTAATACTTGATGTATTACCGTGAAATCGCAACAAGGTCAGAACTCAAAATTTCCGCAAAGCGCCGCAGCTTTAATTGTGCGGTGTTGCCCTGTCCCTCTCAGGGGATAAAAAGTCAGGTGCATGCCCTGACTTTTTATGAAACTGCAAGGCAGTTTCTATTTTATGCGCGCTGCCGCGCGGAGTCGGAAAGGGGCGGCGTATGCTCCTTCTTATATAAATAAGCAGCTTCGCGAAGCAGCTTCGCGCATAATGCTCCGCGAGATGCGGACACGTTAAGAAAACGTTAAATATTTATCCGTCAAAATGTCAAAGAAAACGCGAAAATACACCGAAATTCATGCGTTTTGACGTTGCAATCGCAGCGTACAGAAGCGTATAATTGTAGAACAAATGAAAAAACGGAATGCGTGCCGCAAAAAGGAAAAGCAGGCACGCGAAGGAAAGGGGACTACTATTTATGAATTCCATGCAGATCATCCCTGTCGTGGTGTTTCTCGTCGTCATGATCGCGCTCGTTACAGAAAAGGTGCATCGCACGGCGGCGGCGGTTTCCGGCGCTGTGCTGCTGCTGTGTCTGCGCATTCTGAGCGTCGACGAGGCGGTCAGCTACATTGACTTCGGAACGATCGGCGTACTGGTAGGCATGATGCTGTTCGTTGCGGTCGTGCGAAATTCCGGCCTGTTCGAGTATATGGCGATCAAGTCTGCGAAGATCGCGAAGGGCAGTCCGTGGAAGATCATGCTGCTGTTCATGATCCTGACCACGGTGCTCAGCGCGTTCCTCGACAACGTAACGACCGTTCTGCTCGTCGGCCCGATGGCGATCTCGATCGCCGGCATTCTCGGCATCGACCCGGTGCCGTTCCTGCTCACGCAGATTTTAGCCTCGAACATCGGCGGCACGGCGACGCTGATCGGCGACCCTCCGAACATCATGATCGGCTCCAAGGCTGGTCTGAGCTTCGCGGATTTCGCCGTCACGACCGGCCCGGCGGTCGTCCTTATCATGATCGTCCTCTGTGCGCTGTTCTATGTGGTGTACGGCCGGCGCATGGTGGTCGCGCCCGAGCGCATGGCAGCCGTCATGGAGCTGGACGAAAAGCGCGCTGTGCAGAATGTCGTGCTGATGAGAAAGAGCCTTGTCATGATCGCGCTCGTCGTTCTCGGCTTTGTCTGCCACTCCTCGCTCGGCGTTGAGTCCTGCGTCGTCGCGCTTGCCGCGGCGTCCATCATGCTGCTGATCGGCCGTCAGGATATCGAGGAAATCGTTCTGGGCGTCGAATGGTCAACTATCCTGTTCTTCACCGGCCTGTTCGTCATCGTCGGCGGCATGGTCAAGTGCGGCGTGATCAGCGCACTCGGCAACGCGCTCGTTTCCGTGACCGGCGGCAACGTCACGCTGCTGATGATCCTCATTCTCTGGGGCTCTGCGATGTTCTCGTCCGTTCTGGACAACATCCCGTTTGTAGCGACCATGATCCCGCTGATCCTGTCCATGCAGGCGGACGGCATGAACGTTACCTCGCTCTGGTGGGCGCTGTCGCTCGGCGCGTGCCTCGGCGGCAACGGCACGCTGATCGGCGCGTCCGCGAACGTCGTTCTGTCCGGCATTTCGGCCAAGCACGGTCATCCGATCACCTTCGGCCACTATCTCAAGGTCGGCTTCCCGACCATGATTCTGTCGGTCGCGATTTCTACCGTTTATCTTCTTGTTCGTTTTCACTGATCTTAGCAGGAGGGGACTAATATGCTTACAACCAAATTTTCCGGCGAGCTGATCAATGTCGCGCTGCGTCAGCTGGGCGCGACGCGCATAGTCGAAACGCACAACGGCATCATGTACAAGGTCGAGTTCAAGCTGTCCGATGACCTCACCGTGACCTATGTGTTCGACGTCACCAAGCACGACAAGTATTATATCCAGCGCATCGCGCCGTATCCGATCTCGCACGGCGATTTCGCGAGCGCGGACGAGGTGATCGAGTTCGTGCGCCGCGATATCACCAAATTCCGCAACGCGATGCAGTCGCACAACTTCCCGAAGTTCCTCGAGACCGCTCATGCGATGGTGCGCTTTACGCATGCCGTCGAGCTGATGTTCCTTGAACGGAATATCCCGGAAGAGGATATGGATGCGGTGCGTCAGAGCATTGAGAACGGTCTGGACAAGGTGCGCGAAATCTACGGCCGCACGCCGAAGATCGAAAAGAAATAAAGATAAAAATGTGAAGACCGGCTGTCTGTGTTTGTTGCAGACAGCCGGTCTTTTGCGTTTTATGATTTTTTTATCCGAGTACGCCGAGGTGCTCGAGCAGAATTTTGATGCCCATGAGGATGAGCACAACGCCGCCGAACAGCTCCGCACGGGACTTGTACTTCAGGCCGAATACGTGGCCGATCTTGATGCCGATGCAGGACAGCGTGAAGGTCGTCACGCCGATAAAGCAGACCGCCGGAATGATGTTGACCTGAAGAAAGGCGAAGGTAACGCCGACAGCGAGCGCGTCAATGCTGGTCGCGACGGCGAGCGGCAGCATCGTGCCGCACGAGAACGAGTCGCTGAGGTTTTCGTCGTCGTGCTCGCGCGACTCGCGGATCATGTTCGCGCCGATCAGGCCGAGCAGCACGAAGGCGATCCAGTGGTCGATGCTGGTGATGAGCGACTGAAAGCGCACGCCGAGCGCAAAGCCGATGAGCGGCATGAGGATCTGAAAGCCGCCGAAGTAAACGCCGACGGCGAGCGCGTGTTTCGGCTTGAGCTCACGCACGCTCAGACCCTTGCAGATCGAAACGGCGAATGCGTCCATCGAAAGACCCACTGCAATGATAAATAACTCCAATAATCCCATATTTCTTGTCCTCCTTGTCGTATGAGCGGCAGCGGAGCATAAAAAAGAGACCCATCTGCCGAAAAACAGATAAGTCTCGTCATTTCATGCAAAACCAGAGAAGCGTCCTTCTCAGTATGTTGGCTCTGCCGCGTGCATGGGAACGAATGCACGCCGACTACTCCCTTATTGCATCTGATTATAGCATATTCCGGGAGAAGTGTCAATATGCAGAACGAAAACGTTTGCGAAAGCTAATTCTGTAGTAAGATGATGCTAACTTACTCGATATTCTGCGCGCAGATGATCGAAATGCTGGTGGAGAGCTGATCCTTGTCGGGCTGTGTGCCGAGCTGGAGCAAGTCGCACAGCAGCGTGAGCGGCAGGCTGCCCTGACGGAACAGATCCTGCGTGATGGTCAGATCGAGCGTGCCCTCGCGCAGCATCTGTGCGCGGCCGGGGGACATGTCGTGCGCGATGACGCGGACGCGGCCGGTGCAGCCTGCGGCGCGAACAGCATCGATGCAGCCCGTGACCGAGCGGTTCGCCATATAGATGGCGTCGGGCGGCGTCGAGCTTTTGAGCGCGGCCATGACCTTGTTGTAGGTGACGCGGTAGTCGTTGTAGGTCTCGCCGATGTCAATCTGCGCGGCGGAGAAGCCTTTTTCGTGCATGTGGGAGCAGAAACCGTCAAGGCGTGTGCGGTGGCCGTTGTATTCGAGATTACCTGCGAGCGCAAGGATACGCGCGTCGGGCGCGATACATTTGGTCAGCAGCTCGGCGGCGATGCGGCCGCTCTTCGCGTAATCCTGTCCGACAAAGCACAGACGGCGGCTGTTCGGCAGGTCGGAATTGAACGTGATGCAGGGGATGCCGTTGTCGGCGAGCTCGCCGACCTTCGCTTCTATTGTAATGTCGTTCAGAGCGCAGAGCGCGATGCCCTGTGCGCCCCAGTTGACCAGCTCGTCGAGAAAACTGATGGCCTCGCCGGGAATATCGGTCTCGCAGATGCACACACGCAGCTCGGCGTGGCGGCCGGAGAGCTTGGTACGGGCGCTTTCGATGCCGCGCGTGACCTCCTCACGGAAGGGGCCGGCCCAGTTGGGCAAAAGCACACCCAGCTTCACAGGCGAGTAATTCTGCGGACGGTCCGCGGTCTGGCGGTGCGCCTCGCGCGGAGAGAGATAACCGGTCTCCCGGATCGCGTCAAGAACGCGCTCGCGTACATCTGTGCGTACATAAGAACGATTATTCAGTACGCGGTCAACGGTTCCGCGCGAAACGCCTGCGCGTTCCGCCACCGTTTGTATAGTAGGTCGTTTGTTCATATCTATCATTATCCTTTAAGGTGAGAAGTTTTCTGTAATCATTATAACATAAATGTGTGCAATGTAAAGGAAAGTATCATGCACACAGAAATATGTGCAATAGCACACATGCAATGAGACGCATGCACATGCGGATTTACAGCATGATTTTCTGCATTTGACGAGAAAACCAGACAAAAAAGTTAAAACACGAAAAAACACGCATGCACAGATTTGTTGTGTGTCAACAAATGCGAGACGCAGAGTTTGGCATATCGGACAAAACCTGAATTTACATTCGATAAAAGTTATAAAATCGCTGAATAATTTGAAATATACGATGAATAATCGCACAAAAAATCCGAAACAACATTCTGTGCTTTCGAAAAGATAGTGTTGACAGTGCGGGGCAGTCACGCTATAATAAGCACATAAAGAGCACGAAAGCACAGAAAAGCACAGAGAGAACCGTGCTGAACACACAAGAGAGTGAAGAGAAAAAGGAGAGACTACTATGAAAAAGAGACTTCTGGCAGCGCTGATGGCAGCAACGATGGCAATGAGCCTCGCAGCATGCGGCGGCGGAGACACCGCTTCCAACGGCGGTTCGGACACCGCTTCGCAGGACGGCCCCTACAAGATCCGCATGACCCTCAAGACCAACGCCGCTGAGTTCTGGAACATCATCCAGGCCGGTGCGGAAGCCTACGAGAAGGAGCATCCGGACGAAGTCAAGCTTTCCATCTACGGCCCTCCGGGAGAGACCTACTACGAGGAGCAGCTCAACTCCATCCAGACCGATCTGGTTGCAGATTATGACGGCTACCTGATTGCTCCGCTTCAGTCCGAGGCAGTCGCTACCGCGATCGCGAATACCGACAAGCCGGTCGTAGCATACGACACCAACATCGACTCTGACAAGTGCCTCGCCTTCGTCGGCACCGGCAACAAGGAAGCTGCCAAGCAGGGCGCGATCGCCGCTGTTGAAGCTGCAAAGGCAAACGGCTGGGACGAGATCAAGTGCATCGAGATCGCAGGCGTTCAGGGCGACTCCACCAACACCGCACGTATGGACGGTTACCGCGAAGGCATCACTGAGGCCGGCGGCGAGTTCCTCGACGACGAGACCCAGTACGCAAACGCAACGGCTGACCTCGCAGTAACCGCGATGGAAGGCATCATGAGCAAGTATCCGGAAGGCGTAGCGATCATCTGCTCGAACAACGACGATATGGCGCTCGCAGCAGCACGCACCGCCAAGGAGAACCCGAACTACGCAAAGACCATCTTCCTCGGCTTTGACGGCCAGAAGTCCGCATGCGAAGCAGTCGCAGCAGGCGAGCTGACCATGACCGCAGCACAGAACAACTTCGACATCGGCTACAAGGCAGTCGAGACCATGGTCAAGATCCTCAAGGGCGAGCAGTACGACAAGGTTGTCGACACCGGCACCGAGATCGTTACCAAGGACACCGCAGATGCCCGTCTGGCAAAGTTCGACGAGTGGATGAAGTAAGCTGATCCCAGATCACATTCGAAACAATTCTGTAAGAACCGCGCTCCAACGCTCTGACAGAATGTAATAAAAACCTCTCAAACTAACCCGTTCAC
>CAVIRF010000078.1:0-8513 GCA_963645185.1 Coprococcus eutactus | reverse complement strand
ATCGACACACGCCCCTCAAACGTGCCTGTCTACCAGTTCCAGCACACTCGCATTTCCAATTGTCAGCGAGTCGTCTCGCTCTCAGCGACAAGAATTATTATATCAGCTCCACCCCCGTTTGTCAACACAATATTCTATTTTTCTCAAAAAATTTTTCTGACGGTTTTACGGGCAGAGTTTTCGCCTGCTCTGCCCGTAGCCCCTGCCGCGTTTTACGCCCCAAACCGCATCTGCAAACGCAGACGGTCGGCAATCATCGAGATAAACTCACTGTTTGTCGGCTTGCCCTTGACGCCCGAAACCGTGTAGCCGAAGTAGCTCTGGAGGGTTTCGAGGTCGCCTCGGTCCCACGCCACCTCGATGGCGTGGCGGATGGCGCGCTCGACGCGCGACGAGGTCGTATGGAATTTCTTTGCGATTGACGGATACAGCACCTTGGTGATCGCGCTGACCGACTCGATGTCCTCGACCGCCATCATGATCGCCTCGCGCAGATACTGATACCCCTTGATATGTGCCGGAACGCCAACCTGATGGATCACCTCGGTCACGCGCACCTCGAGCGCGACCGTGTTTTCCTCGCGCGCCATGCGTTTTCTGCCCGAGCGCCACAGGCGGATGCGCTCGCAGACCTTTTCCGCCGCGATCGGCTTGCGCAGGAATACATCCACGCCCAGACTCGCGCACTCTGCACACACCTGCGTGCTGCTGAATGCCGAGAGCACGAACACCGCCGGCATGTTCCCTGCCTCGCGCAGCTGTTCGAGCAGCAGCACGCCGTCCATCCCGGGCAGGGACAGCTCGGTGATGAGCAGGTCGGGCCGCAGCTCCCCGACCGCGGCGAGCGCCTTCTCGCCGGTCTCCGCAATGCCTACCAGTTCCATGTCCTCCGCGTTCTCGCACAGCGCCGCCATCTCCGCGCAGAATTCTCCGTCGCCGTCCGCCAGAAGAATGCGAATTTTTCCAACCATGTTATCCATGTCATCAACCACTTTCACATAGAATTATTTTTAGACAATACCGTTTTGCCCTTATTTTTCTATGTTCAAGATTTTACCATACTCTCTGACGTTATTCAATCAGTTTTAGTAACTTTTTCCGTGTTTTCGTTGACAGTTTTCTGCCTTTCGTTTGAATTTCCGTCGCATTTTCCCGATTTTCGAGTTATTAGGAATTTTCTGTCATTTCCCGTTTCGTGCCGAGGCAAGCAAAACTTCACATGTGTTTTCGCCCGCTCGCTGCGGCAAGCTAACAGCGGAGGTGACAGCAGTGGGGCATTCAAAAATCAAACGGCTGGCGGTATTTCTGGCACTCGTTTTCCTGTTCCCTGCGCAGGCGGCGGCCGTGCGCGAGGTCGTCCCGATCGGACACACGGCCGGCATCCGCATGAAAAGTGAAGGCGTGCTCGTGGTGCGGCTCGACGCGGTGCAGACGGCGGACGGCGAACGCTGCCCGGCGCGTGACGCAGGCGTGCGCGAAGGCGACATCATCGTTTCCGCAAGCGGCACGGAGGTCTCATCAAATGACGAGCTCCAGACCGCGCTCAAGGCCGCGCAGGGCGGCGCGGTCGAGCTCAGCATCAAGCGCGGCGACGAGACGCGCAGCGTGCAGGTCACGGCCTGCAAGGACCAGACGGGCGCATACCGACTCGGCATCCTCGCACGCGACAGCATGGCCGGTATCGGCACGCTGACGTTTGCCGATCCGCAGACCGGCGTGTTCGGCTCGCTCGGCCACGGCATCTGCGACGCGGAGACCGGCGTCCTGCTTCCGCTCAGCGAGGGCGAGCTGATCTATTCGACGGTCGAGACCGTGACGCGCGGCAAATCCGGCGCTCCGGGCGCGCTTCAGGGCGACTTTTCCGACGCGCGTCCCATCGGCACGGTAACGAAAAACACCGCGCACGGCATTTTCGGTATTCTTTCCGACCGCTCGCTCCTGAGCGGAAAGGACGCTCTCCCCGTGGCGGCGCGCGACGAGATCCAGACCGGCGACGCGGAGATCATCGCGAATATCGACGGCGACAAGGTACAGCGTTATTCTGTGCAGATCGTACGGCTCTATCCTGAAAACGACGAATACGGCCGCGGCATGATGCTGCGCGTGACCGACAAGACGCTGCTCGCGCAGACCGGCGGCATCCTGCAGGGCATGTCTGGCTCCCCTGTCGTGCAGAACGGCAAGCTTATCGGCGCAGTGACACACGTGTGAGTCACTCCGATGATGCCTATATCAGTGTTTCCTCAAAAACCAGCATAATCCGACAAGCGAGACTGCGAAAAAGGCACAAAAAGCGACAGGTTTTCACCTGTCGCTTTCCAGTTTATCTTTTTCCTCTCAGATTATATATGTCTGCCTCGCATGATAGCGCGGAGATCACCGCCGAGCGCCATCGAGTAATAACTGTCCTGCGCAACGATGCAGTGGTCGACGAGCGTGATGTCGAGCGACTGGAGCCGCGCCGCAAGCATCTGCGTCGCCGCAATGTCCTCACGGGAAGGACGCGGCTCGCCGTTCGGATGATTATGCGCGAGCACAACGCCGGCGGCGTTGCACATGACGGCGCTGCGCGGAATGGAGACCGGGTCGAGGAGCACCTTGGAGGTGCTGCCGCCTCGCTGATCGTCGCAGCGGATCAGACGGCAGGCGCTGTCAACATAGGCAACGCAGAGCGCTTCGCTGTGTATCGCGGCGAAACGCGGAACGAAAAATCTGCCGATCTTTTCCGGGTCGTTCAGACAGACCACGTTTTTCTTCGAGTTGATGACGTCGGTCTGGTAGCGGTGGATGCTCGCGCCGATGAGCGAGATATATTCCGCCGTCCGCGGACCTATGCCCTCCACCTCGCACAGCTGATCGGTCGTCGCCTCAAACACGGCGTGAAGCGAGCCGAAATGCTGCATCAGCGCGTGCGCGACCGGGTTGGTGTCGCCCTGCCGGATGGTGTAATACAGAAGCACCTCCAGCAGCTCATGATCTGCGAACGCATCAATGCCGAGCTTGCCGAAACGGTCAAGCATGCGTCGGCGATGCCCCTGATGAGGATTTCTTTCCACGAGCACCGCCTCCTTTGCTGTGGGTCTGCGTTGTATGAAAATACAGAAAAACTGCATATATCCTACTTCTACTATACATTTTACAGAATATATAGTCAAACGCATTTGTTCACAGCATCCGCAGGAAAATCCGCTGCATTTTTAGGCAAATTCACCAATCCAACCGGTACTTCTTCTATTGTCTCCTTCTCCGCCGTGTTATTCGCGTATCCGAAATCAGCTGATCGTCCAGCTGCCGCTGTCGCTCTGGAGATCGACCATATGGCGGTAAATGCCGCCGGCGCGGTACAGCTCGTCCGGCGTGCCCTGCTCGGCGACAACGCCGTCAGCGAGTACAACGATATGGTCCGCGCTGGCCACCGTGCGCATGCGGTGCGCGATGACGAGGACGGTCTTGTTCTTGATGAGTCGGGAGAGCGCCGTCTGAATGAGCGTTTCGTTCTCGACGTCCAGACTTGCGGTCGCCTCATCGAGCAGGATAATGGGCGCATCCTTCAGGAACGCGCACGCGATCGAGATACGCTGACGTTCGCCGCCGGACAGTGCGCAGCCGTTCTCGCCGATGGGCGTATTCCACTTTTCGGGCAGCTTTTCCGCGAATTCGTCGCAGTTTGCGAGGTGCGCCGCGGCGAGCACTTCCTCGTCGGTCGCATCCTTCCTGCCGAGGCGGATGTTCTCCATGATCGTGTTGTTGAACAGCGTGACATCCTGAAAAACGATGGAATACAGGCTCATCAGCTTTTCGGGGTCGGTATCGGCTACCTTCATGCCGCCGACCGTGATCGTGCCCTTCTGGTTGTCCCAGAAGCGCGCCGCCAGACGGGAGACCGTCGTCTTGCCGCCGCCGGACGGGCCGACGAGCGCCGTGACCTCGCCCTGCTTCGCCGTGAACGACACATCGCGCAGCACGGTCTCGCCGCCGTCATACGCAAAGCCGACATGGTCGAACACAATGTCGCAGCCCGTGTTGGTGAGCTCTTCCCGGCCCTGCTGGATCGGGTGCTCGAGGATCTCGTTCATGCGACCGACATTCGTGCGCATGGCGATGACCGCCGCGAGGTTTTGCAATGCGCCCTGCATCGGGTCGTACAGGCGCGACGCGACGAGCAGAAACATGAACAGCGTCAGCACATCAATGCTGCCGTTCAGCAGCAGCACTGAGCCTGCCAGCGCGACCGACGCGATGCCGAGCTTGAGCACCATGCCTGCGGAGGTCACGAAGATCGCCGTGGTCAGCTCGGTCGAGATCGCCTGATTTTCCACGCCGCGAATTTTGGCGGTGAGTCCGGTCAGGTAGCTTTCTTCCGCGTTGTTAGCCTTGAGGTCGCGCACGGTCTCGATATATTCCTGAATGCCGTCCGCGCACGCCATTTTCGCCGCCATGTTCTTCGTCTGCGCGCGGTCTTGCACCTTATAGCTGAGCAGGACGATGAGGATGGAGACCGGCACGACCCACAGCGCCGCCAGCGCCATGCGCCAGTCGAACACGAACAGGCCGAGCGCGATGAGCACGGTCGAGATCAGCGAGCCGAACAGGCCGGGCACGAAATGCGAGCAGTCCTTTTCGAGCACTTCGCAGTCCGCCATGATGGTGCTCGTCAGGTCGGCGAGATCCTTCTTGCCAAAGTACGACAGCGGCAGTCTGCGCAGACGCTCCGCGAGGGTCAGACGGCGCTTGCCGCTCTCCTCATAGGTGGTGAAGAACGTGTTGTTGTACTGGAGCCACGTCGCCAGCAGGATGACCGCGAAGCAGACCACGCAGCCGCCGATATAAAACGCCGCTCTGCCTGCCGGCACGCCGCCCTGCATCAGGTCCGATACCAGAAGATACAGCAGCGATACCGGCAGCATGAACGAAATATTCTGAAACGCGCACGCGAGCACGCCCTTGACCAGTCCGGCAGCGCCCTCTGCCGAGCAGGCCGTCGCTCTTTGAATCCGTTTGATCACTTTTAGCCCTCCTTCGACATTTTCCACTGTACGGACGACTGATAATCCGCCCACATTTCGGCGAACAGGCCGTTCTTTTCGCACAGCTCGTCCTTCGTGCCGCGTTCTACAATCTCGCCGTTCTTCACGACGTAGATGCAGTCCGCGTTGACCACGGTGGACAGGCGGTGCGCGATCATGATAACCGTCTTGCCCTTGGCAAGCTGCTCAAACGCCGCCTGCACCTTTGCTTCATTGTCAGGGTCGGCAAAGGCGGTCGCCTCGTCCAGAATAAGGACCGGCGCATTCTTGAGCACCGCACGCGCGATGGCGATGCGCTGCTGCTCGCCGCCGGACAGATAGACGCCTTTGGTGCCGAGCACCGTGTCCACGCCCTTCGGGAACTTTTCGATGATGTCCATGCACTGCGCCGCCTTCAGCGCCGCCATGACCTCGTTCCGGCTGGCATCCGGTCTGCCCATCTTGACATTATCGAGGATGGACGCCTTGACCAGCCGGCTGTTCTGGAACACGAACGAGACCGTATCCATCAGCTCAGGCTTTGCGATCTCGCGGACATCTGCGCCGCCGATGCGGACGCTGCCCTCCTGCACATCGAAAAAGCGCGAGATGAGGCTTGCCAGCGTCGATTTGCCGCCGCCGGACGGGCCGACGAACGCAACGGTCTGCCCCGGTTCGATGCGCAGCGATACGCCGTGAATGACCTCGTTTTTACCGTCATAGCTGAAATGCACATTGTCGAGCGCAACCGAGGCATCCGCCGGATGCTTCGGCGTGCCGGATACCTGCATCGGGTCCGCCTTCAGCACGGAGTCGATGCGCTCCATCGCGTCCGCGACGACCATGCCGTCCTCGCTCATGTACATGATCTTGGTCAGCGTCAGCGCAATGACCGGCGTGATGATGATGTAGAACAGCAGATTGAGCAGGAAGTCCGGCGTTACGCCGTTCCGCGTCATCACGAGCGCCGCCGCGATCAGCACCGCGAACACGCCGTTGATGGCAGCGGTATACAGCATCATCGGCATACGCATCTCTTTGGTGTACGCAACGACCCACTTTTCGTACTCGTCAATGGTATCCTTGAACTTTTTGAACGAGAATACCGACTGACCAAAGGTCTTGACGACCGGGATGCCGCGCACATACTCGACCGCTTCGTTGGACATGGCAGCGAGCGCGTTGCCGTACTGGCGCATCTTGTCCTCCATGCGCTTGCCGGTCATGGCGGACATGACGGCAAAGCCGAGCACGACCGGTATCAGGCTGAGAAGGCCCAGTCTCCAGTCAAAGACGAGCAGCAGCACGAGCAGGCCGACCGGCGTTACCATCGCGCCTGCCTTGTCGGGCAGCTGATGCGCGAGATAGGTCTCGGTCGCGCCGGTGCTGTCGCTGATGATCTTGCGCAACTTGCCGCTGCCGAAGCTGTCCACAAAGCCGAGCGGCAGCTTTGCGATATGCTGCACGGCGGCGATGCGCAGATTGGTCGCGATGCGGAACGCCGACAGGTGCGAGCAGAGCAGCGCGGCGATGTAAATGAGGAAAGAAACGATGGCGAAGATGACCGCCATGAGGCCGTAATGCGGCAGCATGGCCGCCCGGCTGAAATCCGGCGCCACGGTCAGCACATCATGCAGGATGCGCCAGATGTACCAGAACGGAACGAGCGCCGTCAGCGCACTGACGGCCGACAGGACCCACGAGGCATAGGTAAAATACCTGTGTCCCCCGGCGTAACCCATCAGCCTGGAAAAATTGGATTGTTTTTTCAAAGGAAACCCTCCCTGAATTAAAATTTACTAAATTAGCGATGGCTAACCTATATAGAAAAGAAAAGGGGTCAGAACCCCATGATCTTTTGCCATCCGGCGGTATAGAAATCGTGCAGCTCGTGCAGATAGGTAACGGCTTTCTCATAGGGAATTTCGTGAATGACCAGCTCGAAAAAGCCGCTGAACATGCCGCTGACCAGCAGATGCTCGAGCATCGGGTCGATGTGGTAGGCCTCGCGGCCCATGCCCTCCATCACGGAGGCAAAGGCGTGCGTTGCGTTCACCTCGATCTCGACCATCTCGTGCACCATGTTTTCGTATCTCGTGCCCTCGGACGAGCAAAGCAGCAGGCGGAAAACATCCATGTGATCGTAGATGTAGTCCAGCATGCGCAGCAGATAGGCGTCCGTATGAGCCTTCATGCTGCTGACCTGCTTTTCCGGCGAAAGCGCAGCAAATTCGTTCTGCGCCTGCTGAAACATGCCCATAAACGTTTGATACTGCTCGGAAACCAGCGCGTCGAACAGCTCTTCCTTGCTCTTGTAGTATCCGTAAAACGCGCCGGTCGTCACGCCGGCTTCCTTGACGATATTCCGCAGCGACGCCGAGCGAAAGCCCTTCTGAAGGAACTCTGCTTTAGCGGTGCTGTGTATCTTTTCGATCGTTGTCTGTTCGTTTTCGCTCATGTCCTGCTCCTTGTATAACAGCGTTATATAACACTGTTATAGTAATCCTCCGTCCGTTATTTGTCAAGTCCCCTGACGCAGAAATTTACTTTCTCATCGCCTTCGCATATGAAAAACCGCCTGTATCTCTACAGGCGGCTCAGTTATTCGTCACTTATCGGTTTTGCGCGTCGATCAGGATTTCGGCTGTCTTTTCCGCGTTGGAAATCGCATATACCGGCTGGATGTACTCACTTTCCGCATCGGCATAAAATCCGAGCTCTGCCTGTTCCATTGCCGGGTTCTGCGGTCTTTCGTCTTTGATACACAGGAATTTCTGCGCAGCAAAATTATTTTTGACCGTTTGCAGGTCGGCCAGCGGAACCTCTGTGACCTTCTCGTATTCGCCTGCCAGCTTTTCTGCTTCAACGATTTTTCCGTTTGCTCCAACCGCAATGCAAATACGAAAAACGCCGTAGACCGGATGGTTTTCCACAGTCGGATAATAGCTCACATTCCACCGAACGACTTCGGAAGTATGACCCTCCCACTCTGCGCTTATGTCAGCGACGGCAGCAGGCGTGCCCAAAAGCTCGGCCGGGTACAGGCTCGATATGAAATCACTCGCGATTTGAATGGCTTCCTGCTCATCAGGTACATTTCCGCCCGTGTCATATGCAAGATCGGTCTGATACACCCAGTATCCGGTGTTCGTATCATATCCAAGCACCGCAGTGGAGGATACCGGCGCCGGGTCTGACAGCGTGCCGAATGTTGCGTTTTCGTCAAGGCCAAGCGCTTTTCTGATATTTTTCTGATCCTGCGCAGCATCCGGCTTTTTCAGTCTGTATACCGCGCAAGCTGTTTCAGACGGCAGCTTCAGTTCGTCCAGATTGCAGGCATTCACCATCTCCGCCTGATTTACGTACTCAGGAAATTCGAGTTCGGGAATTTTCTGATTTTGCATCGGAACAGAATGCAGCAAGACGAAAATCAAAAGCACCGCCGCTGCCAGTGAACCGCTACCCGTCAAGAGGACAGTGAAAAAAATTAAAGTTTTCCCGGCCAGC
>CAVIRF010000077.1:0-8607 GCA_963645185.1 Coprococcus eutactus | reverse complement strand
ACAGTGGTAAACAAATTCGGTATCATTGGTAAAGAAATTCATTGACATTTACACCCACCCGGGAGCAGGGGGCTTTTTCTGCTTTATCTGAAGCAGAGGGGAGACCTTTCCGCCGTTCCGACGGCTTGCCGTCGCAGGCGACATTACGCCCTCCGAGGGCGTAAAGTCGCCTCCAGCGGCACACCGCTGTATCGGCGGAAGATTTTGCGTCTGCTGACAGAGAAAAGAAAAAGCACCGGCATAGCCGGTGCTTTGATTCTTTTACTGGGGATCAGTCGAAGATCCACTCTTCGGCCTTTTCCTCGCCGCAGTACTTCTTAAGAGTCTCGCGGATCGCGCGCGGACCGCGGTTGAGCTCGTTGAACATGCGGACAACGGTCTCGCCGACGCCGATCTCAAACAGGTTGACGCCGAAGTAGTAGCGGTTTGCGAGCAGCGGATACAGCTGCGCCTCCGGGCACTCGTCGCCGAGCTTGGGGTTGCCCATCAGGCTGCGGACATGCTCGATGTTCGGGTCCGGGCTGAGCTCGAATGCGTCGCCGCGGTCGTCAACGCCGACCAGATAACGCAGCCAGCCTGCGAGTACGAGCGGGATATAAACCAGCTTGGTCGCGCGGTGTGCCGGCAGCATGGAGTTATAGTAAGCGTACAGCGTGGTGCCGAAGCGCGGCGCGATCTTACGGGAAGTGTCGGTAGCGGTGCGCTGCGGAGAGTCCTGAAGGAAGGGGTTCGGGTAACGCTCGCCCAGAACCTCGTGCAGGAATGCCTCGGGGTCGATAACGCCCGGGTCTGCGACCATCGGCATTGCCTCGTTCTCGCTCAGACGGGTGATGAGGTTGACAAGCTCCTTGTCCTTCATCTCTGCGCTGACCTGCGTGTAGCCGAGCATGCAGCCGAAGATGCCGAGCGCGGTGTCCATCGGGTTCATGCAGGTAGCGACCTTCATCTGCGCGGACTTCTCGACGATGTCGCGGCGCGTGATGATAACGCCGCACTGCTCGAGCGGCGGATGACCGTTCGGGAAAGCGTGCTCGATGAGCAGGTAGTGCGGATTTTCCGAGTTGACGTAAATTGCGCCGACCGAGCCCTTCTCGGTAACGAACGGCTGCGCGCCTTCAACGCCGTCGTCGGTGAGCGCCTTTGCGATACGATCGTCCGGGTGCGGCGTGATCTTGTCGATCATGGAGAGCGGATAGGTGTTCTTCTTGATGAGGGCGAAATACTCGTCCTCGGTGATAAAGCCGTGCTGCATCCATGCCTGAGTCACGTAGCGCATTGCGCGCTCGAGACGGACGCCGTTATCCGAGCAGTTGTCGAGAGAAACGAGCGCGAGCGGAGCAAGGCCTGCGCGGACGCGCGCGAGACACAGAGACGCGAGCTTGCCGAAGAACGAGCGGCAGGAGTCCGGGCCGTTCTCCATGTCAGCCTTGTAGTCGGGAAGGAATTCGTGCGCATCGTTCTGGATAGCGTAGCCCTTCTCGGTGATGGTAAAGGTGACCATCTGGAGGGAAGGAGCGGCGAAGATCTCCTTGAGACGGGCGCCGTCCTCGCTGAGCTTGAGGCTCTCGGTGACGGAAGCGACGATCTCCTTGTTGATGGTGCCGTTGGAATACAGCGTTACGGACAGCGACAGATGGTCGCAGGCGCGGTAGCAGCGGTCGATGAGCTCCTCGTCATAGCCGTCGCAGCAGATAATGCCGGTATCGGTCAGGCCTGCGGTGAGCAGGCGCTGCGCCAGAACCGCAGGAAAAGCGCGGAACAAGTTGCCTGCACCGAAATGCAGCCAGGTCGGGGCCTTGTGCGTAGCCTCGCGTACGGCGTCGATGTCGTACTGCGGCAGACGGTAACCCTTCCAGGACGCGTTATGTTTGATACTCTCTTTTGTCAGTTTCATAAAAGCGGTCACATCCTTTCAGTGAACGGAGCAGCGAGCGGAAAAACGTCTTTTACGGGCGAAAAGGCGGTCAGTCGCGCCGTTCGTCTCCTATCGTATATAGTATACCAAAAAAACAGGCGCTTGCATAGAACAATTTCGTCAAAATCACAGAACAAAAGGAAAATGGCGCAGGAGAAAGCCGCAGCGGCTTCAGTTAGTCGATGCAGTCAGAACACATCGGCCGGAAAAGCGTGAGCTTTTCGGCAAGAGAAAAGCCATCCGGGGAGCGGACGGCCTTCGGTTCATTTGAAATTATGCGTGAAATAATCGTATTTATCGTGCAGAGTCGGATGCGGCGGTCTCGGCGATCGTGCCCGGCAGGGCGTTGTAGATGCGGCAGACGAGACGCATGACGACGTACACGAGGACGATCTCGATCGGCAGGAGGATGAGGTTTTTCGGCACGCGCGTGACGAGCAGCAGGCTCATCGCCTTGCCGCCGGTGAGGGTCAGCCAGAGCGTGTTCAGGCAGATGTTGCAGAACACATTGATGCAGGCTTTTGCGCCGATGGCGCGCCAGACGGTAATTTTGCGCGGATACAGCCACAGGCCCCAGATCAGGCCGCCGACCACCGCAGTCAGCGTATAGCCGGGAAAGTACGCGCCCATGGACAGGTTGCCGGCGAAATAGCCGAGCACATCCGTGCACACGCCGGCCATCATGCCGACGACCGGGCCGAACAGCATGCCGATGGATGCGTTGCACAGAAAGCCGAAGCCGATGCGCAGATTGGGCGGCAGCTTGATGGTCAGGCCGAGCAGGTCGAGCGTGATGTTGATGGCGATGAGCAGGGCGGTCACGGCGAGACAGCGCGTGCTTTTGAGCTCATGCAGCGAGCGGACGAAGATATTCTGCTTTTTAGACATAGAAAAAGACACCTCCATAACAAATTCATCTGTTGCCACAGCGATTTAGGAGATGCCTAAACAGTTGCAGCAGCGGGATGCGGCTGCAATACCGCAGGGGACCCTGTCCCTTTCGTCCGCCGAACAACTCCCCGTCTCAGCGGCACTTAACGCATTGCAGTCTACTCTGCTTTTTCTGTTCTAATTGTATCATGGAAATGCCGCTTGTCAAGGGAAAATTGTACAATATTCGCGCGGCGATTTTGTGCAATTCTTTTCTGAATATGGTATAATAATTTTATAGGGCAATACCGCATAATGAAACAAGAGCGATTTGCAAGTAAATTTTGCGTGCTGGCGAGGCGTGGTTTTGCGGTAATACTTTGTGTATTACCGTGAAATCACAACGAAGTCAGGACATAAAATTTCCGCAAAGCGCCGCCGCTTTTATTGTGCGGTGTTGCCCCACGAAAAACGGAGGGGAAAACCGTGAAAAAGGTAAAGGGACAGATGTCCGAGTCGCTCATACTGGGGCTGCTTCTTGCGCTGGCAGGCGGCTTTTTTGATGCTTATACCTATGTCTGCCGCGGCGGCGTGTTCGCGAATGCCGAAACGGGCAACATTGTACTGTTCGGCGCACACCTCGCCGAGGGAGATTTCGAGAAGGCGCTGCGCTATCTGCTGCCGATCGTCGCGTTTGCGTTCGGCGTGCTGACCGCCGAGGTCGTCAAGCGCCATTTCAAGTCGCGGCAGAACCGCGACATCAACATTCACTGGCGTCAGATCGTCGTTCTGGGCGAAATGGTGCTCGTGACGGTCGCGGCCATGCTGCCGCAGAGCGGAAACTCCGTGGTCAACATCATCATCTCGTTCGTCTGCGCCATGCAGGTCGAGACGTTCCGCAAGGTGCGCGGCAGCGCCTTCGCGACCACGATGTGCACGGGCAATCTGCGCTCGGGCACGGAGCAGCTGCTCATCTGGCGGCAGACGGGCGACCGCACCGCCGCGAGAAAAATGAAGAATTACTATTCGATCATCCTTGTTTTCATCGTCGGCGGCGCGATCGGCGCACTGGCGTCGAATGCGCTCGGGGAGAAGGCGCTGCTGCTGACGCTCGTGCCGCTCGTGACCGTATTCCTCATCATGTTCATCGAGGAGGAGCGCGAGGAGATCGAGGAAGAGATTTCGGGAGGAAAAGCATGAACATCAGACTGATCGCCGCCGACATGGACGGCACGCTGCTCGACAGCCGTAAACAGCTGCCCGAGGGACTGTTTCCGCTCGTGCGCGCGCTGCATGAGCGCGGCGTGCGCTTCGCCCCGGCCTCCGGCCGCCAGTTCTACACGCTCTACGAGCAGTTCGGCGAAATTGCGGACGAGCTCATGTATATCAGCGAAAACGGCGCGATGGTCTGCGACGGCGCGGAGTGCGTCGGCTTTTCCGCCATGCCGAAGGACGTCGTGCTCGACGCCATCGAACGGGTGCGCGAGCTGCCCGAGGTCTATACGGTCATTTCTGCGCAGAGCGGCGCGTTTTACGAGAGAAACTCGTCCGAAGAGGCGGTACGGAACTTCAACATGTACTGCGCGCGCTGCACTGAGGTGCCTGATCTTGCGGAGTTTGCCTCGCGCGAGCCGATCTGCAAGGTCGCGCTGTTCTGCGCCGGACGCGCCGAGCAGGTGCTTATGCCGGCGTTTGTCGACTTCGGCGAGCGGGCGCAGCTCGCGCTTTCGGGCGCGGACTGGGTCGACCTCATGCAGACGGGCGTGAGCAAGGGCAGGGCGCTCGAGGAGCTGTGCGGCACGCTCGGCATCACGACGGCCGACTGCATGGCCTTCGGCGACTACCTCAACGACATCGAGCTGCTGCGCACGGCAGGCGAGTCCTACGCCATGGCGAACGCCCACGAGCAGCTCGCCGCGCTCGCGAAGCACCGCTGTCCGTCGAACGATGAGGACGGCGTATGCCGCACGATCCGCGCGGTCTTTAACCTGTAAGCAAGAAGAATAAGGAGAATATTATGGATATTGAAGCGATTCTCAAGCTGCGTCAGAACGCGAACGGTCTGAACAAGCTGATGAACATGCATGTTATTACGCTGGACAAGGACGGCGGCGCGACGGTCGAGGTCGAGCTGACCGACGGCCTGCTCAATCCGCTCGGCATGGCGCACGGCGGCACGATCTTCACGCTCTGCGACATTGCGGCCGGTTCGGCGGCGGCCTCGCAGGGCACGGTCGCGGTCACGCTCGACAGCAGCATCAACTTTTACCGTCCCGGCCGCGCCGGTCACAAGCTGACCGCCGTCGCGTATGAGCGTAAGCGCGGCAGAAGGACCTCGGTGTTCATGGTCGAGGTGCACGACGACGAGGGCAAGCACATCGCGGACGCGACGTTCACCATGTTCTACACCGGACAGACGCTCGACGACATGAAGCATTGAGCGGCGTGACAAAAGCTATCGTCGAGCCGCTGCTCCAGTGGTACGACGAGGGACACCGCGACCTGCCGTGGCGGCGCGAGCCGTCGCCCTACCGCGTCTGGGTGAGCGAGATCATGCTCCAGCAGACGCGCGTCGAGGCGGTGCGCGGTTATTTCGAGCGCTGGATGCAGGCGTTCCCGGACGTCCGTGCGCTCGCCGCGGCGGACGAGGCGCAGGTGCTCAAGCTGTGGGAAGGGCTCGGCTATTACAGCCGTGCGCGCAACCTGCACAGGGCCGCGAAACTCGTCTGCGAGCAGTACGGCGGTGCGCTCCCGGCGGATTATGAGGCGCTGCTGGCGCTGCCGGGCGTCGGAGAATACACCGCAGGCGCGGTCGCGTCCATCGGCTTCGACCTGCGCGTCCCGGCGGTAGATGGAAACGTTCTGCGCGTTGCGGCACGGCTGAATGACGATTTTGCGCCGATTACGGACGCAAAACAGAAAAAACGAACGACTGGTCATTTTTCGGAGCTCGTGCCGGAGGGCCGTCCGGGCGACTTCAATCAGTCGCTGATGGAGCTCGGCGCGATGGTCTGCCTGCCGAACGGCACACCGCGCTGCGGCGACTGTCCGGTGCAGCATCTGTGCCTCGGCTATCACCATGGCCACGCGGAAATCCTTCCGGTTCGCGCTGCGAAAAAGGCGCGCCGCATCGAAGAGCGCACCGTGCTGCTCGTGCGGTACGGGGAGGAGGTTGGCATCCGCCGCCGCCCGAAAACCGGTCTGCTCGCAGGCCTGTGGGAACTGCCCTCGATTGAGGGAAAGCCCGGCGCAGACGAGCTCCGCACGCTGCTCGCCGCGCGCGGCTGGCAGGTCGAAAAGCTGCTCTCGCTGCGAAAGGCGAAGCACGTTTTCACGCACGTTGAGTGGCACATGAACGGCTTTGAGGTGACGCTCGCGAAACGGCCGGAGGGGCTGACCTTCGTCACGCCGCAGCAGCTGCGCGAAAGCTACGCGCTGCCGAGCGCGTTCCGGGCGTTCCTGTCCGTTCTGGAGGAGTGACAATATGAAACTGGAAACCATCGTGCACGACATTCCGCCGCTTTACGACGCGGAGTCGCGCGTGCTGCTGCTCGGCTCGCTGCCGAGTCCGAAATCGCGCGAGGCGCATTTCTTCTACGGCCATCCGCGCAACCGCTTCTGGCCGGTGCTCGCGGCGGTGCTGGGCGAGCAAACGCCAAAAACCATCGAGGAGAAGCAGGCGATTTGCCACAGGCACCACATCGCGCTCTGGGACACCATCGCGAAATGCGACATCGCAGGCGCGTCGGACACCTCGATCAGAAACGCCGAGCCGAACGACATCGGCCGCCTGCTGCGCGAGAGCAAAATAGAGCGTATTTTCGCGACCGGCGGCAAGTCGGGCGAGCTCTACCGAAAGCTCATCGAACCGAAAACCCATGTACCGATCACGGTACTGCCCTCGACCAGTCCGGCGAATGCCGCGTGGACGTTTGAACGTCTTGTCGAGGCATACCGTGTGATCTTATAAGAAAGAAGGCGTATTTGTTACGGAAAAACAGCTTTTCCCTAATTCTGCACTGAAAAAACTCATCTGGCCGCTCGTGCTCGAGCAGGTGCTCTCCATCACGGTCGGCCTTGCGGACACCATCATGGTCTCCTCGTGCGGCGAGGCGGCGGTGTCGGGCGTCTCGCTCGTCGACATGATAAATGTACTTATCATCAACATCTTCGCGGCGCTCGCGACCGGCGGCGCGGTCGTTGTGGCGCAGCTGCTCGGTGCGCGAGATCAGAAGCGCGCCTGCGACGCGGCCAAGCAGCTGTATCTGGTCGTAACGGTCATTTCGCTTGCGATTTCGGCGCTCATCATGGCGTTCCGCGAGCCGCTGCTGCGGCTGCTGTTCGGCACGATCTCGGACAGCGTCATGGAGAGCGCGCTGACCTATCTGACCGTGAGCGTGTTCTCGTATCCGGTGCTCGCCATCTATAACGCAGGCGCGGCGCTGTTCCGCGCGCAGGGCAACTCGCGCGTGTCCATGCTCATCGCCGGTTTGATCAATATCGTCAACCTGATCGGCAACTCCATCATGATCTTCGGACTGAAATGGGGCGTTGCCGGTGCGGCGACCTCGTCTGTTCTCTCGCGCGGTACGGCGGCAGTTGTTATCACCGTCCTGCTGCTCAACCCCGAGCACACGGTCTCGCTGCGCGGCGGCAGCCGCTTCCGCCCGGACGGCGGACTGATCGGACGCATTTTGCAGATCGGCGTGCCGAACGGACTGGAAAACAGCCTGTTCCAGCTCGGCCGCGTGCTCGTTGTGAGCATGATCTCGCTGTTCGGCACGACCCAGATCACCGCGAACGCGCTGGCGAACAATCTGGATGCCGTGGCGGTCATTCCGGGTCAGGCGATGAGCCTTGCCATCATCACGGTCATCGGTCAGTGCATCGGCGCAGGCGACGAGGCGCAGTGCAAATTCATGGCGAAAAAGCTGATGAAGATCACCTACGCGGTCACGGCTTCGACCTGTATCGTGACCATCGCGCTCACGCCGCTCATCCTCAAGGTGTACAGCGTGTCGCCCGAGGCGCTGGCGCTCGGCTTTATCCTGATCTCCATTCATAACGGCTGTGCGATCGTGCTCTGGCCGGCGTCGTTTGCTCTGCCGAACATTCTCCGCGCCGCGAACGATGTGCGCTACCCGATGCTGTGCTCGATCGCGTCCATGGTGCTTATCCGCCTTGCGGCCGGCTACGTGCTCGCGGTCCATTTCGGAATGGGCGCGATCGGCATCTGGATCGCCATGGTGGGAGATTGGATGTGCCGCGCGGTCTGCTTCGCCGCACGCCTTATCAGCGGAAAATGGCTGAAATACGCCCCGGGTCTCCGCGTCGTGGCAAATCAGAAATAGTACATAACCAGAAACAGCCGCCCGAAAGGGCGGCTGTTTGACAAGATGCGAAAATATAATGTGATTGGTGACATAAAAGCGGAAACAGGCTCGAATTTTGAGAGCCGTTATGATATAATAAAACTGCCAGTATGAAACGGCGAGGTTATTCCCCTGATAAAGGGGGGTGACGCGCATGACGACAATGGAAGTGCTGACACTTCTGATGCTGCTTGCGACGGTTATCTTCGGTATTTTGAATTACTTAAAGAAATAGCCGCCACCTGAAAGGCAGCGGCGTTTTCCTCAAGCTCTAAACTTGCACGGGGAACGACCGCACCGACCAAGTGAAAGCCGTTCTCATACTGGTATTATACTTCGCGGAACGCGGTATTGTCAAGATGTAAAATAAAACCACTTCAAATGAAGTGGTTTTATTGGTGGAAGGTGGTGGATTCGAACCACCGAAGTCATAGACGACAGATTTACAGT
>CAVIRF010000076.1:0-8704 GCA_963645185.1 Coprococcus eutactus | reverse complement strand
AATGTACCCGACGCCCGGAACCGAGCCCCCGTAACTCCCGTTTAGCCGAGCATCTATGATGCGAAGGCCAGAAGGAAGGTAAGGGGAGTCAAGAGGGGACAGGAAACCATATTTGGTGTCCTGTCCCCTTTTGTTCTCGCCGGTGAACACCGGCACTCCAGGCCGCCGAAGGCGGCCACTCCCACGCCCTCCGAGGGCGTAAAGTCGCCTCCAGCGGCGCACCGCTGTATCGGCGGAAGCTCCACCGTCAGCAGACGGTAAAAAAGAAAAAGCACCAGCTTTCGCCGGTGCGGAACGGCGTTACGCAAACACCGTTTGAATTAAGACCATGTATACCGCCGTGCCTACACCGATGGAAAGCAGGTTGTTATGCTTCCATACGTGCAGCACTGCGGTCAGTGCGATGCACAGCAGCTCGGGGATGCCGTGCGTGCCGGTCACCCAGCCGACATTCTTGAGGCAGTACACCACGAGCAGCGCGATGACTGCCGGGGGGAGCGTCGCACCCAGATAACGGATGATCGGCGGAATCGGCTTTTTGCCGTTGAAGAGCAGGAAGGGCGCAACACGGGTGGCAAACGTGCACACCGCCGCGACTGCGACCATCGCAAGAGCATATCCGGTAGTCATTTAAGCCGCCTCCTTTGCGAGCTGCCGGCGCAGCGCCACGAGCATCACGCAGATGGCGAGCATGGCAGGCAGGATAAAGTTCTGAGGGCCGAGCAGAGCGAGCGACAGCGCCGCCGCGCCGAGACCGAGAAACGCCGGAACGTGGCTTTTCGAGGCCTGCCACTGCTCGACGAAGATGACCGTGAACAGGCTGGTCATCGCAAAGTCGATGCCCGTCGTGTCGAACGGCAGTACGCCGCCGATGAACGTACCGATGACCGAGCCGAGGATCCAGTAGGCCTGGTCGAGGATGGCGACCAGAAAGCGCATCGCGTCCGGGTCGACGTCCGAGGGCGTTTTCAGCGAGCAGAGCAGCGAATAGGTTTCGTCGGTCAGCGAGAAGATCATGTACCACTTGCGCGCGCCCATGTTGTGGAACGTCTCGAGAAAGGACAGACCGTAAAATATATGGCGGCAGTTGAGCAGCAGCGTCATCACCGCGACCGTTACGAGCGATGCCTTCGCCGCGAGCAGCGAAACGAGCAGATACTGTCCCGAGCCGGCGTAGATGGTCAGACTGCACAGGAACGACCACGGGGTGGTAAAGCCAATGTCGCGCAGCATGACGCCGAACGCGAAACCGATGAACAGATAGCCGCAGAGCACGGGAATGGTCGCCGTGAACGCGGGACGTAATGCCTTGCGCATGGAAAATCACCTTACATACTACAAAAATAACAGGCAGAAAAAAAGCACCCTGACGTGCAGAGTGCTTTCAGCATATTCAACGTCACGCCGAAAATCAGATAGCGCGGGTTACCTTGCCGGAACGGAGGCACCGAGTACATACGTTGATATGGCGGGGAGTACCTTCGACCAGAGCCTTTACACGACGAACATTCGGCTTCCAGGTTCGGTTGGAACGACGATGAGAGTGAGAGACCTGAATACCAAAGGTCACGCCCTTGCCGCAAATATCGCACTTTGCCATTTTTCCTGCACCTCCTTCTTTGTTTCTTGCATAGCAGATATTATATTACCACAGCATAGGATAAAATGCAAGATTTTTTTTGAAATTTTTTCGATAATTTAAGTTTTGTCGGAGGGGGACGGGAATAAGTTGAAACTCTGCATAAAAAGGGGTATAATAAGTAAGAAATATTGCGGAAGGGAGAACCCATATGCAGCTTAAGGAATTTGGCGTAAGCCTGGGAGACTTGATCCACGAATTTAATTTTGAGGTAGTATACGGCCCGGAGGGCTTTGAAAAGATCGAAATCACCAAAGACGACGTTAACCGTCCCGGTCTTCAGCTTGCCGGCTTTTTTGATTATTTTGACCCCAACCGCATTCAGGTTATGGGCAAGGTCGAATCGAGCTATGTAGAACAGATGGAGTCGGACGAGCGGCGCGCCTGCTTCGACCGACTGTTTGAAACGCGCATCCCGGTGCTGCTCATCACGCGCAACATCGAGCTGTTCCCGGAGTGCCTCGCGGCGGCGCAGCAGTACGGCGTGCCGATCCTGCGCACGAACGACTTCACCTCCACGACCATCAACGCCCTCGTTGCGTCCCTGCGCGTGCAGCTCGCGCCGCGCGTCACGCTCCACGGCGTTCTCATCGAGATCTACGGTGAAGGCGTCCTGCTGCTCGGCGACTCGGGCGTCGGCAAGTCCGAGACCGCGATCGAGCTGGTCAAGCGCGGCCATCGCCTGATCGCGGACGACGCGGTCGAGATCAAGCGCGTATCCGACAAGACCCTCGTCGGCACCGCGCCGGAGGTCATCCGCCACTTTATCGAGCTGCGCGGCATCGGCATCGTCGACGTCCGCCGCATCTTCGGTGTCGGCGCGATCAAGATGACCGAGAAGGTCGAGCTGGTCATCAACCTCGAGCCCTGGGAGGACGGCAAGCAGTACGACCGTCTGGGCATGGACGGCCAGACGACCTCCATCCTCGACATCGCGGTCCCGAGCCTTACCATCCCGGTAAAGCCCGGCCGTAACCTCGCCGTTATCATCGAGGTCGCAGCGATGAACGACCGTCAGAAGAAGATGGGCTTCAACGCGGCCAAGGAGCTTCAGGAGCGCATGCTCAAGCAGTACGGCAACTAAAACGCATCCCATGCGCGAGAACGCGCTCAAAATAAACGGCACAACTGCCGGTACAGGAGGAACAGAAGTAAAATGCAAATCATTGCGGATCTTCACACACATACCAACGTCACCGACCATGCGTTCAGCACGCTGACCGAGATGGTGCAGGCGGCACACGACATGGGCCTCAAGACCATCGCGATCACAAACCACGGCCCTACCAACCCGGACGGTCCGCATGAGTGGCATTTCTCCAACCTGAACCTTATTCCGCGCAAGATCAACGGCGTGACCGTCATCCGCGGTATCGAGTTCGACATCACCGCCCCGGCAGGCGGCATCAACGTTATGGCAAACAAGAGCCTCAAGCCGCTCGACTGGGCGCTCGCCTCCTTCCATGAATGCCTGTTTCCGCCTGCGGACAAGAGCATCCACACGGCGGCGCTCGAGGCCATCCTCTACAACCCGTATGTCAACGCCTTCGGCCATCTCGGCAACCCGAACTTTGACTTTGACCATGAGTACATTATCAGCCGCTGCAACGAGCGCGGCAAGGTCGTCGAGATCAACAACGCTTCGCTGAACGTTCGCGCAGGCAGCAAGAAGAACTGCGCAGACATCGCGCGCCTGTGCATGAAGTACGAGGTGCCGATCGTCGTGGACAGCGACAGCCACATCTGCTACCGCGTCGGCCATGTCGAGGGCGCGCTCGAAATGCTCGAGGAGATCGGATTCCCGGAGGAGCTCATCATCAACAGCAGCATGGAGCGTCTGAACGCTTACTTCAAGGGCCGCGGCATGGACCTGTTCAGCGGCGAGGAATAAGAGGGATACTATGCGGATCGGTATTGATTTAGGCGGAACGAGCGTCAAGGCGGCGCTCTGTGCGGATGACGGCGCTATCCTCATCAAGCAGAGTGTGCCGACGAAAACAGGGGACTCGGACGGCCTGCGCGAGGATATGAAGCAGCTTGCGCTCGCGCTGTGTGAGTCGGGCGGCGTTCAGCCGGACGAGGTCGACAGCATCGGCATCGGCGTGCCGGGCTCGTATGACAAGCCCTCCTGCACGCTCAAATTCGGCACGAACCTCGGCATGAGCGACGTCTGCTTTGCGGAGACGTTCCAGCCGGAGCTCGGCTGCGCGGTGCAGCTCGACAACGACGCAAACTGCGCGGCGCTCGGCGAGGCGACGGCAGGCGCAGGCAAGAATGTGAAAAACATGCTGATGGTCACGCTCGGCACGGGCGTCGGCGGCGGCATTATCATCGACGGAAAGCTGTACACCGGCTGCAACAGCCTTGCAGGCGAGCTGGGACATATCGTCATCCGGCAGGGCGGCGAGCTCTGCGGCTGCGGCCGTCGCGGCTGTCTGGAGGCCTACAGCTCGGCTGCGGCCTTCGTCAAGTTCGCGCACCGGGCGCTCGATGCCGGTCGGGAGAGCAGCCTGCGCGAAAACGGCCCGGACCTCAACGCAAAGCACATCTGCGATGCGGTAGACGCCGGTGACGCGCTCGCGTGCGAGCTGTTCGAAACCTACTGTGACAACCTCGCATGCGGCCTTTCGAGCTTTATCAATATCTTTCAGCCGGAGTGCATCGTGCTCGGCGGCGGCCTTGCAGGCTATGGTGAAAAGCTGCTCGCGCCGCTGCGCAAGCGCATCGAGAAGGAGACCTTCCGCGGCGACAGGAATACCGAGCTGGTTTTGGCCTCGCTCGGCAACGACGCCGGTCTGGTCGGCGCCGCGATGCTCTGAACGAAATAAATACATAAAACAAAAACCGCTGTATCGGAACAAATACAGCGGTTTTTTGTTTTATTCATTTGCTTTTACAGGCCGAGCATTTTCTCGACCAGAGCGCACGCATCCTCGATGCAGCCGGGGCAGGAGCGGCGGACGTTGCCGTCGGTGACGCCCTTGAGCTCGCAGCAGAGATAGGAGCCGTTCTTCTCCTTGAAGGCGTTCGCCATCTCACGGGTCTGCTGATAGGTCTGCGCCTTGGTCGTGCCGGGCGCTTCGATGCCGGCCGAGCCCTTGACGCCGGCGAGCATGAACGCGCCGCTCAGTGCGCCGCACATGTCCATCACGCCCATGCCGAGGCCGAAGCCCTCCGCCATCTTGTAGGCGGTCTGCTCGTCGAGACCGACGAGGTCACAGTAGGCACATGCGACCGACTGGGCGCAGTTGTAACCCTTTCCGTGCATCTCCTGTGCACGCTGCTGTCTTTCTGTCATAACAAATTCCTCCTGTATGCTGTATCAAATCAATATTCCACCTGCGTGAAATAATACATGATCGCGTTGTACTGCGCGCGCGCTTCGGCCTGAAGGTCCTCCTCGCTGTCGATGAACTGCTGATCCTGCGCGTTGTCGATGAAGCAGAACTCGCTTGTGAGCGCCGGGATGTAAAGCGAAGCCGCCGCGCGGTTGGTATAGTAGTAGTCGCCGTTGCTGCCCTCGCGGAACACGACCGAGCGAATGGGCATGCCGAGCGCCTTGTACTCCTCGAGCAGCTTTTCCGCAAGGATCTTCGTCGGGCCGCCGTTCTTGTCCGCGATCTGCGCGAGTGCTTCCGCACCGCGTGCCGTCGTGTTCGCGGCGTTGTGGTGGACGCTGAAGAACAGGTCGGCGGTGTCCTGATAGCGCTCCATGACCTCGCCGCGCAGCGTCAGATCGCTGCCCTCCTCGAGCGTGTCGCGCACCATGATAACATTCACACCGGCGCTCTCCAGATAGCTTTGCAGATATTTCGCAACCGAAAGGTTGATGTGCTTTTCGTCGAACTTGCCGTCGACGCTCGTCGCGCCGACATCGCTGCCGCCGTGGCCGGGGTCGATGATGACCGTCATTTTGCCGTCAATCTGCGAGGTGCGCGGCGGCTCGACCGGATCGTCCGGTTCGCCCTCGGACGCGGAGTAGTCGCGCACGCGGACGAGATAATTCGCGCTGACATAGCGGCCGGTGCCCTTGGAGGTGTCCATCAGGTGCGCCCAGCCGTTCGTGAGGCTGTCCACGACGACCTCCGCGTTCGCGGAAAGCTGACCGACCTTCTTTGCGGTCGAGGACGCGGAAGCACGTACCGCGAGCTTGCTCTCGACGTTCACGCGGTACCAGCCGGTCGTGAACGGCTCGTCGGGCTCGGTCGTGCCGTCGTAATCGCTCAGACGCTTGAGATAATCTGCGCTGACATAGCGGTTCGTGCCTGCCGAGGTATCCATCAGATGCGCCCAGCCGTTGGTGAGGCTGTCTACGACGACCTTGTCGCCCTTCGCGAGCTGACCGACGGACGGATAAGTCGTGCCCGGGCCGGAGCGCACAGTGAGCGAGGACGAAACGTTCACCTCGTACAGACCGGTCGTAAAGACGGGTGTGGGGGTCGGCGTCGGCGTATCCGGCGTCGTGCTGCCGTTATTGGTATTGCTGCTGTTATTGCTGTCGCTGTTGTTATTATTGCTGTTATTATTGTTGCTGTTGCTGTTATCCGGCTGCTCGGGGTCCGGGTCGGGCGTCGTGATCTTGACGGTGCGCGAAGCGTTGTCCCAGTCGGCCTCAAAGCCGATCGCGTCGGCAATATCCGCGATGCTGTAATAGTTGTTGTCGTTGATGAGGTAGCCGCGGAAGTTGACCGCGCTGCCGTTGAGCAGGACCTTGAAGGTGGACGAGGAGACCTTGAGCGAGGAGAGGGTCGAGGCGGAAAGCTCGCCGCCGACCTTCTGGTATTTCTGGCCGGAGATCAGATTGACGACCGTGCTCTGGCTGGGGCTCCATGTGACGTTGAAGGGCGCGGTGGTGTCGGTGAGAAGGTACGCGACATCGCGCAACTTGAAGTAGTTGTAGCCGTCGACGTTGTAGGCCTGCGGCGCGACAGATTTGCCGTTTACCATGAATTTATGGGTCGACACTGCGACCTTTGGAGCGGCGGCCGCCGCGCTGACGAGCGTGACGCTCAGTACGGCGCACAGAGCCGCTGCAATTTTGCGAAAATGCATAAAAACCTCCGTTTCCGCATACAGGGAAAAGCGAACGAAACGTCCGTTCTGCACTGCAATGTTCTCATATACAAAGCCATAATAGCACGATGAGGGTCGAATTTCAATGCTTTGCGGCGGAATGACGCATAACTGTAATATAAGCGCAGCGTTCAGGACAGGGGAGAGCGAGCCTCAGAGCTCCCGAATATAAGCATTGTGTTTCCCTGCGAAAAATGGTAATATAAATGTAGAAAATACATCGGAGGTATCTATTATGCAGTTCCGTTTTGCACACAATAACTTCAACGTCCGCGATCTGGAGCACTCGCTCAAATTCTACGACGAAGCGCTCGGTCTCAAGGAGGTCCGCCGCATCAACGCAAAGGACGGCAGCTTCATCATCGTCTACCTGTCGGACGGCGCGACGCCGCATCAGCTCGAGCTGACATGGCTGCGCGACTGGGACAAGCCGTACAACCTCGGCGACAACGAGTTCCATCTTGCCCTTTCGGTCGACGATTTCGCTGCGGCGCACCATAAGCATCAGCAGATGGGCTGCATCTGCTTCGAAAACCCGGCTATGGGCATTTATTTCATCTCCGACCCGGACGGCTACTGGGTCGAGATCATTCCGTCTCAAATGTGACGGAAAAGGAGACCTTACCATTGAATCCTTATCTTGATTTATTCCTGACTTTCGCGCAGATCGGCGTGTGCACCTTCGGCGGCGGCTATGCCATGCTGCCGATTTTGCAGCGTGAGGTCGTTGAAAAGCGCGGCTGGGCGACCGAGGACGAGCTGATGGACTACTACGCCATCGGCCAGTGCACCCCGGGCGTCATCGCGGTCAACACTTCGACGTTCATCGGCTACCGCCTGCGCGGCCTTCCTGGCGCGGTCGTCGCGACCGCAGGCATGGTTTTCCCCTCGTTCGTCATCATCACGATCATCGCCGCGTTCATTCAGCAGTTCGCGCATCTCGCCCTCGTTCAGCACGCCTTCGCCGGTGTCCGCATCGCGGTCTGCGCGCTCGTGCTGCAAAGCGTGTGGAAAATGGCGAAAAAGGGCGTTGTTGACGTCCAGACCGGCGTTATTCTCGTCGTAACCTTTGCCGCTGTCGCCTTCTTCGGGGTTTCTCCCGTCCTCATGGTTGTCATCGCGGCCGCCGCAGGCATTCTCATCAATGTTGTGAGGGGGAAGAAGGCATGATCTTTCTACAACTTTTCTGGGAGTTCTTCAAGGCCGGCCTGTTCGCGATCGGCGGCGGCCTGGCAACGCTCCCCTTCCTCAAGGCCATCACGCTCAAGTACCCGTGGTTCACGGCGAACGACCTGATGGACATGATCGCGGTTTCCGAGTCCACGCCCGGCCCGATGGGCGTCAACTCCGCGACCTACGCAGGCTTTCACGCCGCCGGACTGCCCGGCGCGCTCATGGCGACGTTCTCGCTCGTGCTCCCGTCGGTCATCATCATAATTCTGGTCTCGCGTGCGCTCGACTGTTTCCGCTCGTCGCCGCTCGTGCAGAATGGTTTTTACGGTCTGCGTCCGGCGTCCGCCGGTCTGATCTTCGGCGCGATGTTCACGGTTTTTGCGTCCTCGCTGCTGCATCTCGACCTGTGGATCGGTCCGGAGAGCCTGCTTTCCGTGCTGAATTACCGCGCGATTCTGCTTTTTTTGGTGCTTTCGGTCGCCATCCGCAAGCTGCCGAAGGTCCACCCGATCGTGTTTATCGGCGTGGGCGCCCTCGTGGGCATCGTATTCCAGTTCTAAAAAAGAGAGCCGAAAGGCTCTCTTTTTTCTGCCTTCGGCAGAAAGCCGTTCTTTTCTAACCCTCAGCAGAGGGGAAACGGTTCCGCCGATACAGCGGCTCGCCGCTGGAGGTGAGATTGGCTGCCGATGGGCAAGCCGGGCATTGCCGCCGTCTGGCGGCGGAGACAAGAGGGGGCCAAGACACCCTCCGGGTTTCTTATCCCCCTCTTGACACCCCCACATCTTCCCTCGGGACGCTCAGCATAGCTTCGCGTCTAAA
>CAVIRF010000075.1:0-8953 GCA_963645185.1 Coprococcus eutactus | reverse complement strand
CGCTACCTCCACCTTGGCAAGGTGGCGCTCTACCAGATGAGCTACAGCCGCATTTATTGGTGCCTCCGGGCGGAATCGCTTTCGCTGCGGCGAAAGCCACGGCGGTTGAAACAATTCACTGAATTGTTTCTAAGAGCCGCCTTTCGATTCCTTAACTGAAAGATACGATTTTCAAAATGAGTGTCAAGACACTCATTTTGAAAATGGTGCCTCCGGGCGGAATCGAACCACCGACACGGGGATTTTCAGTCCCCTGCTCTACCGACTGAGCTACAGAGGCATTTGCTGTCTCACAAAGTGCTTATTTAGTATAGTCGAATTTTGAGGAAATGTCAAGCGATTTTTTGAAAAAAGTTTTCGTGGAATTTCCATAGCCTTTTCCAAACCGTGCGCGCGCACGCATACGAACTGTGTGCAGAGCGCAAAAATCCGCGTCCGGCAGGGCGGCACCGCTTGCGCGGCGGCGGCGCGTCATGGTATGATGGAGGGACGAAAGAGAGCACGAAGGGAGGAGCTTCCTATGCGTATTGTGACCGGCCTCGCCGCGAGCGGAAAAACATCCATGCTCCTGCGCGAGATCGCGGAAAAGGCGGAAGCAAACCGGGGACGGCAGATCCTGATCGTCCCCGAACTGAATTCTCATCAGATGGAGCGGCGGCTCGCGGCGGCGACGCACAACCACGGCGCGCGCACGGCGGAGGTGCTGACGTTTTCGCGCCTTGCGGACCGCGTGTTCGCGGTGGTCGGCGGCCTCGCGCAGCAGATGCTCACGCCGGCAGGCCAGCTTCTGACCCTGCAGGAGGCGGCGCGCCGCGTGCAGGTCGGACTGACCGCGTGGAACGGACTTGCCGACAAGCCGGAGCTGCTGGGCGAAACGCTCGCGCTCATCGACGAGTGCAAAAGCTGCATGATCGAGCCGGAAATGCTGTTCCGCGCGTCCGAGGAGAGCGAGCTCGATGAGGACGCGGCGCTAAGCGCCAAGCTGCGCGATCTTGCGCAGATATTGACCCAGTACGACAGCCTGTGCAGCGAAACGCTGCCCGATCCGCGCGACCGGCTGACGCACCTGCGCGACGGACTGGCGGAAAGCCATGTGCTCGATGGGGTGGAGGTCTATCTGGACGGCTTCCTCAGCTACACGCCGCAGGAGCTTGCCATCATTGAGGTGATGCTCGCATCTGGCGTGCCGCTCACTGCCGCCATCACCTGCGACACCGGCCTGCCTGATGTGTTCGTGACCGGCTGCAAAACGCTGCGCACGCTGACGCGCATGGCAAAGCGCTATAACCGCACGCCCGAGCACATCGACCTCGGCGCGAGCAGAATGCCGCGTCCGGCAGGTCTTGCCGCCGTGGCGAATGAAGCGCTGCTGCCCGTGCGCCGGGCGCATGAGGACGCCTCGGGCGTTCGGCTGTATGAAGCGGCCTCGCCGTTCGACGAGTGCGAGCACGCGGCGGCGTACATCCGCCGAAAGGTGCGCGACGAGGGCGCGCATTACCGCGATTTCGTCATCGCGGCGCGCGACATCGGGCCGTACAGCGCTTCGCTCGCGATGGCGATGGGCCGGTACGACATCCCGATGTTCCTCGCGGACAAGCCGGACCTGCTTTCGCGGCCGCCGATGGCGCTCGTCATCGGCGCGCTGGAGAGCGTGCGCTCGAATTTCGGCTACAAGGAGCTGTTCGGCTGCTTCAAGACTGGCCTGACCGGCCTTTCGTGGGACGAGATTGACCGCCTTGAGAACTATGCGATCACATGGAAGATACACGGCGCGGCGTGGGAGCGCGACTGGTTCGAGCATCCGGACGGCTACGGCATTCCTGTCGATGAGGCCGCGCAGGCGCAGCTGGACGAGCTCAACGAGCTGCGTGCGCGCGCCATCGCGCCGTTTGCCGCGCTGCGTGAACGGCTGAAGGGCGAGCAGCCCTCGGCCGAATGCGTGCGCGCGCTGTACGATTTTCTGCTCGCGGTGGACGCGCCGCACCGCATGGAGGAGCGCGCCGCCGAGCACGACGCGGCAGGACGTATGCAGCTCGCGGACGAGTACCGTCAGCTGTGGGAAATCCTGGTCTCCGCGATGGAGCAGTTCGCGTGGGTGCGCGGAGACATGCCGCTGACGCTCGACCGCTTCGCGCAGCTGTTCCGCCTTGTACTCAGCGGCTATTCGGTCGGCAGCATCCCGGTCTCGCTCGACCGCGTCAGCTGCGGCAACATCGAGCGCGTCTGCGGCGACAACGTGAAATATGTGATCCTGCTCGGCGTGAACGACGGCCTGATCCCGAAGGATACGTCCTCGGCGTCGCTGCTCAGCGACATGGAGCGCGACAAGCTGGACGCGCTCGGCGTGGAGCTCAAGGCCTCGGGCGAGGAGCGCCTGCTCATGGAGCAGGAAACGCTGTACCGCGCGCTCGCGTGTCCGTCGGAAGAGCTGCTGCTCTCGTGGCACGCAAGCGATGCAGGCGGAGGCGAAACGCGGCCGAGCTACTTTATCGGCACGGTGCGCGGCCTGCTGCCGAACGTACCGTTCACGACCCACCGCACCGAGACTGTGCGCGACCGTTTGCAGGCGGAGCGTCCGGCGATCGAGCTCGCGTGCGCGTATCTCTCGGGCGACCGCACACCGGCGGTCACGGCGGCGTATGGCTTCTATAAAAATGACGAACGGGTGCTCACGGCGGCAAAGCAGCGCCGCACGCGCGGTCCGCTGACCGGTTCGGACACCATCGAGGGCCTGTACGGCAAAAAGCTCAACCTGACCGCCTCGCGCGTCGACAAGTTTTTCTCGTGCCCGAGCGCGTTCTTCTATCAGTACGGCCTGAAGGCCAAGGTGCGCCGCCCGGCGGCGTTTGCCGCGCCCGAGACCGGCACGTTCATCCATTATGTGCTGGAGCATGCGCTGACTGAGCTCGGTAAGCGCGAGGGCGGCGCCGCAGCCGCGGAAAAGGATGAGGTCGCGCGCGTCTGCCGCGAGGCGGTCGAGAAGTACATCCGAGAGGAGCTCGGCGGCCTTGCGAACAAGACGGCGCGTTTCCGCTACCTGTTCGCGCGGCTGGTCAAGAGCGTGCAGCAGATTTTGGATAACGTCATCGAGGAGCTGCGCGTGTCGGAGTTCCGCCCGATCGACTACGAGGTGGATTTCTCGCGCGGCGGCGACCTGCCGCCTGTCACCTGTGAGCAGGACGGCGTGGAGGTCTCGCTTACCGGACAGGTGGACCGCGTAGACGGCTATATCCGCGACGGGCGGCTGTATCTGCGCGTCATGGACTACAAGAGCGGCAAAAAGTCGTTCTCGCTGTCCGACATCTGGTACGGACTGAATATGCAGCTCATCATTTATCTGTATGCGCTTCAGGAGGAAGGCCTCGACCGCTACCGCAGGCTGCTGAGCGAGGAGCTGAACGAGATCGTTCCGGCAGGCGTGCTGTATGTGCCGGTGCGCGACGACATCATCGACGGCGACCGCGCCGCGACCGAGGAGGAGCTGCACAGCAAGCGTGAGGCCGCGCTGCGCCGCTCCGGTCTGCTCAGCGAGGACATGTCGCTGCTCGACGCGATGGAGCAGGGCATCGAGGACAAGGGCCGCTTTATCCCCATCAAGCTGAAAAAGATCAAGGGCGAGGACGAGAAAACGCTCGACCCGAAGTCCGCTGTTGCGGATCTCGCGCAATTCGGCAGGCTCGCGCGGTATACGCACAAAAAGCTGCTCGAAATGGGCGCGGAGCTGCGAAAGGGCAATGTGGAGGCGTCGCCCTGCCGCCACGATAGAAATCAATGCGCCTGCGACTGGTGCGATTACCGCGCCGCCTGCCACTTCGACGAGAGCGCAGGCGATCGCGAGCGCCAGCTGAAGGCGCTGGACGACAGCGAGGTATGGGAGCTGCTGGGAGGTGACGACAATGCCTGAATGGACGAAAGAACAGAAAAGCGCGATCGAGGACCGCGGCGGCTCGCTGCTCGTCTCGGCGGCGGCCGGCTCGGGCAAGACGGCCGTGCTGACCGAGCGCGTGCTGCGCCGCGTGACCGACCCGGAAAACCCCATCGACATCACTGAGCTCCTGCTCGTGACGTTCACCAAGGCCGCGGCGGCGGAGATGCGCGAGCGAATTGCGGCCGCGATCGGCGCGGCGGTCGCGCAGGACCCGTCCTCTGTGCGGCTGCGCCGCCAGCTTTTCCTCGTGCACCGCGCGAAGATCACGACCGTGCACGCGCTGTGCATGTCGCTCGCGCGCGAGCAGGCGGCGGCGCTCGGCATCGCGCCGGACTTCCGTCTGATGGATGAAAACGAGAGCAAGATACTGCGCTCCGAGGTGCTGGAGGAGGTGCTGGAGACCGCCTATGAGCGCGCGGACACGAATTTCCTCGCGTTGAGCGATCTGCTGACCGCAGGACGCGATGACCGGCGTCTCGGCGAGGTCATCGCCGGTACGTATGATAAAATTCAGGCGCATCCCGACCCGAGGGCGTTCCTTGAGGATGTGCGCGCCGGACTGTATGTGCGCGGCATGGACACGCCGCACGGCCGCGTGCTCATGGAGCAGGCGAAGGCGGCGGTCCTGCACGGCATGGCGTTCCTCGAGACCGCCATCGGCGAGGTCACGGGCGTGGATATTGTCGAGGGCGCGTATCTTCCGGCGCTCGAGAGCGACCTTGCGCAGGCGAAGGCCCTGCTCGACGCGCTCATGGCGCACGACTGGGACAAGAGCGTCGAGGCCTCGCGCAATATTTCGTTTGCGCGGCTCGGCTCGACGCGCAAGTTCGACGACAAGGAATTCCTCGAAGGGGTGAAAAACCTGCGCGAGGAATGGAAAACCGTTGCAAAGGCTGTCCATACGAAATGGCTGACCGAGACGGCGGAGGAGGCGGAGTTCGACCGCGGCCTGACCGCCCCGGCGCTGTTCGCTCTCATCGACACGGTAAACGCCTTTGATGATGCGTTTTCGGCGGCGAAACGGTCGCGGAACGCGGCGGATTTCAACGATCTGGAGCATTTTGCGGTGCGCCTGCTGTACGACGGCGGCGAGCCGTCCGCGCTGGCGAAAACGCTGTCGGCGCAGTACGCCGAGATCGCGGTGGACGAATATCAGGACACGAACGCCGTGCAGGACGCGATCTTCCGCGCGCTGTCGAAGAACGAGAGCAACCTGTTCATGGTCGGCGACGTCAAGCAGAGCATTTACGGCTTCCGCCTTGCGGACCCGTCGATCTTCCTTGAAAAATACCGCACGTTCACCGATGCGGAGGACGCAGCGGACGGCGCGCCGCGCCGCATCATCCTCGGCCGCAACTTCCGCTCGCGCGAAGCGGTGCTCGAGGCGTGCAACTATATCTTCCGCGCGGTCATGGGCGAGACGGTGGGCGATCTGGTCTACACCGACCGGGAGGCGCTGCACCTCGGCGCGAACTATTATCCACAGGCTGGGGACAAACGATATAAGACCGAGCTGCTGCTCGCGGACACGGCAGGCGGCGACGAGGATACGCCCGAAAAGACCGAGCTCGAGGCGCGGCTCGTGGCGCAGCGCGTGCGTCGGCTGCTCGACGAGAGCTTTCCTGTGACGGACAGGCAGACCGGCGAGCTGCGCCCGGTGACGGCAGGGGACATCGTGATCCTGCTGCGCTCGCCGAAGGCTAAGGCGCGCACCTATATCACGGCGCTCGAGCGCGCGGGCGTGACGGCGACGGCGGAGCAGCGCGGCGGCCTGCTCGAGACGAACGAGGTCGGCACGATGGTCTCGTTGCTGAACGTGATCGACAATCCGCGGCAGGATGTGGACCTCATCGGCGTCATGCTGTCGCCGCTGTTCGGCTTTTCCGAGGAGGAGCTTGCGGAGATCCGCCTGACTGACCGTACGGTCGGCTTTTACGACGCGCTGATGCTCGCGCAAGAGACCATGCCGAAGGCCGAGAGCTTTCTGCAGAAGCTCGACTATCTGCGCGCGTTCGCCTGCGACCAGCCGGTTTACCGCCTGCTGTGGGAAATTTATGACCGCACGGGCGCACTCGGCCTGTACGGCGCGCTGCCCGGCGGCGCGCAGCGCGAGAGCAACCTGCTCGCATTCTTCGAGCGGGCGCGTGCGTTCGAGGAGCAGGGCTTCCGCGGTCTGTTCAGCTTCGTGAACCTGCTGCGCGGCATGCAGCAGACTGGCGAGGATTTTCAGACCGTGGGCGCGGAGGCGACCGGCAGCGCGGTGCGCATCCTGTCCATCCATAAATCCAAGGGACTGGAATTTCCGGTCACGATCGTGGCCGACTGCGCGAAAAACTTCAACGAGAGCGACCTCAAGGAGCCGGTGCTCATCCATCAGGAGCTTGGCTTCGGCAGCAAGTGCCGCGATGTGCAGTGCGGCGTGCAGTATGATACGGTCGAGCGCGTCGCGGTCGCGGTCAAGCAGCGCCGTGAGATGATCTCCGAGGAGCTGCGCGTGCTGTACGTCGCGATGACGCGCGCGAAGGAAAAACTCATCCTGACGGGCGCGTCGGGCACGCTCGCAAGCTCGCTGAAAAAATGGGCGCAGCTGGCGTCGCTCGACGAGCTGCCGCAGTACGCGATGAGCACGGTCCGCTCGCCGCTCGCGTGGATCGTCGCGCCGCTGCTGCGCCATCCGTGCACCCGTGCGCTGCGCGAAGCGTATGACCTCGCGGTCCCCGAGCACGGCACGGACAACGATGCCTTTGAGGTGCAGCTTTATACGCCGGACATGCTGCCCGAGCCGGAGTGCGAGGTCGCAGGCTTTGTCGAGCCGGAGACCGGCACGCTCGAGGTAAAGCCGGCACTGCGCTATCCGCACGAATGCCTGATCGAGCTGCCGAGCAAGCTGACCGCGACCGGCGTCGGCCGCGGCTACCGCGCGGATGAGGCGGCTGAGGAGACCGCGCCGTCGCGCCGTGAGGTAAAGCTGCGCGCGCCGCTGTTCGACCCGGCGGAGAGAAAGCTCTCCCCGGCGGAGGCCGGCACCGCGCACCATCTGTTCATGCAGTTCTGTGACTTCGCCGAGGCGGAAAAGCCGGGCGGCGTCGAGCGAGAGCTTAAGCGGCTCGCCGCGCGCGGCATTCTGTCGGAAAAGCAGGCGGCGGCGGTGAAAATCCCACGCATCGAGGCGTTTTTCGCCTCGGAGCTGTACCGCAGCCTGATGAAGAACGCAAAGGTCCGCCGCGAGTTCAAGTTTTCCGTTCTCGTCCCGGCGGCGCGGTATTTCCCGGCGGCAGAGAGCGAGCCGGACGAAAACGTGCTTTTGCAGGGCGTCATCGACTGCCTCATCGAGACCGAAAACGGCTACGTCATCCTCGACTTCAAGACCGACCGCGTGAGCGAAAGGACGCTGCCCGAGCGCGCGGAAAGCTACCGCGCGCAGCTGGACGCCTACGCCGCCGCCGTGCGCGAGATCTGCGGCGGAACGGTTCGAGGGAGCATCCTCTATTTCTTCCAGACCGGAACGGTCTGGAAGATGGGGTAGAGAGAGCCTGTTTCGAGACAGGGTTGTCTTATATTTTGCGCGGTTTGCATAATCTTACCGAGACAAAACTGTTAAAAATCTGTCACATGCTTTCTTTACTTTACAAGGCAAAGAGGATATAATAAAAATAAGTATTCATATATAACCGGAACGGAGAAAAGGAGCTATAACGACATGGCGTATTATTTCAGTGAACCCTCTCATACCTTCAATGAATATCTGCTGGTGCCGGGTTATTCCTCGGCAGAGTGTATGCCGGCGAACGTCAGCCTGCGTACCCCGATCGTAAAATTCAAAAAGGGTGAGCAGTCTGCGCTCTATGCCAACATCCCGATGGTATCTGCGATCATGCAGGCGGTATCCGATGACCGCATGGCGATCGCCCTGGCGCAGGAGGGCGGCATTTCGTTCATCTTCGGCTCGCAGTCGATCGAGAGCGAGGCTGCCATGGTAGCGCGCGTCAAGAGCTACAAGGCAGGCTTTATCGTATCTGACTCCAACGTAAAGCCGGATACCACCCTCGCTGAGGTACTCGCGCTCAAGGAGCGCACCGGCCACTCCACCATGGCTGTTACCGACGACGGCACCGCAAACGGCAAGCTGCTCGGCATCGTTACCAGCCGCGACTACCGTGTTTCCCGTATGAGCCGCGACGCCAAGGTCGAGGAATTCATGACCCCGTTCGACAAGCTCATCACCGCTCCGGCTGACACCAGCCTCAAGACGGCAAACGACATCATCTGGGACCACAAGCTCAACTCCCTGCCGCTCGTAGACGACAAGCAGCACCTCGTCTACATGGTATTCCGCAAGGACTACGACAGCCACAAGGCAAACTCCCTTGAGCTGCTCGACCAGCATAAGCGCTATGTTGTCGGCGCAGGCATCAACACCCGTGACTACGCAGAGCGCGTTCCGGCTCTGGTAGAGGCAGGCGCGGACGTTCTGTGCATCGACTCCTCCGAGGGCTTCTCCGAGTGGCAGAGCCGCACCCTGTCCTGGGTACGCGCAAAGTACGGCGACAGCGTAAAGGTCGGCGCAGGCAACGTCGTTGACCGCGAGGGCTTCCGCTTCCTCGCTGAGGCAGGCGCAGACTTCATCAAGATCGGCATCGGCGGCGGCTCCATCTGCATCACCCGTGAGCAGAAGGGCATCGGCCGCGGTCAGGCTACCGCGCTGATCGAGGTTGCGGCAGCACGTGACGAGTACTACGAGGAGACCGGCATCTACATTCCGATCTGCTCGGACGGTGGCATCGTTCACGACTATCACTGCACGCTCGCACTCGCCATGGGAGCAGACTTCCTCATGCTCGGCCGTTACTTCTCCCGTTTCGATGAGTCGCCGACCAACAAGGTCAACATCAACGGCAGCTACATGAAGGAGTACTGGGGCGAGGGTTCTTCCCGTGCACGCAACTGGCAGCGCTACGACATGGGCGGCGACAAGAAGCTGTCCTTCGAGGAAGGCGTTGACTCCTACGTTCCGTATGCAGGCTC
>CAVIRF010000074.1:0-9251 GCA_963645185.1 Coprococcus eutactus | reverse complement strand
TAAAAAAAGCAGCAAGGAACCGAACGCCCACATCGGGTTCAGCTTCCTTGCTGCTGTATCTATATTACCGCAGAACGGCGTTTCTGTCATCGTTCATTCTTCACAAAAGTGAAGCGGTAAATCATAGAAAATTTCTAAGATTAAAGAACCGCAAATTTCGCAAGCAGAGCCGCTGCCTGTTCCACATCGGAGACCACGCACATCTCGCTCGGGGAGTGGATATAACGGGTCGGGATGGAGACCGCACCGGCCGCGACGCCTGCGCGCGCCTTCTGGAGCGCCGAGGTGTCCGTGCCGCCGCACTGGAGGATTTCGCGCTGGGTCGGGATGCCGAGGAGCGAGGCCGCCTTTTCGAGGTCGGCGCAGACCGCAGGCGAGCAGATGACCGAGCGGTCCATGACCTTGACGGTCGGGCCCTTGCCCAGCTCGACCGCCATCGGGGTCTTCATCTCGGGCAGGTCGCCCGTGTCGGTCACATCAACGGCAATCGCTACATCCGGGTCGACCGCGAACGCTGCCGCGCCTGCGCCGCGCAGACCGACCTCCTCCTGTGCCGTAAACACGAAGTACAGGTCGTTTTCGGTCTCGGTCTCCGCCAGCTGCTCCATCATCAGCAGGAGCGTCACGCAGCCGATGCGGTTGTCGAGGTACGGGCCGCAGAGCACGCCGTTCTGCTCGAAGCGCGGTGCTTCAAATACCGCGAAATCGCCGATCTGGACGAGCTTTCGTGCCTCCTCGGCGTTCTTTGCGCCGATATCGATAAACATATGCGCGAGGGTCATGTCCTTCATCGGGGTCTTTTCCTCGTAGGAGATGACGCCGCGCGTGCCGTTCGCGAAGCGGACCGTGATGTTCACGAGGTCTGCGTAGTACAGGCCGCCGACCTGCGAGAAGCGGATAAAGCCGTGCTCGTCGATATAGGTCGCGACAACGCCGATGGAGTCCATGTGCGCGGCGAACAGCACCTTTTTGCCGGTGCCCTTTTTGCGGCAGATGAGGTTGCCGAGCGCGTCGGTCGTGATGTCGTCGATATACGCGCCTACGATGCCTGCGATGGTCTCGCGGACCGCATCCTCACGGCCGGACGGGCCGAACGCGCCGCCTACTTCCTTCCATAAATCAAAAACCTTGCTCATTCGTCGTCCCCTCCGAGTTCTTCAAGAAATGCACGGGCGGCCGCGAGGACTGCCTCGCAGTCGGCCTTTGCCGCCACAGAGGACGGCGAGTGGATATAGCGTACCGGAGCCGCCGCAGCGCACACGCGTACACCGGCGCGGCTCTTGTGGATGCGTCCGGCATCCGTGCCGCCTGCGACACGGGTCTTGGTCTGCCACGGAATGCCGCGCTTGATGCAGGCGTCGCGCAGCAGCTCGAACAGCGCCGCGTCGTAAATGGTCGCGCCGTCCATGAACGGCAGCACAACGCCGCCGCGCACGCGGCAGACCGCGTCAGCACCCTTGACCTCGGCGAGGTCGGCCGCCGTCGTGCCCTCGAGCACCATCGCAAAGCCCGGATCGAGCGCGAACGCCATGCTGGCCGCGCCGCGCAGACCGACTTCCTCCTGCACGGTGAAGCAGAACCACGTGTCGATGGGCGGCTCGTCCTCGATGAGCTTCAGCAGCGCCGCGCAGCCGACGCGGTCGTCGATTGCCTTGGCCTTGATGAGACCGTCGCCGAACTCGACCACACGGGAGTCAAAAACGCCGTAATCGCCGAGCGAGACCAGCTTTTCGGCGGCAGCTTTGCTCGTCGCGCCGATGTCGATATAGAGATCCTTGGTTTTCGGCATGGTGCGGCGCTCGGCGGCGGTCGTCAGATGGACGGCCTTGATGCCGATGACGCCCGGCACATCGCCGAAGCGCACCGGACGGCCGATGACAACGCGCGGATCAACGCCGCCGACAAAGCCGAATTTCAGCATGCCGTCGTCAGTGATCTTCTTGATGATAACGCCGACCTCATCCATGTGCGCGCACACGACGACCGGACGGTCGAGCGCCTTTCTGCCCCTGCGGAATACCATGACGTTGCCGATGGCGTCAGTCCTGATCTCGTCCGCGAAGGGCTTGACCTTTTTCAGTACGAACTCGCGCACCGCATCCTCACAGCCGGACGGGCCGGGCAGCGCGCACAGCTCCTTCATCAGTTCGATCATGCCTTCACCTCCCCGTCAAATTCGCGCAGGAACGCCGCCATGAGGTCCGCGACCGCTTCTACGTCGGAAAGCGAGATGACCTCGACCGGCGTGTGCATGTATTTCTGCGGAATGGACAGCAGCGCGCACGCAATGCCGCGGCCGACGATCTGCATCGTCCATGCGTTCGTGCCAGTGTCGCCCTCCATGATCTCGAGCGAATAGCCGATGTCGTTGGCCTTGGCGGTCTTGATGAGCGCCTTTGTCAGGCCACGGTGCAGGTTGGGGCCCATGCCGATGGCGACGCCGCTGCCGAGGTCGAACACGCCGTCCGACGGGCCGTCCGGCGTTCTGCCGTGGGTGACGTCCACTGCGATGGCGTATTCCGGCTGCACGGCGAATGCGCCGGTCTGCGCGCCGAGACCGGTGACTTCCTCCTGCGCGCTGATGAGCACTGCGATGTTGCAGTGCAGCTTTTTGCCCTTTTTGAGCTGCTTCATCGCGAGCAGGATGGACGCGATACCGGCGCGGTCGTCGAGACATTTGCTGCAGAACTGATCGCCTGCGAGCGAGAGCGGCGTCTGGCCGAACACGATGGGCGTGCCGACGCGGATGCGGCTCTTTGCGTCGGTAAGGCCGGTGTCGATCGCCATTTCGCTGACGGGCACGGCCTTGTCCTGCTCACCGGCCTTCAGAAGATGGGGCGGCATGCAGGAAACGACGCCGTAGAGCGGTTCGTCTGCGAGCAGCGTAACCTCGCCGCCGAGCAGCATGCGCGGATCGACACCGCCGACCGGCGCGAAGCGGACAAAGCCGCCGTCGAGCACCTCGGTCACGAGAAAGCCGATCTGGTCGAGATGCGCGTCGAGCAGCACGGTCTTTGCATTTTTGCGTCCGGAGCCTTTGAAGCCGAGCATATTGCCGTTTTTGTCCACTTCGACCGTGTCGCAGTAGGGACGGAACAGCTCGGCTACCGCCTCAGCCGCCTGCGCTTCATGGCCGCTGACCGCAGGAAGAGCGGTAAGCGACCGCAGAGTTTGTTCTAACTGCAAGGAAATTCCTCCTTTATGCTTGTATCATACGCACTATATTATATACGTCTGCGGTAGATTTCACAAGAGCCGACGTAAAATTCGCCCGGCAATTCCATTTCCGCGCGAGATATGCTATACTGTAAGCAGGCAAAGACAAAAGGAGTGCAGAACGATGCAGATCGAGATCAGACAGTATGAAACACGCGACGCCATGGCGGCGGCTGAGGTATGGAACGAGGTCGTGCGTGACGGCGTGGCCTTTCCGCAGCTCGAAGAGCTGACGGAGCAGACCGCGGACGGCTTTTTCCAGTCCCAGTCCTTTACCGGCATTGCCGAGGACACGGAGACGGGCGAGATCGTCGGTCTGTACATCCTGCACCCGAACAACGTCGGCCGCTGCGGCCATATCTGCAACACGAGCTATGCGGTGCAGGGCGGCGTGCGCGGCCAGCACATCGGCGAAAAGCTCGTGCTGCACAGCATGGCGCAGGGCAAAAAGCTCGGCTACCGCATTCTCCAGTTCAATGCGGTCGTCGTGACCAACGCGAATGCGCTGCATCTCTATCACAAGCTCGGCTTCAAGCAGCTCGGCGTCATCCCGGGCGGTTTCCTCATGCCGGACGGCCACTACGAGGACATCATTCCGCACTACCACGAACTGTAAGAAAAAACGGTCGAAAACGCGGCTGCATGAAAAAATATCGTCGGTATATTCCGCCTGCCGTAGGGGGAAAATGCTGATAGAACCGCCGGGCTTTTTTGCGGTCCGGCACGCGACAGGAGGTCTTTTTCATGCAGGCAAAGGTCGAGATCTGCGGCGTGAATACGTCCGAGCTGCCCGTCTATTCGAGTGCGCAGACGGACGCGCTGCTGAAGCGCGCCGCGACGGGCGACAGGGAAGCGAGGGACGAGCTCATCCGCGGCAATCTGCGGCTCGTTCTGAGCGTCGTGCAGCGCTTCCGCGACAGGGGCGAGTCGCCCGACGATCTGTTTCAGGTCGGCTGCATCGGTCTGATGAAGTCCATCGACCATTTCAATACCGAGCTCGGCGTGCGTTTTTCCACCTATGCCGTGCCGATGAACGTAATTTGGGGAAATCCTCCGATATATCACAAAAGGACTGCGAAAACCACTTAAAAGGAGAAAAATATGCTATTCTGCAACATTGATCTGCTGGACGAAAACTTCGAGACGAAAAAGAACATGTATGTCGGCGTGAAGGACGGCCGCATCGCCTACATAGGAGAGACCGCGCCAGAGGAGGACTTTGGTGAGCGCTATGACGGACGTCACCGCCTGCTCATGCCTGCCTTCTACAACGTCCACAGCCATGCGCCGATGACGCTGCTGCGCGGCTACGCGGAGAACCTGCCGCTCCAGCGCTGGCTGGGGGAGAAGGTATTCCCGTTCGAGGATCAGATCGACGACGAGGGCGCTTATTACGGCACGCTGCTCGCCATCTCGGAAATGCTCGCGAGCGGCACGGCGTCCTTCTCGGACATGTACTTTTTCTTCGGCGGCATGGTCCCGGCCATTCTCGAGAGCGGCATCAAGTGCAATCTGAGCCGCGGCCTGACCGTGTTCGACGACAGCGACTACACTGACCTGCCGGCGTACCGCGACAACGTGCGTCTGCGCGGCGAGTGGAACGGCGCGAACAACGGCCGCCTGATCGGCGATCTGTGCATCCACGGCGAGTATACCTCCAACCCGAAGATCGTCGAGGCGGTCGCGCAGCACGCCCGTGAGACCGGCGCGCGCATCCAGATCCATCTGTCCGAGACGCAGACCGAGCACGAGGAGTGCAAGGGCCGTCACGGCCTGACCCCGGCGGCGTACATGGAGAAGCACGGCATCTTCGACTCGCCGACGACGGCGGCGCACTGCGTCTGGCTTGAGGACGAGGATTTCGACATCCTGAAAAAGCACGGCGTAACGGTCGCGTGCTGCCCGGCGAGCAACCTCAAGCTTGCGTCGGGCTACGCGAACGTGCCGAAGATGCTCGAAAGCGGCATCAACGTCGCGCTCGGCACGGACGGCGCGGCATCCAACAATAATCTGAACATCATGCAGGACATGTACCTGTTCGGCGTGGTCTACAAGGGCTTTTTCCGCGACCCGACCATCATCACCCCGGCCGAGGTGCTCCATGCGGCAACGCGAGCGGGCGCGCTCAGTCAGGGACGCGATGACAGCGGCCTGCTCGCAGTCGGCATGCGAGCCGACCTGTGCGTGCTGAACACGGATACGCCGCAGTTCACCCCGATGACCAACGCGGCGTGCAACGTGGTCTACTCTGCGCAGGGCGCCGACATCCGCATGACCATGGTAGACGGCGAAGTCCTCTACCGCGACGGCGAGTTCAAGACCATCGACATCGAAAAGGTAAAGGCTGAGGTGCAGCGCCGCACGGACAGCATCCTGAGCCGCCTGTAAGGAGGGAAAAACCATGCTGACACACGATGAAGTAAAGCGGTCGGCGGATTTCCTGCGCGGAAAGCTGCCGTTCATCCCGGAGATCGGCATCGTCCTCGGCTCGGGCCTCGGTCCGCTCGCGGAGGAGATCGAGCAGCCGGTCTGCATCCCGTATGGCGATATTCCGCATTTCCGCGTCTCGACCGCGCCCGACCACGCAGGCCGTCTGGTCTGCGGCACGCTGTCGGGCCGCCGCGTCATCTGCATGCAGGGCCGCCTGCACGGCTACGAGGGCTACGCGCCGGACGAGATCGCCTATCCGGTCTATGTTCTGAAGGAGCTCGGCATTCAGGCGCTCGTCGTCACGAATGCCTCGGGCGGCATCAATACCGGCTTCGAGGTGGGCGACTTCATGCTGATCGAGGATCATATCAACCTGACGGGCAAGAGTCCGCTGACCGGCGCGAATGACGCTGCGCTCGGCACGCGCTTCCCGGACATGACGTTCGCCTACGCACCGGCGCTGCGCGAAAAGGCGCTCGCGGCGGCGGAGAAGTGCGGCACGGTGCTGCGCCGCGGCGTATACATCGGCGTGAACGGTCCGCAGTTCGAGACCCCGGCGGAGATCCGTGCGTTCCGTACGCTCGGCGCGGACGCGGTCGGCATGTCTACCGTGTTCGAGGTCATCGCGGCGGTGCACTGCGGTCTGCCTGTCCTCGGCATCGCCATGATCACCAACATGGCGGCCGGCGTGCTGAACAAGCCGCTGTCGGGCGCGGAGGTCAACGAGATCGCGGAAAAGCGCGGCGGCGTGTTCCGCGAGTACGTGAAAACGCTCGTCGAGACACTGTAAGCAGGGGAGAAAGGGGCGGCGTTTCGCCGCCCTGCTGCTTTGAAAAACAGCCGGATAAATCTGCGCAGAATCCCTTTACAAACTGTGAATATCTGTTATTCTATAAATATAAGGCGTGAGTTTTGGCAAACGGCAGAAGATGTGAAGAATATCAGACCGCAGTTATGATGAAATGAGGGAAATCTTATGACACCAAAACAGAGATGGTATTGCTTTTGGGTGATAATAGTGGTAAGCGTCCTTTTAATGGCGGGCTTTGTATGGATCGCCATTCATAACCCACAGGCTTCATGGTATGTCATATTTAGCAATCTTTAGGAAAACATTGTAAGCTTTGTCAGCCGATAAGAAACGCCATCCGCCCTTTGTAACCCTTGCAAATAACTCATGGAAAATTTTTTTGAAAAAATAAACCGTAAATTTTAGAAAAGCCTGTGTTTGTGCGGTTTTCGCCGCTTCACAGGCTTTTTACAACGCCGATTTTTGCCGAAAAATCAACAGAAAATCAACAGAGCCGGGAAAATTCACAGCTTCACCAATTCACCCCCGGCGGCGGTCAAATGTAAAAACATATATGTACCTATTCGCCCGGGAGCAGTACCGTTAGTGTCAAAAACGAATAGTGTTATATTACTATCTCTTTTCTGTTGCCTGCCAATGCTGTACAGATTAGTATTTATCTTTTCAATGGCACGGCGCAACAGTGCCGCACAGTGTCAAGCCGGGCGAAATAGTACCAACCCGGAGAAATTTCAAAAATTCGCTTGAAAAGGTGTAATAAAATCGACTGTATTTTCTCGGTGTTGGTGGCTCTGTGCTGTTCCGGGCGGTGGTGTCCTTGCTGGTGTATGCTGAGCCGCCTGTGTGCCGCTGGTGGTGTGGGTTCTGCTGTGAGCTGGTGGAGAGCTTGCAAACGAACCGCATTACCTCGCCCGGGCGGTGTTCTGTCTCGGATTCCTTGGAAAAATCGGTCAAAAAATCCTTTTTAGGTAGGAAGGTAGGGCGGCGGCGCAACGCCACGCCCACAGCCGCACAGACAGCCCACAGAACGCCCGGAACGCCGCCGAAATTAGCCAAACGCCCACAACACAAAAACGCCGTACAACGCCCCACAGAACGCCGCACAGCGTACACCAACCCCACAGCACCAACACAACAGGGCAAAAGAAAACCCCGGCGGGGTGTTATCCCTCCGGGGCGGTGTGCCTGTCTCATTATTTCATATCAGCAATAGCACAATACAGCTTTTCGGCAAGCTCGGCGGCTGGTCTCAATGCGTGGGGCATTTCAGCAAGTGCGCTTTCGTTGTCGGTGTCTACTTCACAAAGAACGGTTAAAAGTGCTTTGAGGTGTAAAGCGGTGTTTTCAATTTCGTATTTGTTCATGATCTTTTCCTCCTGTTATGCGTGTTTCTGATTTTTATAAACTACAACGGCGAAAATTTCAGTTGCTCGCCGTTGTGCTTCTTCGTTGGCGTGGCTGTATATATTGAGCGTAACAGAGGGGTTACAATGCCCCAATTTTTTAGAAACGCTCACAACGTCCGCACCGTTTGCAATGCTGATTGTCGCCATTGTGTGCCGTAATGCGTGGGGGTGCATACCGGGCAAATTATACTTTTTTCCGAACTGTCTTATATATGCGGTTATGGTGTTCGGGTTTAATATTTCGCCCTCGTTCTGTGTGAAGCAATAACCCCCGGTTGTTTGTCCCTTGCTGAAATATAGCAACGCCTGTTGTTTTCTCCATTCCTTGAGAACCTGTAAAACAGGGGCGTTTATAATGATTTCCCGGCTTTTGTGGCTCTTTGGGGTGCTTATATACACGCCTTTTTCTTTGGTATATTGAGCATTTCGGCAAATGGTGACTTTTCCGGTTTGAAAATTGATTTCTTCCCATTTCAACCCGGCAACCTCACCACGGCGGCAACCGCTGTCAATCATAAATAGAACCATCGCCCGCCATTTTAACGGCTCACTGTTCAAGCACTCCATAATATAAGCAAGTTCACTTTCGGAATATACGAGAGCTTCCCGGGGCATATCGTCCTTGCGTGGTTTGGGCTTTTTCATTCGTTGCATAGGGTTTTGAACTATCACACCATTTTCAACGGCACTTTCAAAAAGTGTGTGTAATGTGGTGTAATATGTAACAATCGTACCATGTGCAAGCGGCTTTTTGCCGTTTTCCGCTTTGGCGGTCTGTAAATCGGTTATAAATTGCTTCACCATTAGAAAATCTATGTCTTCTAATTTCATTTCACCGAACACAGCCGCCGGACGTTTCAACGCCTGTTTATAACTCTGTATTGTAGTAGCTGAAAGCGTGGCGGCTTTTTCTTTTATGAACAGCTCCGCATATTTGTTAAATGTCGGCTTTTTCTGTTCCTCTGTCTTTTGGTGTTCGGCTTTTTCCGCTTTTTCCTGTGCATGGGCTTTTTGCTCCTCTTTGGTGAGGATTTCGCCACGATTGCAAGCCGCTTCAAACTCGCCCATGACTTTTTGAAGCTCTCTTGCAATCGCTCTTTTGCTCCACCCCTCCGGGGGTGTGTATGTCATTGTGTACGGTGTAAGCTGTTTCCCGGTGAGCTTGTCACGCCCTCGGGATACTTTTATTTGAAAGCTTACAATTTGCCCCGCTTTATTTTTTCGGGCTGTATAGCTTGCCATTGTCTCAACCTCCTTTATTTGCTCATTTTCAGAAGCTCCGCAAGAACAACCAGCGGCAATATTAAAACGCAAAGAATAAACATTTTTTCTTGGTTGATTGCATAATGAAGTTGGACACCTAAGAAAAAATCCATAGTGATTTTCTC
>CAVIRF010000073.1:0-9317 GCA_963645185.1 Coprococcus eutactus | reverse complement strand
GCGGCAAAAATGCCTGTTCGTCCCACTACATCAACCAGAAGGTGCTGACGCAGATTGTCCTGACCGACATTCGGTGCAAGGCAATGTGGGCGCAGAACAGCCGTGAGACGCTGAGAACGCATCTTTTAGCGAGGGAGCAGAGTGCCAGCTTGGAGCGTACCAAAACATTGCAAGCGGAGTTGAACGCCATCGGCAAGCGGCTTCCGGAGCTGGATAAGCTGATTCAATCCGCTTATGAGGATAAGGTTTTGGGACGCATCCCAGAGAGCGTGTGCGTCAATCTGCTCAACCAGTACGAAGCCGAGCGCAGGGAAAAGCAGGATCGTCGCAAGGAGTTGACGGAACAGCTTGCCGCCAGCCGGGAGACGGAATCCTCCGTGGACGCATGGCTGGACATGTTGCAGGACTACGCCCAGCTTGAAGAACTCGACCGCCCCACGCTGGTGCGACTCATTCAGAAAATCGAGATCAGCGAACGCCGCACCGTGGACGGTCACGAGGAACGGGACATTCACATCTACTACAATTTTGTCGGATATATCGAGGCATAAAGCGTCATTCTTTATTCGAGGTTGACTAATGAGTGGTACGCCAAAGATACCAGCCGCAAAATCCGTGCTGTGATGAAGGTCAAGGGGAACGCCGGAGAACATTTGACGACTAATGCGCCCTACGGATACATGAAAGACCCGGATGACAACAAACATTGGATACCCGACCGTGAGGCTGCCGATGTGGTCTATGAAATCGGGCTGTATGTTATGGATGGGTTTGGACCGTCCCAGATAGCACGAAAGCTACGGGAGCGGAAAATCCTCACTCCTGCCGCTTACTACGAAAGCAAAGGCATCCCTTGTAATGTAAAAAAGCAGGGTGATCCCTATGGCTGGGACAATACCACGATAGCGGGAATTATGGATCGCTGGCGTGAGTACCTGGGGCATACGGTGAACTTCAAGACCACAAAGAAGTCCTACAAGAGCAAAAAGAAAATTAAAAATCCCGAAAGTGAATGGGTCATCTTTGAGAATACCCATGAACCTATCTGGACAGAAGCCATTGCCGAGGCGGTAAAGCAGGCGCGGCAGTCACGGCGCCGTCCGACAAAGATGGGAGAAATGGGAATGTTCTCCGGCATGATGTACTGTGCCGATTGTGGCTCGATCCTGTACCAGTGCAGAGCGACCGGCTTCCGAAAGGATCAGGAATACTACATCTGCTCTGGATATCGCAAGGGAAAGCAGGTGTGTGGCACACCACACTCCATCCGAACGGTTATCCTGGAAGAACTGATCCTTCAAAATCTGCGGGAGATCGTGTCCTTCGCAAGAAGCCATGAAAACCGTTTCGTTCAAATGGTCATGGATATGGATGTAAAGGAACGCAATAAAGGTCTTGCAAAAAAGCGTAAGCTGCTGTCGGAAAGTGAGAAGCGTATTACAGAACTGGATATGATCTTCAAGCGGCTGTATGAGGACAACATCAGCGGCAAGCTGACAGACGAGCGTTTTCACAAGCTGTCCACCGATTATGAAGCGGAACAGGCTGGTTTGCAGGCACAGGCTGCAATACTCCGTGAGGAAATCGAAGAAGTAGAAGGCAAAAGTGCCAATGTTGACAGGTTTCTGTCCGTTGTTCGCCAGTATACCGATATCCCGGAGCTGACACCTCGTATCCTGCATGAGTTCGTTGAGAAGATCGTCATTCACGCAGCGACCGATCCCCATAGCAAAATCAACCGCAGACAAGAGGTAGATATCTACTACAAAGGTATCGGGATTTTGGAAATGTCCAAAGTATTTGATAGCAGGCAAAAATGAAAGAAACGGCATAGCCGAAGCTATACCGTTTCTCTCTCGCCTTAGAATGTTTTCTTAACTGGACACACCGTGGCGTGCCCTTTTCCTTTTTCTTCTCTTTTTTCTTTTTCCTTTTCTGCATTTTTCCTCTTTTTCGGGGCATGCTTTGTGCATCACCTTTGAAAAGAGGAAGCGTTATGAAAGACAAGGTTTTCGGGGTTTTGCAGCGCATCGGGCGCTCGTTCATGCTGCCGATCGCCATTCTGCCGGTGGCCGGTCTGTTTCTCGGCGTTGGCGGCTCGTTCACAAACGAGACCATGCTGCGCACCTACGGTCTACTGCCGCTGCTCGGGCCGGGAACGTTCGCGCACGCGATTCTGGAGGTAGTGAACGCCGCCGGATCGATCGTATTCGACAATCTGCCGCTGCTCTTCGCGATCGGCGTCGCCATCGGCATGGCGCGGCAGGAAAAGGAGGTCGCGGCCCTCGCCGCCGCCATCTCCTTTTTCATCATGCACGCCACCATCAGTGCGATGCTCGCCAGCTTCGGCGCGCCCACCCTTTCTGGCGCGGAAGCGAATGTTCTGGGCATCCAGTCGCTTCAGATGGGCGTGTTCGGCGGCATTATCGTCGGTCTGGGTACGGCGGCGCTACACAACCGCTTTTACCGCATCGAGCTGCCGCAGGTGCTCAGCTTTTTCAGCGGCACGCGCTTTGTTCCCATCATCTCCGCCGCCGTTTACATGCTCGTCGGCATTGCGATGTATCTGGTCTGGCCGGTCGTGCAGCGCGGCATCAATGCGCTCGGCGGCTTCGTACTTTCCTCCGGCTACGCCGGAACGTGGCTGTACGGCTTCATCGAGCGAGCGCTCATCCCGTTCGGCCTGCACCATGTGTTCTATATCCCGTTCTGGCAGACCGCGCTCGGCGGTACGGCCGTGGTGAACGGCCATCTGGTCGAGGGCGCGCAGAACATCTTTTTCGCGGAGCTTGCCGCGCCGGGCATCTCGCATTTTTCGGTCGAGGCAACGCGCTTCATGGCCGGAAAATTTCCGCTGATGATCTTTGGCCTGCCCGGCGCTGCGCTCGCGCTGTACCGCTGTGCAAAGCCGGAAAACCGCAAAACCGCAGGCGGCCTGCTGCTGTCGGCGGCGCTGACCTCCATGCTGACCGGTATCACCGAACCGCTTGAGTTCACCTTCCTGTTCGCCGCGCCTGCCCTGTACGCCGTGCACTGCGTGCTCGCCGGGGCGGCCTATATGCTCATGCACCTGCTGAACGTCGGCGTCGGTCTGACGTTTTCGGGCGGTCTCATCGACCTGACGCTGTTCGGCGTGATGCAGGGCAACGCAAAAACGAGCTGGCTCTGGATACCGGCCGTCGGCGCGGTCTATTTCGTCGTCTACTACCTCGTTTTCGCGGTCATGATCCGCAGATTTGACTACCGCACGCCCGGCCGCGACAGCGCATCCGAAGTAAAGCTGTACACCCGGAAGGACATGCCTGCGCGCCGCGAGACCGCCAGCCAGACCGAAAAAACAGACGCTGCTGCCCTCTCGCGCACGATCGTCGAAGGTCTCGGCGGCCGCGAGAACATCGCGGACATCGACTGCTGCATCACGCGCCTGCGCTGCACCGTCCGCGACGGCAGCAATGTCGACGAAGCTCTGCTTAAATCCACCGGCGCCGCAGGCGTCTTCCACCAAGGCACCGCCGTCCAGATCGTCTACGGCCCCAAAGTCACCTCGATCAAATCCGACCTTGAAACCTATCTGCACCAATAAAGGACAAAAGGCACGCCAAAGGCGTGCCTTTTCGCGCGCACAGCGCGCAATCTCCTGCCGTATTTTGCCTTCGGCAAAACAGGCAGGACAGGCACTCCGCAGAGCGCCGCATTAAAATTCCCTAAGAAAGTCGGGGCGTGTACCTGACTTTCTTACCTCTGCCCGCGCCGCGGCGGCGCGGCCGCCCCTGCCGTGCAGGGGCGAGGGGGTTATCGCCCCCGGTTTCGTCAGGAACCGGGGGCGTATCTAAGGGGGACAGCGTCCCCCTTAGAGGAGGAGATCACCGGTCTACGACCGGTATCTCCGACGTATCTTCCTCGTCGAGGTTCTTGAGGTAGTGCTTTGTCTCTCGTGCGATGACGCCCGACAGCAGCAGCACCGCGATGAGGTTCGGAATCGCCATCAGCGCATTCAGAATGTCCGCGATGGACCACACAAGGTCGAGCGCGAGCACCGAGCTGAACACGACGACCGCGAGGAACAGCAGCTTGTACGGCAGGATCGCCTTGCGGCCGATTAGGTATTCCGCCGCACGCTCGCCGTAGTACGACCAGCCAAGAATGGTCGAGTAGGCGAAGGTGATGATGCTGAACACGAGGATGGCCGGGCCGATGTACGGGATCTGCGCGAACGCGATCGTGGTCATCTGGCCGCCGTTGGCGATGTTCGCCATATCGACCGCCGGGTTCTTCATGATGGTCGATATGAGCACAAGGCCGGTCACAAGGCAGACAACGACCGTCGTCCAGAACGTGCCGGTCGCGGAAACGAGCGCCTGACGCACCGGATTGCGCGTCTGCGCGGCGGATGCGACGAGCGGTGCGGAGCCCATGCCGGACTCATTGGAGAACAGACCGCGCGCCACGCCGTACTGGAGCGCGAGACGGATGCCGCCGCCGACCAGACCGCCAGCCACCGCGCCCGGCTGAAACGCAAGCGTAAAGATCGCCTTGAGCGCCGGGAGGATATAGTCGTAGTTGATGCCGAGGATGATGATGCAGCCGAGCACGTAGAACAGCGCCATGACCGGAACCAGCTTTTCGCACACGGTCGCGATGGTCTCGATGCCGCCGAGGATGATGATGGCGGTGATGATGCCGAATACGATGCCGATGGCGATGCGCGGAATGCCGATGGGCAGGTTGGTCTCGATGACCTCGGCGATGGCGTTGATCTGCGTGCCGCAGCCGATGCCGAACGACGCGAGCATCGCGAACAGCGCGAACAGCATCGCGAGCACCTTGCCGAACTTCTTCCACTTCAGGCCGCGCTCAAGCGCGTACATCGCGCCGCCCATCATGCGGCCGTCAGCCGTCTGCACGCGGTACTTGACCGCGATCAGGCTCTCCGCGTACTTGGTCGCGATGCCGAATACGCCGGTCAGCCAGCACCACAGCACCGCGCCCGGACCGCCGAGATAGATCGCCGTGCCGACGCCTATGATGTTGCCCGTGCCGATGGTGGACGCGAGCGCGGTCGTCAGCGCCTGAAACTGGCTGACGTCGCCCGGGGAGTCCGGGTCCTTGGTCACGGACAGGCGAATGCCCGTAAACGTCTTTTTCTGGATGAATCCGGTGCGCAGCGTCATGAAAATGTGCGTGCCGCACAGCAGGATGAGCATGGGCGCGCCCCAGATCCAGTTTTCGAGCGAGGTGATGAAGCTCGAGAATGCCTCCATGTCTTTCTGTCTCCTTTGGGGACGGAGAAGCCCTCTCCGCCGGTTTTGTCATACATTCTGTCCGGTTTCAAACAAAGAAAGGGAGCGAAGCATAATGCCTCGCCCCCCGGATTTCTGAAACGGGAGCCGTCCGCGCGACTGCTCTTTACAATCTTACGCGAAACGCTCTATCAGTATAACATATTCTCGCTCTTAACACAAGTTTTTTCAGCGGAGACGGATATTTTATAAGCTTATCGGCGGATGACCGGTATCTCGCTCGTGTCCTTCTCGTCGAGGTTCGCGAGATAGTGGCTCGTCTCCTTCGCGATGACGCCCGAGAGCAGCAGCACCGCTACGAGGTTCGGGATCGCCATGAGCGCGTTGAGTACATCCGCGATCGTCCATACAAGGTCGAGCGCGAGCACCGGACCGAGCACGACGATGGCGGTGAAGATCACCTTGTACGGCAGGATGGCCTTGCGGCCGAGCAGATATTCCGCCGCGCGCTCGCCGTAGTACGACCAGCCGAGGATGGTCGAGTACGCGAAGGTGATGATGCCGATGACGAGGATGGCCGGGCCGATATACGGGATCTGCGAGAACGCCGCCGTCGTCATCTGGCCGCCGTTTTCGATGGTGTCCATGTTGATGTTCGGGTTCTTCATAATAGTCGAGACCAGAACCAGACCGGTCATGAGGCAGACGACGACCGTGTCCCAGAACGTGCCGGTAGCGGAAACGAGCGCCTGCCGCACCGGATTGCGCGTCTGTGCGGCGGACGCGACGAGCGGCGCAGAGCCCATGCCGGACTCGTTAGAGAACAGGCCGCGCGCCACGCCGTACTGGAGCGCGAGACGGATGCCGCCGCCGACCAGACCGCCGGCGACCGCGCCCGGCTGGAACGCGAGCGTCAGGATAGCCTTGATGGCCGGGAAGATGTAGTCGGCGTTGATGCCGAGGATAACGATGCAGCCGGCGACGTAGAACGCCGCCATGAACGGCACGAGCTTTTCGCAGACGACCGCGATGGACTTGATGCCACCGATGATGACGACCGCGGTGATGATGCCGAACACGATGCCGACGGCGATGCGCGGAAACGCGAACGGCAGGTTGTTTTCCATGACTTCCGCGATGGCGTTGATCTGCGTGCCGCAGCCGATGCCGAACGACGCGAGCATCGCAAACAGCGCGAACAGCACCGCCATCACCTTGCCGAACGCTTTCCATTTCAGGCCGCGCTCGAGCGCATACATCGCGCCGCCCATCATGCGGCCGTCAGCGGTCTTGACGCGGTACTTGACCGCGATGAGGCTTTCCGCGTACTTGGTCGCGATGCCGAACACGCCGGTCAGCCAGCACCACAGCACCGCGCCCGGGCCGCCCATGAACACCGCCGTGCCCACGCCGACGATATTGCCGGTGCCGATGGTGGACGCGAGCGCGGTCGTCAGCGCCTGAAACTGGCTGACGTCGCCCGGCGAATCCGGGTCCTTGGTCACGGACAGGCGAACGCCGGTGAAGGTCTTTCGCTGAATGAAACCCGTGCGGAAGGTCATAAACAGGTGCGTGCCGAGCAGCAGCACGATCATGGGGAGTCCCCACAGCCACCCGTCGAGAGCGTTGATCATCTCGGTGAATTTCTCCATTTTTATACCCCGTCCTTTCGTCGCTTTCCACGCCGCAGCGGAATGCAAAAAAGGCGCGAGACGATACCGTCTCGCGCCTTTGCGAAATAATATCAGTATAATACCAGACCAAGAGCCGGAAATCAAGAGCTGTCTGTAAATTTGGTGAAGTTTTTCATCTGACCTTATAAAACATTTGCAAACTGATTATTTTATTCATGCCACCGCAGCGTTATAATAACCGCATCAACCGCAAAACACACTAACCCGAAGGAGATATATACATATGGCTACTCGTTACGAACTCAACAAGGAACTGGCGCAGATGCTCAAGGGCGGCGTCATCATGGACGTTACCACCCCGGAACAGGCAAAAATCGCAGAGGAAGCAGGTGCGTGCGCGGTCATGGCGCTCGAGCGCATCCCGGCGGACATCCGCGCGGCAGGCGGCGTATCTCGCATGAGCGACCCCGGCATGATCCGCGGCATTCAGGAGGCGGTTTCCATCCCGGTCATGGCAAAGTGCCGCATCGGCCACTTCGTCGAGGCGCAGATCCTCGAGGCCATCGAGATCGACTACATCGACGAGAGCGAAGTCCTCTCCCCGGCCGACGACGTTTACCACATCGACAAGACCAAGTTCAACGTTCCGTTCGTCTGCGGCGCACGTGATCTGGGCGAGGCGCTCCGCCGTATCGCAGAGGGCGCGAGCATGATCCGCACCAAGGGCGAGCCGGGCACGGGCGACGTCGTACAGGCCGTTACCCACATGCGCGCGATGAACGCAGAAATCCGCCGCGTGCAGAACCTGCGCGAGGACGAGCTGTATGAAGCAGCAAAGCAACTGGCCGTTCCGGTCGAGCTGGTGCAGTATGTCCACGAAAACGGCCGTCTGCCGGTCGTCAACTTTGCAGCCGGCGGCGTTGCGACCCCGGCGGACGCCGCGCTCATGATGCAGCTCGGCGCAGAAGGCGTATTCGTCGGCTCGGGCATCTTCAAGTCCGGCGACCCGGCAAAGCGTGCAGCGGCGATCGTAAAGGCGGTTACGAACTACACCGATGCAAAGCTCATCGCAGAGCTGTCCACCAACCTCGGCGAGGCGATGGTCGGCATCAACGAAAATGAAATCGCTCTGCTCATGGCGGAGCGCGGGAAGTAAGCCATGGCAACCGGAATTTTAGCGCTTCAGGGCGCGTTCGCCGAGCATGCCGCCATGCTCGACCGCCTCGATGAGCCGCATTTCGAAATCCGGCAGGCACGCGACCTCGAAAAGCCGCTCGACCGTCTCATCATCCCCGGCGGCGAGAGCACGGTCATGCGCCGCCTGCTGCACGACCTCGACCTGTTCGATGCGCTCCGCGCGCGCATCACGGAGGGCATGCCGGTTTTCGGCACCTGCGCCGGACTCATCCTGCTCGCGAAGCAGGTGGACGGCGGCGTTCCGTGCTTCGCGACGATGGACATCGCGGTCAAGCGCAACGCCTACGGCCGTCAGCTCGGCAGCTTTTTCACGAACGACCGCTTCGAAGGACTCGGCACACTGCCGATGACCTTCATCCGCGCGCCCTACATCGAGTCGGTGTCGGGTGACGCGAAGGCGCTCGCCGTTGTCGGCGGCAAGATCGTCGCAGCGCGGCAGGGAAACCAGCTCGTCACCGCATTTCATCCCGAGCTCGACAACAGCACCGCAATCCACGAGTATTTTCTCTCCATTTAACATCAGAGGACGCCCGTCAACGGGCGTCCTTTTCGTTTTCCGTTCCGTATAATATTACTATTCGTATTATTTCGCAGAACCCCTTGACTTTGAGCACACTCCAAGGCGTACACTATACTTACCAAATAAAAACTGGAGGTTTTTCTTATGGCTAAGACTCTTGTTGCATATTTTTCTGCCAGCGGCGTAACCGCAAAGCTCGCAAAGCGTATCGCGGACGAGACCGGCGCTGACCTGTTCGAGATCAAGCCGGCTGTCCCCTATACGTCCGCCGACCTCGACTGGATGAACAAGCGCAGCCGCAGCAGCGTGGAGATGGCTGACCCGAACTCCCGTCCCGAAATCGCTGAAAAGGTTGCCAATATGGAGCAGTACGACACCGTATTCGTCGGTTTCCCGATCTGGTGGTACGTCGCCCCGACCATCATCGACACCTTCCTCGAGAGCTACGATTTCTCCGGCAAGACCGTCATCCCGTTCGCGACCTCGGGCGGCTCCGGCATGGGCAAGACCGACAGCGTGCTGCACGCCCTCTGCCCCAGCACGGTAAACTGGAAGCCCGGCAAGCGCCTCGCCTCCTCCGCCGACGTCGGCGCGTGGATTAAATCTCTCAAACTCTAAAAAGTTATCGCGCAGCAAAAATGCACTCCCTCGGGAGTGCATTTTGTTATTTCGTAACTGTTTAGCACTCTGCTTCAAAGATGCATTCAGGATCACCAGTAAAGGCTT
>CAVIRF010000072.1:0-9406 GCA_963645185.1 Coprococcus eutactus | reverse complement strand
TGTACAGGTTTCTTTTGTCTTGCCATAATAAAAGGCCCTCCTAATGATATTTATTATATCATAGAAGAACCTTGCTTAGGTTATTTTACAGAAAAAGTTTCACAGACTCCCGAAGAGCAAAATGCAGCAATGCCAGCGTTTTCCCCGTACCTGTGGGTGCTGTCAGAGTGTACAGTCCTTCTGGTTCATCACCCATTTTTCCGCACTGTTCGAAAACCTGATCCCGATATGCGTTCAAAATCTTATCCGCATTAGAATGCCGTTTAATATCCTCTCGGTAGTCATTTAGCTTTTTCAGTAAAGCCTTCGGGTCAAAACAGTTATTCTGAGCGTGCGAAAGGTATTCACTGTCATTGTCTATCGCTGATGCTGTATAGTCTACATCCACCAGACAGGAGAAAATCATGCGAGCATACAGCATAGACTCCAGTTCTCTTTCAGGCGACTTCGGCAGCTTTGGCAGCTTGAAATCAGGAAAGTCCTTTTTAAAAGCAGCAATTGCTTCCCTCAGTTGCTCCTCATTTTCAATCGCAGGATCTTTCCCTGCATTTCCATGAACCATCTTCTTCAGATCTGCAACAGCGTAAAGCTCTCCTTTTATCTCATCGTACGCAACCAGACCATCATGATGTCCGTTGATCGCCTCTACTATTGGATGACTGTCAGACTTTCCCTGATAGCGAGCTTCTGCGTAGCACCACCCATAGCATGATCGACACCTGTTCGAATGCCCTTCAGCACATCTTGAAAGGCTTGTGTGTATTTTCCGAAATCATGCAGCAGTTCTATCAGTTCCATAACCAGACCTAATCCTATTAGTTCTCCATGCATTTGCGTTAATTTCGCAACCTTCTGCAAATGCTCTTTTACTGTTGGCTGATGACCTTGTGCATTAGGGGATTTCGCATAATATTCCATGGCATTGCTCCATTTCATCCTGATTTTATTGACCCAATAATGTAATTTCATTGTATGTTCGGAGCTGTATATCGTCAAGCGTTTTTCCTCCGTTTGCTTTGGATATCATGGAAGAACTGCGTGCGCCTTTATGCGATCGAATGGTTATTTCGATGTTTAATAAAGATCAGTTCCGCGCACAGGACTTTACCACGGGTTTTGGTGCTGTGTATCTCAGCGAGAAGGGACGGAGAAAGGTAATTGAACAGTGGCGATCCAGAAAACGTGAAACGATCCAGCACCCGTTTTTGAAAGAAAAGATTTCAATTGGTCTAATTCCGTATACGCAGTCAATGCTGTTTGCTCGTGTGCTTCGCGGCGATCTGGATCGCTATCTTTATATGGAGGTAACGAGATATGATGCTGGTCGTGACGTACGATGTAGATACAACGAATGCTTCTGGACAGAAGCGACTGCGGAAGGTTGCTAAAATCTGCGAACGTTATGGAATGCGTGTTCAGAACTCTGTCTTTGAAGTGCTTTTGGATGCTGCACAACTGGTAGTTCTGAAGAATGAACTGAGAAAAATTATAGACGAAGAACAGGATTCGGTTCGATTTTATCGATTGGGTAATTCTTTCGAACGAAGAGTTGAGACAATGGGAAAGAAGCCTCTTGTAGAGGCAGGAGGAGCACTGATTTTTTAGCGCCGACCTCGCCCGTACATATTTTCCCGAGAGGTTCGCGCAGATAAAACATAGTAATTTTTACAGTTTTCAAAGGAATGCAGGAGAATACAGGAAGTGTTGATTTGAAAACTGTGAGTTTTGCAGCAATTTATCATATAAACCAACTGATAGTTTTGTGAAAAATTGCTGTCGCCCCTCGCGCAGGGGCGTGAGTAGAAATAAGCAGCAGCTCACCGAACGACTGGAGCAGCAGCAGGTCGCCCCTCACGTAGGGGCGTGAGTAGAAATTTGTTGTAGATGGTGATGGAGGTAATCAGACGATCGACTGCCCCTCACGTGGGGCGAGAGTAGAAATTCCTGATAGGTACGAGTCTCACCATGGGTGATGACCATCGCCCCTCACGCCTATGCGTGAGGGGCATTCCTGTTTGAGCTTTTTGACAGATATGTTTGAAACCGGAAAGCCCATCCCCATACTTCCCCTTGCAATTTGCAAACACCTTTGCTACTATATAATTAAAGGATGAAACAGGAAAAGGGCCGCAGAGACGCGGCTTTTTGAAAAGACGATGGTTAGCGAGTTCTAACCAAACCTTCACGCAGGCATCTGAGCGGCAGAGGACAACGGCAATGAAGAAACGCAGGAATTTCTGGGACAGGACGGCGAAAATCTACGACCGGTTTATGCGCAAGGATGCGGCGGCGTATGACAGAATGTATGCGCTGCTGCGCCCGGTGGTGCAGCAAAAAACGGTGCTGGAGCTGGCCGCGGGAACCGGACTGATTGCGAAGCACATAGCAGCGGCGGCGGAGCGTATCGAGGCAACAGATGCTTCCGAGCAAATGATACGGCAGGCTAAACAGGGCAGTCATGCCAAAAATCTGCATTTTTCGGTACAGGATATGTTCTGCCTGCCCTATGCGGATGCGGCGTTCGATGTGGTGATCGTCTCCAACGCGCTGCATATCGTTCCGCAGCCGGAGAAGGCGCTGCTTGAGATCAAACGGGTTTTGAAGGACGACGGTATTCTGGTGGCGCCGACCTTTACGCACGCGGAAAATTCCTTGTCCGGCAGAGTCCGAGCCTTTCTGATGCGGCTGGCAGGCTTTCCGCTGCACAGCAAATGGACAAGCAAAGAATATCTGACCTTTCTAAGCGAAAATGGGTGGACAGTGCGGAAAAGCACGGTGCTGCAAGCCTCTTTCCCACTGACGTATGTGGAATGCGAGAAAATGGAGGTGCGATATGTCGAGACAAGCAACAGAGTTCCAGCGGAAAGCGATGAGCAGAATGTATCGCGGCAAGGAGATTTTCAAGCCCCTGAACACCGGATGGATTGATGAGCATGTGGCCTGCGTCCGCGAATGGGTGGCCAATATCTTCTTCTACCGCAAGGGCGATACCACCATCATGATCGACGCCGGGTACAACTACGACCGTCTGGCAGAGAAAATGAGCTGGCTCGGCATCGACCCGAAAAGCATCCGACACATTCTCATCACGCATCAGGATACCGACCATGTAGGGGCGGTGGAGGCGGACAGTCCGGGACTGTTTCGTGATGCGGTGCTGTACATCGGTGAAATCGAGAACCGCTATCTGACTGGCGAGGTACGCCGAAAGGTCATCTATCACCTTTATAAGCTGCCGCAGGTGACGATCAACAATGAAAAAGTGCTGCTGCACGATGGCGAGGTCATCGACATCGATGGCATCAGGATCGAGTGCTTTCTTGTCCCCGGTCACACGTGGGGACACATGGTGTACCTGATCGACGACCAATATCTTTTCACCGGCGACACCATCTGGTTCGGCGCAGACGGCGGCTATAGCTTCATTGCTGCTCTGGCGGAGGATAACAAGCTGGCGGTAAGGTCGTTGGCAGCGCTGGAGAAAAAGCTGCGCGCACGGGGACTGAAACCGTATTTTATCACGGGCCACACCGGCTGGACGGACAATTTTGACTTTGCGTTTGCCCATAAGGACAGGCTCTGCTCGCCCTTCGGGAGGAGAGCTCATGACCCGTCCGCGCCGTATGACGCTTACGATGAGTCGGACGACACGGAGGAGAGCGCGAAGAGAAGCCGCCTGAAAGGGGTCGGACGATGACCGGGAAGGCAAGGTGTTCGGCATGAAGGACAGCGAACTGCAATTTGACCGAGCGTGTCATGTGCTCTATTCCAAAGCCTGCAAAAAGCAGATCAAAGCAAAGATTGCGCTGCACTATCCGCAGCACGAGCGGGAGCGCGTCTGGGAACAGGTGCAGCGGCAGTATGCGGCGTTCCTTTCGGACTGGCGCACCGATCTCGGCGGCAGGAAAAACTTTCACAACGGCGCAGGCGGAACCTACGACTGCATTGCCATCATGAGCTATTATGTGGTCTGCAAAGCCGTCACTTCGTTTCGGGAAATCGAGGAGATTGAGGAAAATCTGATCCTGCCGTCCTTCCGCAGGCTGCGGTTTGTCGACTGCAACAAACCCTTCTGGCGAAAGTTGATGCACCGGGCGTTTCTCACGGCGAAGAAGGGCTGCGACAGGTGGCATGACTATGAAATGACGGTTGCTCCGTATGAGAAGGACAAGCCGATCTATTACGAATTTACGGCGTGTCCGGCGGCGGAATTTGCCATCAAAAACGGCCTGACGGATATTATGCCTGCGCTCTGCAACGTGGATTTTGCATCCATGGAGCTGCTCCATGCAAGGCTGGTTCGGCGTGAGACCTGCGCGAACGGCTGTCGGTGTGATTACACGATCTGCGGCGACAGGGACCCTTATCTGCAGAATCATCCGGAATACCGCGACGAAGCCGGGTACAGAAGAAATCGATAGGACGACTAATCATTTTTCCAGAGACGGGAGGTTTGACGATGAAAATTCTGGTATATGGCGCAGGTGTGCTCGGCTGCAACCTCGCGAGAAATCTGTTTCGCGCTGGGAAGGACGTAACGCTGCTCGCGCGCGGAAAGTGGGCGGAGCAGCTTCGGGCGAACGGACTGCGCATTAAGGATAAGTTTTCGCCGCGCGTGTCGGTCAGCCGTATTCCTATCGTGACCGAGCTGGCGCCGGACGAGCGATATGATGTAACTTTTGTCGTCATGCGCTGCACGCAGATCGACGCGATCATAGATACGCTGCGAGCGAACCGGACAGAGAATATCGTCTTTGTGGGCAATAATGCGCGCGCAAAGGCGCTCGCCGAGCGACTGCCGGAGAAAACCATGCTGTTCGCCTTTGCACTTTCGGCAGGACACCGGGAACACGACCGGGTAGTCTCCATCGACCTCAAGAAAATCACGATCGGGCCGCTGCAGGGCGTGCCCTCAAGCGAACAGCTGATTTCGCAGATTTTTGACGGCACAAAATACAAGGTGGACTATACGCCGAGGATGGAGGACTACCTGCTCTGCCATGCGGCCTTTGTGCTGCCGGCGGCGTTCGCTTGCTACAAGACAGACGGCAATCTGAAAAAGCTGAAGGGCGACACAGCGTACTTAAACCGCATGATCGACGCGAATATTGAGGGCTATCGTGCCATTCGAAACGCCGGACACACGATTTTGCCGAAGGATGACGAGAACTTCGAAAGCGCAGCATACCGAAAGACCTGTCTGCGCTTTTTCAAGCTCATGTGCGCGACCTCACTGGGAAAGCTCTGCGCGTCCGACCACGCGATGAACGCTGTCGACGAGATGAGCGGACTGAACCGCGACATGAAGGCGTTTTTTGACGCGAACGGTGCGGATTATCCTGTGTGGCGCGAGCTGGAACGAGAAGCCGGGAGGTATCTGCGATGAAATATGCAGGCATGCCTATGGGAATGTGGATGCTGTTTGAGGCGTCCTTCCGCAGACAGCTGACCGCCGTATTCGGCTATGACAAAGCCGCGGCTGCAAGCATCACAAAGGCCTCGAAGTCAAGATATAAGACGATAATCGCCCGTCTGCCGGAGTTCGAGAGGGAAGACCAGTTCCGTCTGAACATCGTAGGCTGCGCCATGCTCTGCGCGTTCATTCTCTCCATGCCGCAGCGGCCGGAGGTGGAGCGCCTCACAGACTATTACGCTAAAGCGATGATGACTGCTCCCATGCGGTGGTTCTGCCACATGAGCGGCAAGAGCAAGTTCAGTGAGCAAAATATCGCGGCCATGAAGGCTACCGCAGCGCTGAAAGCCGCAGACCGCAACCCATATTCATGGAACATGGATTTTATCGAATACCCCGACGGGAGCGGCTATGAGGGGCGCTTTTACAAGTGCGGCATCTGCACGCTGATGCGCGAGCTGGGGCTGTACGACCTCACGCCTGCGATGTGTCATCTGGACTATACGATGGCAGAGGCAGGCGGTGCGGCGGATTTTGTGCGCGAGTATACGCTCGCCTCCGGCGGACCGTACTGCGACTGTGGGTATAAGAAGAAAGCGAAAGATTGACCCCATTGACGCAGTGGCTTTACATGCGCTATAATAGACATACCCCTAAGAGTATGGAGGTCAGAGGCATGAAGCAGTGTATGGATGCGGACAATCTGCACCGCAGACTGAAAAAAATTATCGGACAGGTACAGGCCATCGACCGCATGATAGATGAGGATGTGCCCTGTGAGGATATTCTGTCGCAGATCAACGCGGCAAAATCTGCACTGAACGGCTGCGGAAAGGTCGTTCTGGAGGGCCATATCCGCCATTGCGTGCGCGACGGCATCGAGCACGGTGACGCGGACAAGACCATCGAAAACTTCACCAAGGCTGTGGAACGTTTCGCTAATATGCAGTAAAACGCAGCCATAAAGTCAGTCATTTTTGAATGGCACCCCATTTGTTAGACAGGTATGGTAAAATACTGAGTACTGAGAAATGGGGTGTTTTTCTATGCCCAGAGGCACTAAATCTATTCAATCAAGATTTTCGTAATAATCACAGGATCAAGACAAAGCGAAAGGGCCTGCCGCCTGCAATTTACAGACAACAAGCCCTTTCGGCTGCTTGAACTATCTTGGTCTGACTTATTAGGGTCACTTCAAAATTTGTTATGTAATTTTATACGAACAGCGTGCCGAAGCCGTGAACGACAAAGGCAGAGAGCCATGCGATCACGCACTGTGCGATGACGACAAAGACTGCCCATTTGCCGCCGAGTTCGCGCTTGATGGAAGCGATCGCTGCAACGCAGGGCGTGTACAGCAGGCAGAATACCAGCAGGCTGACCGCTGCGAGCGGCGTGAGGCAGGAGAGAATGTCGGCGGTCGAGCCGAACAGCACGGTCAGCGTGGAAACAACGCTCTCCTTAGCCATGAAGCCGGAGATGAGCGCGGTCGAGATGCGCCAGTCCCCGAAGCCCATCGGGCGGAAAACCGGTGCGATCATGCCTGCGAGCATCGCAAGGATGCTCTGCGAGGAGTCGGAAACGATAGCAAAGCGCAGATCAAAGGTCTGGAGGAACCAGATGATGAGCGTTGCGAGAAAAATGACCGTAAACGCACGCTGGAGGAAATCCTTTGCTTTGTCCCAGAGCAGCTGGCAGACGTTTTTCGCGCCCGGCAGGCGGTAATTCGGCAGCTCCATGACGAACGGGACTGCTTCGCCGCGGAACATTGTGCCGCGCAGCAGCAGTGCCATCAGCAGACCCATGAGGATGCCGCCGAAGTAGAGCGCCGTCATGACGAGCGCACTGTATTTCGGGAAGAATGCAGCGGAAAAGAATGCGTAAATCGGCAGCTTGGCCGAGCAGCTCATGAACGGTGTGAGCAGGATGGTCATTTTGCGGTCGCGCTCCGAGGTCAGCGTGCGGCTCGCCATGACGCCCGGGACCGTACAGCCGAAGCCGATGAGCATCGGCACGATACTGCGGCCAGAAAGACCGATCTTGCGCAGCAGCTTGTCCATGACGAACGCCACGCGCGCCATGTAGCCGCTGTCCTCGAGCAGCGAGAGAAAGAAGAACAGCGTGACGATGATCGGCAGAAACTGAAGAACGCTGCCGACGCCGCCCCATACGCCGCTCATGATGAGCGAGCGCAGGACATAGGGCGCGTTCCACGCGGTGAGCGCGCTGTCCACAACGCCGCCGAGGGCGTCAATGCCCATGCTGAGCAGGTCGGAAAGAAATTTGCCGATCACGCCGAAGGTGAGAAAGAATACCAGACCCATGATGCCGATAAAGCAGGGAATGGCGGTATGCCTGCCGGTGAGCACTCTGTCGATGCGGATGCTGCGCAGGTGCTCGCGGCTTTCGTGCGGCCGGACAACGGTCTCATCACATATTTTCTCGATGAAATCGAAGCGCATGTGTGCGATGGCGGCGGCGCGGTCGAGTCCGCGCTCGGTCTCCATCTGCTTGACGATATGCTCGAGCGTTTCTTTCTCGTTTTCGTCAAGCTCGAGCTTTTCCAGAATCAGCGGATCGCCCTCAGCGAGCTTCGCCGCCGCGAAACGGATGGGGAGGCTCGCGCGCGCAGCGTGATCCTCGATTAGGTGCATGATGGCGTGCAGACAGCGGTGCACCGCGCCGCCGTCATCGTTTGCATCACAGTAGTCCATTTCGATCGGCTTTTCCTGGTATTTCGCAACATGGAGCGCGTGCTCGATCAGCTCGTCGATGCCCTCGTTCTTTGCCGCTGAGATCGGGATGACCGGAATGCCGAGCATTTCCTCCATGCGGTTGACCATGATGGAGCCGCCGTTTTCTCGCACCTCGTCCATCATGTTGAGCGCGAGCACCATCGGAATATCAAGCTCCATCAGCTGCATGGTCAGATACAGGTTGCGCTCGATATTGGTCGCGTCGACGATGTTGATGATGCCGCGCGGATGCTCGTCGAGCAGAAAACTGCGCGTGACGAGCTCTTCGCTGGAATACGGAGACATGGAGTAGATGCCGGGCAGGTCAGTGACGAGCGTACCTGTTTTTCCGCGGATGCCGCCGTCTTTGCGGTCGACGGTGACGCCGGGGAAATTGCCGACATGCTGGTTGGAGCCGGTCAGCTGGTTGAACAGCGTAGTCTTGCCGCAGTTCTGATTGCCGGCAAGGGCAAAGGTCAGCGCAGTGCCGTCGGGGAGGGGATGCTCGGTCTGCTTTTCGTGAAAGCGGCCGCCCTCGCCGAGACCGGGATGCGGCACGGGCGCGCGCCGCTCGGATGGCGCCGGTGGGACTGCGTCGCGGACGTTTTCGATCTCGATCTTTTCGGCGTCTGCAAGGCGCAGCGTGAGCTCGTAGCTGTGAATGCGCAGCTCCATCGGGTCGCCCATCGGCGCGAACTTGACCATTGTCACATCGCCGTGGGGGATAAGACCCATATCAAGAAAGTGCTGCCGCAGCGCGCCTTCGCCGCCAACCGACCGGATGGTTGCGGTCTTGCCGATGGGCAGATCTTTGAGTGTCATACAGTTTACCTCTTTTTGTCATATCCGGGAATAAGGTGGTGTATATGCACCGCTATCAAAAACAGTATAACATTATCCCAAACGGACAACAAGGAACAATTCGGAAAAAGACGACAAAATCAAAAAAAGACAAAAAAGAAACTGCCCTGTCCCGGAAAAGGAAGAAACCGCCTGCGAAAAATGAAGGCGGCAATTCATTTTCGGCTGACTTTTTTCTTTCACCATCTTGACAACCTATACCCCTATATGTATAATGCAAGTATACCCGGTAGGGTATGGGAAGGAGCCTCGTCAATGAAACGGGCAATGAAAAAACGGGAAGGTCTGCTGGAGATCGGCGGCATCAGGAAGGACATTACGCTTCTTGTGATCTCCGGCATCGCGGTCATCGGCAGTCTGCTGAAAATTCAGCCGTTTCCGTTTGATCTGTCGTGGA
>CAVIRF010000071.1:0-9507 GCA_963645185.1 Coprococcus eutactus | reverse complement strand
TAAATTGAGTTGCAAAAGCCGCCTTGGGGTCTCTTCCGTACGGAGGCTGCCCCAAGGCGTGCCTTTTGAGACTGTCGAAAAACTACGTTTTTCCGACAATCTGTGTTCTGACTACGCAGAACACGAGTCGTCCGAAAGTTCCCATGCGGAAACTTTCTCCCTCCAGAAGTATAAAAACCGAGGTACACGCCCCCGGTTTTTATGCGTTTGCATAGCAAACGCTTTTTAAGGCGCGCAATGCGCGCAATCTCCTGCCGCATTCCGGCGAAGCCGGAACAGGCAGGACAGGCGCACCGCAGTGCGCCGCGTAAAATTCCCCAAGAAAGTCGGGGCGTGTACCTGACTTTCTTACCGCTGCCCGCGCCGCGGCGGCGCGGCCTCGTCCGCCGTGCGGACGAGAGGGGGTTATCGCCCCCGGTTTCTCCGGAACCGGGGGCGTATCTAAGGGGGACAGAGTCCCCCTTAGAGTCAAATCTGCGGAAGCAGATTTGACAGCTCGAGAGCAGCCAGCGCCGCATCCGCGCCCTTGTTGCCTGCCTTCGTGCCTGCGCGCTCGATCGCCTGCTCGATGTTCTCGGTCGTGATAACGCCGAACGTTACCGGTACGCCGGTCTGGAGGCCGACCTGTGCGATGCCCTTGGCCGTCTCGCTGCATACCAGCTCGTAGTGGCTCGTCGAGCCGCGGATGACCGCGCCGAGGCAGATGACTGCGTCGTACTTGCCGCTCTGCGCGAGCTTCTGCGCCGCCAGCGGAATCTCAAACGCGCCCGGAACCCAGACAAGCGTGATGTCGTCCGTGTCTACGCCGTGGCGGACCAGCGTGTCCTCCGCGCCGGAGATCAGCTTGGAGACGATGAATTCGTTGAAACGCGCGCCTACGATCGCAAATTTGCCCTTGCCAGCTACCAGTTTTCCTTCGAGTACCTTCATTTTTTGTTCGTCCTTTCAGATAGTGAGTGTTATCAGTCGGTTATGGTAAAATCACAGCTTTTCGCTGAACAGATGACCCATTTTGATCTTTTTCGTGCGCAGATAGAACGCATCGTCCTCCTGCGGCGCGATCTCGATCGGAACGCGCTCCTTGATCTCGACGCCGAAGCCGTCCAGACCGTAGATCTTTTCCGGATTGTTGGTCAGCAGGCGCAGCTCCTTCGCGCCGAGGTCCTGTAAAATCTGCGCGCCGATCCAGTATTCGCGCAGGTCGGGCGCAAAGCCGAGCTTGACGTTCGCCTCGACCGTGTCAAAGCCCTGCTCCTGGAGCTCGTAGGCCTTGAGCTTGTTGATGAGGCCGATGCCGCGGCCTTCCTGACGCATGTAGAGCAGCACGCCGCGGCCTTCCTTCTCGATCTGCTGCATTGCGGCGGCGAGCTGCTGGCCGCAGTCGCAGCGGCGCGAGCCGAATACATCGCCGGTCAGGCACTCGGAGTGCACGCGGCAGAGCAGGTCGCGGCCGTCGCCGACGTCGCCCTTGACGAGCGCAACGTGGTGCTCGCCGGTCAGATCGTTGACGTAGCCCATGATGCGGAACTCGCCGAAACGGGTGGGCATCTTGGCGTTCGCCTCGCGCACGACATGCTTGTCGTGGCGGCGGCAGTAGTCCTGAAGATCCTTGATGGTGATGACCGCAAGCCCCCATTCCTCGGCCTTCTCGAGCAGCTCGGCGGTGCGCATCATCGTGCCGTCGTCGCGCATGATCTCGCAGCACAGACCGCACTGCTCCAGACCGGCCAGACGGCACAGGTCAACGGTCGCTTCCGTGTGGCCGTTGCGCGTCAGCACGCCGCCGCGGCGCGCGATGAGCGGAAAGACATGGCCCGGACGGCGCAGGTCCTCCGGCTTGGTGTTCGGGTCGACGCACTTGCGGCAGGTGAAGCCGCGCTCCTCGGCGGAGATGCCGGTCGTGGTGTCTACGTGGTCGATGGAGACCGTGAAGGCGGTGTGGTGGTTGTCGGTGTTGACCTTGACCATCTGCTCGAGGCCGAGACGCTTCGCGACCTGCTCGCTCATCGGGGTGCAGATGAGGCCCTTGGCCTTCATCGCCATGAAGTTGACGTTCTGGGTGGTGGCGAACTGCGCCGCGCAGATGAGGTCGCCCTCGTTCTCGCGGTCGGGGTCGTCGATGACCATGATGAGATGACCGGCGCACAGCTCCTCAAGAGCCTGCTCGATCGTGCTGTAGTTTGCTGCCATGTTAATTCCTCCGTTGATTACAGAAATCCGTGTTCTGCAAGAAAATTCGTGCTGATGCCGCCGGTTTTGTGCGGCGCAGTGAGCTTTTCAACATATTTGCCGATGACGTCGCATTCGAGGTTCACCGGGTCGCCCGGCTTTTTGCCGAGCAGGATGGTCTGCGCGCCGGTGTGCGGAATGATGGAGACCGAGAAGTCGGTGTCCGTCACCGCAGCGACTGTCAGGCTCACGCCGTCAATGGCGATCGAGCCCTTTTCGACGATGTAGCGCAGCAGGGGAGCCGGGGTCTTGACCTTGACCCAGACCGCGTTGTCCTCGCGCTTCTGCGAGGCGATCGTGCCCGTGCCGTCGATGTGGCCGGAGACGATGTGACCGCCGAAGCGGCCGTTCGCCGCCATCGCGCGCTCGAGATTGACCGGTGAGCCGCCCTGCAGGCTGCCGAGTGCCGAGCGCCGCAGACTCTCTGCCATGACGTCGGCGGAAAAGCTGTCGTCCGTCATGGAGACGACCGTCAGACACACGCCGTTCGTCGCGATGCTGTCGCCGATCTTGGTATCCTCGAGCACGGTTTTCGCCTGTATCGTCAGCCGGGCGCCCTTCGCGCCGTGCTCGATGCGGCGGACCGTGCCGATCTCTTCAATGATGCCTGTAAACAATTTATAATCTCCCTTCGATCAGGAAATCCTCGCCGAGCGGCGTGCAGCGGACGTTTTTCAGCGCGAGCGCGTCCGCCATCCTTGCGAAGCCTTCGCCGCCGACCGGACTCTTCGCGTCCGCGCCGCCGATGAGCTTGGGCGCGATGTACGCCTGCACGCGGTGGACGATGCCGGCCTTCAGCGCCGAGAAGGCGAGCGACGAGCCGCCCTCGAGCAGGATGCCGTTCACCCCGGCTTCGCCGAGCTGCTGCATCAGGTCGGTAAGGTCAACGTGACCGTCCTTTTCGCCGCAGACCAGAATGTGCACGCCCTTCGCTTCGAGCGCCGCCGTGCGCTCGCTGCGCGCCGTGACCGCGACATAAGTCGGGATTTCACCGGCCGTCTGTACAAGCTGACTGTCCAGCGGCGTGCGTGCGTGGCTGTCGCAGACGATGCGGACCGGATTGCGGCCGCCGTCGATGCGGCAGGTGAGCAGCGGATCGTCCGCGAGCACGGTGCCGACGCCGACCATGATGCCGGACAGGCGGTTTCGCGTCTCGTGAACGTAACGCCGCGCGGCTTCGCCCGTGACCCAGCGGCTGTCGCCGGTGTGGGCGGCGATCTTTCCGTCGAGCGTCATCGCGTACTTGAGCACGACGAACGGGGTCTTGTGGGTGATGTAGTGGAAGAACACCTCGTTGATCTCGCGGCACTCGCTCTCGCACACGCCGGTTTTGACCTCGATGCCGGCGTCACGCAAAAACTGCGCGCCCTTTCCGGCGACGAGGGGGTTGGGGTCGAGACAGCCGACAAACACGCGGTGGATGCGGTGCTCGATGACCGCGTCCGTGCAGGGAGGGGTGCGGCCCCAGTGGCAGCACGGCTCCAGCGTGACGTAAAGATCGGCTCCGGCTGCATCCTCGGTGCAGTGCGCGAAGGCGTTGCGCTCAGCGTGCAGACCGCCGATGTGCTCGTGCCAGCCCTCGCCGATGATGCGCCCGTCCTTGACGATGACGCAGCCGACCATGGGGTTAGGGTCTACCTGACCTGCGCCGCGCGCGGCGAGCGCCAGAGCACGGTGCATGTAATATTCTTTTTCATCCGGCATCAAAATCACCTCAGTGAGAATAAAAAACGTCCCGGGGGAATTCCTCGGGACGTGGGAAATGCAATGAATTTGTCGTGAAAAACAAAAAATCTGAAACATCAAACGACATTTCAGAACAGCAAACAAACGGAAAAATACTTTCCGTGCATTCTTCTTTCATCCAGACTTTACTGTCGGCCCTGGAGTTTCACCAGATCATGCTCGTGCCGGAAGTCGACACTCGCTCGCGGGCTTTACCGCCGGTAGGGAATTTCACCCTGCCCTGAAGAACATGGTATTCGGTTTTGCGATGGAGAGGAGCGGCTCACCGCTCGTTCTGGGTACAGTATAACGCCGCGCTGAGCAAAATGCAAGAACTTTTTTCGCCGGCTGCAAAAAAATATCCGCGCAGCGCAGACTCTGGGGTCGCGCCGCGCGGAAGCGTCAGTGTTAAATCAATAGCAAAATCAGTTCTTGAGGCTCTGAATCGGGGCCGGGATGCGGCCGCCGCGGTTAATGAACTTCGCCGGGGAGCCGGTCTTGATGGGCATGATGGGAGCTGCGCCGAGCAGGCCGCCGAACTCTACCATGTCGCCGACCTTCTTGCCGATGGCCGGGATGACGCGGACAGCGGTGGTCTTGGTGTTGACAACGCCGATGGCGATCTCGTCAGCGATGAGGCCGGAGATGACCTCTGCGGTGGTGTCACCCGGAACGGCTACCATGTCGATGCCGACCGAGCAGACCGCGGTCATGGCCTCGAGCTTTTCGAGGGTGAGCGCGCCTGCCTGTGCGGCTGCGATCATGCCCTCGTCCTCGGATACCGGGATGAAAGCGCCGGACAGACCGCCGACACTCGAGGACGCCATGACGCCGCCCTTCTTGACCGCGTCGTTCAGCATGGCGAGAATCGCGGTCGTGCCGCAGCCGCCGCAGACCTCCAGACCGACTTCCTCGAGGATGCGCGCGACAGAGTCGCCGATGGCCGGGGTCGGCGCGAGGGACAGGTCAACGATGCCGAACGGCACGCCGAGGCGCTGGCTTGCGAGCGCGCCGACGAGCTGACCCATACGGGTGATCTTGAACGCCGTTTTCTTGATGACGTCCGCGACCTCGCCGATCGAGCAGTCGCCTGCGCGGCGGATGGCCGACTGGACAACGCCCGGGCCGGAAACGCCGACGTTGATGACGGTTTCCGGCTCGCCGATGCCGTGGAACGCGCCTGCCATGAACGGGTTGTCGTCGACAGCGTTGGCGAAAACGACCAGCTTGGAGCAGCCCATGGAGTCGTTGTCCTTGGTGAGCTCTGCGGTCTGCTTGATGATGCGGCCCATCAGACCGATCGCGTCAAGGTTGACGCCGGCCTTGGTGGAAGCAACGTTGACCGAGGAGCAGACCAGGCTGGTCTCCGCCATAGCCTCCGGAATGGAGTTGATGAGGATCTCGTCGCCCTTGGCGAAGCCCTTCTGCACGAGCGCGGAGAAGCCGCCGACAAAGTTGACGCCGGTGGTCTCGGCTGCGCGGTCGAGCGCCTTTGCGAGCGGAACATAGCTGTTTGCCGAAGAGGTCGCGCCGACCATGGCGATCGGGGTGACGGAAATGCGCTTGTTGATGATCGGAATGCCCAGCTCGCGCTCGATCTGCTCGCCGGTCGCGACGAGCTTTTCCGCGCGGCGCGTTACCTTGTCGTAGATCTTGTCCGCGAGCACGTTGATGTCGTCCGCCGCGAGATCGCGCAGCGAAATGCCCATCGTGATCGTGCGGATGTCAAGGTGCTCCTCCTCGATCATCTTAATGGTTTCCAGAATATCTTTCGTGTTTATCATAGACATAATTCAGTTAAACCTCGCTTGCCCGAAACGGCTCAGATTTTGTGCATCGCGTCGAAGATGTCCTCGTGCATGGTGTGGATCTTCATGCCGAGCTCTTCGCCGTCCTTGTCGAGCAGGTCGATCAGGGTGTTGAAGTCTACGGTGCACTTGTCGATGTTCACGAGCATGACCATGGCGAACATATCCTCCATGACGTTCTGCGAGATGTCAACGATGTTGACCTGATGCTCGTAGAGCGTGTTCGAGATCTTGGCGATGATGCCGGTGCGGTCCTTGCCGGTTACTGTGATTACTGCGCGCATAATAGTTCCTCCATTTTGCGTATATGTGAATTTTTTGCTGACGTATATAATAATTCAATCGGAAGCGGCGTCGGTTATCAGGTTGATGATGCTGTTCGAGACGAGAAAGCCCGTTTCGGTCAGATGCCAGCGCGTGCCGCTCTGCTCGGTGAGACCGGGCTTTGCCAGCGCGCGGAACGCCTTTTCATAGGGGGTGGAGTCGATATTGTAGCGTTTTTCGAGGTCGCGGAGATCCACGCCGTCCGAGGTGCGCAGACGGAGCATCAGGTACTCGTTCTGGCGCTCGAAGTCGGGGACTTCCTCCTCGTTCCGCACGGCGGCCGTGCCGTCTATGAAGCCGGCGATGTCGCGCGGAAACTCAAACCTGCGCCCGTCGAAAAACGAGTGGGCGCCCGGTCCGAGGCCGATATATTCGGAGAGATCCCAGTATCTGCTGTTGTGCCGCGAGCGGAAGCCGGGCAGGGCGAAATTCGAGATCTCATAGTGTTCAAAGCCGTGCTGACGCAGGACGCGGCACAGGGCGAGATAGGTATCCGCCTGCGCGTCGTCGTCCGGGAGGACGGGCGCTTCGCGTCCCATTTTCGTCATGGGCTCGAGCTTCAGACCGTAGCAGGAAAGGTGCGTCGGCTGAAGCGCAAGGCACTGCGCGAGCGAGTCGAGGAACATGTCCTGCGTCTGGCCGGGCAGGCCGTACATCAGATCAAGGCTGATGTTGGAAAAGCCGTGCTCGCGAGCGAGCAGAACGGCGCTTTTTGCTTTTGCGAAGTCGTGGATGCGGCCGATGCGGCGCAGCTCGTCGTCATGCGCGGCCTGCACACCGAAGGAAAGCCGGTTTGCGCCAGAGAGCTGCAGCTCGTCCAGCAGCGCCGCGTCTGTGCTCTCCGGGTTGCACTCGACCGTTATCTCCGCGTCGTCCGTCAGAGAAAAGCTCTCGCGCACCGCGCGAAGGATGCGCCCGAGACGCGCGCCGCCCAGATACGACGGCGTGCCGCCGCCGATGTAGACCGTGTCAGTCACATAACCTGCGCTCTTTGTGCCGTATTCGCGGATGGAGCGGAGGAGGGCGTCGGTGTAGGCGTCCATGCGTGCGGCGTCCGTGACCGAGTAAAAGTCGCAGTAGTCGCACTTTTTCATGCAGAACGGGATGTGCAGATACAGGCCGAGCGAACGGGGCGTGCTCATGACTCCTCGTCCAGCTTGAGCACGGCCATGAAGGCCTCGGTCGGCATCTGGACCGTGCCGAGCGCACGCATCTTCTTTTTGCCTTCCTTCTGCTTTTCGAGCAGCTTTTTCTTTCGGGTGATGTCGCCGCCGTAGCACTTGGCGAGGACGTCCTTGCGCATCGCCTTTACGGTCTCTCGCGCGATGACCTTGCCGCCGATGGCCGCCTGAATGGGCACCTCGAACAGCTGGCGCGGAATGTTCTCCTTGAGCTTTTCGCAGATGCGGCGTGCGCGGCCGTAGGCCTTGTCGCGGTGGACGATGAAGGACAGCGCGTCGACCTGATCGCCGTTGAGCAGCATGTCGACCTTGACAAGGTCGCTCTTGCGGTAGTCGATGAATTCATAGTCGAGCGACGCATAGCCCTTGGTGCGCGCCTTGAGCGCGTCGAAGAAGTCGTAAATGATCTCGCCGGTCGGCATTTCGTAGTGCAGCTCGACGAGGTTCGCGTCGAGGTACTGCATGTCCTTGAAGATGCCGCGGCGGTCCTGACACATCGGCATGATGTTGCCGACGAACTCCTGCGGCGTCATGATAGAGGCCTTGACGTAGGGTTCGCGCGCCTCCTCGATGACCGCCGGGTCGGGGTAATCGTGCGGATTGTGGCACTGAACGACCGTGCCGTCGGTCTTGACAATCTCGTAGGTGACGGACGGGAGCGTGGTGACAAGATCGAGGTCGAACTCGCGCTCCAGACGCTCCTGAATGATCTCCATGTGGAGCATGCCGAGGAAGCCGCAGCGGAAGCCGAAGCCGAGCGCGACCGAGCTCTCCGGCTCGAAGGACAGCGCAGCGTCGTTCAGCTGGAGCTTTTCGAGCGCGTCGCGCAGGTCGGGGTACTTGGAGCCGTCCTCGGTGTAGATGCCGCAGAACACCATCGGGCGCGCCGGACGGTAGCCGGGGAGCGCTTCGGGCGTGGGGCGGTCCGCCTCGGTGACGGTGTCGCCGACACGGGTGTCCGAGACCTTCTTGATGGAGGCGGTGAAGTAGCCGACCTCGCCTGCGCACAGTTCCTGCTGCGGAGACAGGCCGAAGGGCAGCATGTAGCCGCACTCGAGCACCTGAAACTCCGCGCCGGTGGCCATCATTTTGACCTTGGTGCCCGGGCGGATGGTGCCGTCGAGCAGGCGCATGTAGACGATAACGCCCTTGTAGGGGTCGTACTGGCTGTCGAAGATGAGCGCGCGGAGCGGCGCGTCGGGGGCGCCGACCGGGGCCGGAACGTCGGATACGATGCGCTCAAGGACCTCGTGGATGTTGATGTTCATTTTGGCGGAGATCTCGGGGGAGTCCTCAGCCGGGATGCCGATGATGTCCTCGATCTCCTTTTTGACGCGCGGCGCGTCGGCGGCCGGCAGGTCGATCTTGTTGATGACCGGCACGACCTCAAGGCCTGCGTCGATGGCGAGGTAGGTGTTGCCGAGGGTCTGCGCCTCGATGCCCTGCGCCGCGTCCACGACGAGCAGCGCGCCCTCGCAGGCCGCGAGCGAGCGGGAGACCTCGTAGTTGAAGTCGACATGGCCCGGCGTGTCGATGAGGTTCATCTCATAGGTCTTGCCGTCGTCGGCCTGATACTCCATGCGGACGGCGCGCGCCTTGATGGTGATGCCGCGCTCGCGCTCGAGGTCCATGTTGTCGAGCAGCTGCTCCTCCATCTCGCGGACGGAGACCGCCTTGCACTGCTCGAGCAGGCGGTCGGCAAGGGTGGACTTGCCGTGGTCAATATGTGCAATAATAGAGAAATTGCGAATTTGCTCACGATTTTTCACGTCGAAAGCTCCTTATCTGATTGAATATGCCATTATTATAACACGTTCGTGCGCGTCTCACAAGCGTTCATTTGGAATCTGCGCGCAGCGCAGGGCCGGGAGAGAGATTTTTGTATAGTTTTATAAAATCGTGTGCGCGACAGTCGGAATTTAAGATATGTTGCCAAGGGGCAGCGGCCCTTAAATTCTTTACCCTCTGCTGAGGGTTGACCTTCCGCCGATACAGCGGCGCGCCGCTGGAGGCGAGATTTACGCTCGAGGTGAGCGTGCACAATGGCCGCCTTCGGCGGCCGGGGAAGGCCGTGCCCACGGCCAGGGGGGTGCCGCCGTCTGGCGGCGGAGACAAAAGGGGACGTAGGACACCTGCGGTTTCCTATGTCCCCTCTTGACACCCCTTTGACCTTCCACTGGCCGCTCAGCAAAGCATTCGCGGCTAAACGGGGGTTACGGGGGCTCGGTTCCGTGCGTCGG
>CAVIRF010000070.1:0-9542 GCA_963645185.1 Coprococcus eutactus | reverse complement strand
AGAAAGTTTCCGAATGGGAACTTTCGGACGACTCGTGTTCTGCGAAGTCAGAACATACTTGTCGGCGAAACTGTAGTTTCGCGACAGTCTTTTACTGGTGCCGGCGGGGGGACTCGAACCCCCAAGGTGTTTCCACCGGTTGATTTTGAGTCAACTGCGTGTACCATTTCGCCACGCCGGCATGGGATGGGTGCAACGATAATTATACCGTACTGCACCCATTTTTTCAAGTATTATTTACGCAAAAAACTTATCCTTGATACCGAGCACGAAGATAACGAGCACGATGATCGGCAGGATATAGCTCACGTAGAAGCGAATGCCGTCGCGCACCTTGAGGCCGCCGCCCTCGTTTGCTTCCTCCTTGAAGTTCTTCCAGCCCCAGCCATAGCGCGAGGTGCAGAACAGCAGGTAAACGAGCGAGCCGAGCGGAAGCCACAGGTTGGAGACGAGGAAGTCCTCGAGATCGAGAACGTTCGAGCCTGCGCCGAACGGCTGGAAGCCGCTCCAGACGTTGAAGCCGAGCACGCACGGCATGGACAGCAGGATCATCAGAACGATGTTGACCGCCGCGGTCTTTTTGCGGCTCCAGCCGGTCAGATCCATGCAGCAGGACATGATGTTCTCGAAAACGGCGAGCACGGTGGAGAATGCGGCGAACGCCATGAATACGAAGAACAGACTGCCCCACAGACGGCCGCCTGCCATGTGGTTGAAAATGTTCGGCAGGGTAACGAAAATCAGGTTCGGACCGCTGTCCGGGGATACGTTGAACGCGAAGCATGCCGGGAAGATGATAAGGCCGGCGGTGAACGCAACGAAGGTATCGAGCACCGCGACGTTGACCGCCTCGCCCAGAAGCGCGCGGCCCTTGCCGATGTAGCTGCCGAAGATCGCCATTGCGCCGATGCCGAGCGACAGGGTAAAGAACGCCTGGTTCATCGCAGCGACGATGACGTTTGCCACGCCGGTCTCAGCCATGCGGCCGAAGTCCGGGATGAGATAAAAGCGCAGGCCCTCGCCCGAACCCGGGGTGCGGATGCTGTTGATGGCGAGGATGATCATGATGGCGAGCAGCGCGATCATCATGACCTTGGTCACGCGCTCCAGACCGCCCTGAAGGCCGAGCGAGTTGATGAGGAAGCCGATGACGACGACCGCGATCATGCAGCCTGCCATGACGCCCGGCTTTGCCAGCATCTCGCCGAACGCCGCGCTGACCTGCTCGGTCGACGCGCCGACAAATTTACCCGACGCGGTCAGGTAGAAATAGTGCAGCATCCAGCCGCAGACCGTCGTGTAGAACATCATCAGCAGATAGTTGCCGATCATCGCGAGATAACCGTGAATATGCCACTTGCTGCCCGGCTTTTCCAGCGCCTGATAGGCGCGTACCGGACTTTTCTGGCTCGCGCGGCCGACCGCGAACTCCATCGTCATGATCGGCAGGCCGAGGATGAGCAGGAAGATCACGTAGAACAGAACGAAGGCGCCGCCGCCATACTGTCCGACCATCCAAGGGAACTTCCATACGTTGCCGACGCCGATGGCGCAGCCTGCGCTGAGCAGGATAAAGCCCAGACGCGAACCGAGTCTTTCTCTTTGCATTTGTTTTTAACCCCACTTACTACTACTTTTCTATTTCAGAGCACAGCAGCGCTTACTGCTCCGGTTCTCCACTTTCCGCAGCAGCTTCCTCGCTTTTCTGTGCTTTTCTGATGAGTTTGCGCTTCTTGCGAAGCTCACGGAAGAACGTGCGCAGCTCGTCCGCGCACTGCTCCTCCATGACGCCGGAAACAAGCTCCGGCTGATGATTGTACGGCAGCGAAAACAGGTTGATCATCGAGCCGCACGAGCCGGCCTTCGGGTCGAACGCGCCGAAGTAGACCGTCTTGATGCGTGCGTTGATGATCGCGCCGGCGCACATCGGGCACGGCTCGAGCGTGACGTACAGGTCGCACCGGTGCAGCCGCCAGCCGCCGAGCTTTTTGCATGCCTTTTCGATGGCCTCGATCTCGGCGTGGTGCAGGGCGTTTTTCTTGGTCTCGCGGCGGTTCCGGCCGCGTCCGACGATCTTTCCGTCGCAGACCACGACCGCCCCGACCGGGACCTCGCCCTCCTCTGCCGCCCTGTGCGCGAGCTTCAGCGCCGCCTTCATGTATTTTTCCTGTTCGGTCATCATGCCTGCCGTTACCGCATCTGTCTCTTGCGCGACAGGTTGATCGTGCCGTCCTGCATGCTCGCAAGGTTCTCAAGGCAGTTGCCTGTGCCGTAGGCGACGCACGAGACCGCTTCGTCCGCGACGCGCGTCGGGATGCCGGTCTTGGAGGCGACGAGCTTGTCAAAGCCCCAGATGAGCGAGCCGCCGCCGGTCATGACGATGCCGTTGGAGGAAATGTCGCCCGTCAGCTCGGGAGGCGTGCGCTCGAGCACGCTGTGGATGGCCTCGACGATGGCCGAGGAGACCTCCTCGAGCGCTTCGAGCACCTCGGACGAGCTGAGCGTAAACGTGCGCGGCAGGCCGGTCATCAGACAGCGGCCCTTGACCTCCATGATCTCCTCCTCGTTGCGCGGATAGACGCAGCCGATGGTCTTTTTGACCTGCTCGGCCGTGCGCTCACCGATGAGCGCGTTGTGCTTGCGGCGCACATACTTGATGATCGCCTCGTCGAACTTGTCGCCTGCGATCTTGATCGAGGTGGACTCGACGATGCCGCCGAGCGAAATGACCGCGATGTCGGTCGTGCCGCCGCCGATGTCAACGACCAGATTGCCGTTCGGCTTGCTGATGTCGAGGCCTGCGCCGATGGCCGCCGCGACCGGCTCCTCGATGAGGAACACGCGCTTCGCACCGGCCTGCGTGCCGGCGTCGATGACCGCGCGCTCCTCGACCTCAGTGATGATCGAGGGGACGCAGATGACGACATTCGGCTTGAACAGGCGGAAGCCCTGCACCTTGCGGATAAACTCCTTTATCATGAGCTCGGTCATCTCGTAGTCCGAAATGACGCCCTCACGCAGCGGACGGATGGCGATGATGTTGTCCGGCGTGCGGCCGAGCGTCTGCTGCGCCTCCGAGCCGACCGCCACGAGCTTGCCCGTCACCTTGTTCACCGCGACGACGGACGGCTCGTTCAGCACGATGCCCTTGCCCTTTACGTAAACGAGAACGGTCGCCGTGCCGAGGTCAATGCCGATGTCTCTCGAAAAAAGAGAGAAGTTTCTCTTAAAAATATCAAGAAAAGAAGCCATTTTGCGTTTTCATCCTTTTCATTATAAGCAGTACTTTTATTATACTCTATCCGGAACGTTTCTGGCAAGTCTCGGCGGCAAATTGTAGCCGTTTCGACTTTTTTCGCGCTCAGAGCAGCGCGATTTCGGGTGCATCGGGCGCGCGCTCGACGCGCAGCCTTGCCTTGAGAGCGCTGTAGCGGCGGCCCTTCTGGTTGTTCGAGACCATGTACGAGACCGTGTCCATGCTGCCCACGATGACGAGCAGCTGCTTTGCGCGCGTGATGCCGGTATAGAGGATGTTCCGGGTGAGCAGACGGCGCGGCAGGCCGTCCGACAGAGCGAAAACGACCGCGTCGAACTCGCTGCCCTGTGATTTATGTACCGTGACCGCATAGGCAAGCTCAAGCTCGTTGAGCATGTCGAAGGTGTAGGTCGCGAGGCGGTCGTCAAAGCGAACGATCAGGCATTCCTGCTGCGGATAGATGCGCTCGAGCTCGCCCACGTCGCCGTTGAACACGCCCGTGCCGGTCTCGTCGCTGCCCTCGCGCTCCCAGACAATGTCGTAGTTGTTGCGCACCTGCATGACGCGGTCTCCCTCGCGGAAGATGATGTCGCCAAAGCGCTTTTCGCGCTTGTTCTCCTGCGGCGGATTGAGCGCCTCCTGCAGGCGGCGGTTGAGCGCCACCGTGCCGCTGCCCTGCCGCTTGGCCGGGGACAGCACCTGTATCTGCGCCGGCGAGAAGCCGTAATGCGCCGGAAGGCGCTGCGAGCAAAGCTGCGCGACAGTCTCAATGACCGAAGCCGCGTCGCCGCGCTTCATGAAGAAAAAGTCGCCGTCCGCGCCCGACGGCGTGGGCATCTGCCCCTCATTGACCGCGTGGGCGTTCATAACGATGTCGGATTTCTGCGCCTGACGGAAAATTTCGGTCAGCTGGATGGTCGGGACGCGCTGCGAGGCGATGAGGTCGCGCAGGAAGTTGCCCGGACCGACCGGCGGCAGCTGGTCGGCGTCGCCGACCAGCACGAGCCGCGCGCCGTGCGGCAGCGCTTCGATGAGCGCCTGCATCAGCCGGATGTCGACCATGGACACCTCGTCCAGAATGACCGCGTCGCACTCGAGCGGATTGGTGACCGAGCGCGCGTAGACCGTGCGGCCGCCGGGCGCGAACCCGGCCTCGAGCAGGCGGTGGATGGTCTTTGCCTCCATGCCGGTGAGGTCGGACAGGCGCTTTGCCGCGCGGCCGGTCGGCGCGGCGAGCAGCGTATTCAGACTGAGCGCCTCGAACACGCGCAGGATGCCGCTGACCGTCGTGGTCTTGCCGGTGCCGGGGCCGCCGGTCAGGATGACAAGGCCGTTGCGCGCCGCCGCAGCGATGGCCTGCTTCTGCTTTTCCGAATACGGGAACTCACTGTCGTCGAACAAGCCGTGCAGCAGGTCGTCCACATCGAAATTGTAATCGTAATTGCGCTCGGACATGTCGCTCAGCATGTGCGCGAGGTAGGCCTCGGCGTCGTGCATGTCGCGCAGATAGACCGCGTCGCGGCCTGCGATCTCCTCGCGGACGAGAATGCCCTTGTCGGCGAGGCGCAGGATACCGGCGAGGATGCGGTCCTCATCAAACACGACGTCCTCGTCGCTCAGCAGGCGGATGACGGCGGTCGTCAGCTTGTCGAGCGGAATGAACGTGTGGCCGTTGCCAAGGTTGAACGTCAGCGTGTAGACGATGCCGGCGTCCGTGCGGTCGTCGGACAGCATGGACAGGCCGAGCTCCATCGCCAGACCATCCGCAAGGCGGAAATCGACGTCGTAATACGGGTCGCACAGCAGATACGGGTTTTCCTTCAGGCTTTCGATGGCGCTGTCGTGAAAGCGTTTGTAAAGGAGCGCCGTGATCTCGATGGGGAGATTGTGCTCGCTGAGGAAGTCCATCAGCTCGCGCATGGCGCTCTGCTCGACATACTGCCGGGCGATCTCCTTGGCGCGGCGCGCGGTGATGCCCTTGATCTCGGTCAGGCGCTCGGGTTCGTTCAGCATCACATCGAAGGTGTCCTCGCCGAATTTTTCGGCGATGCGTGCGCCGAGGCGCGGCCCGATGCCGCGGATCAGGCCGGAGGACAGATAATCCGCGATGCCGCGGACAGTCGTCGGGAGACGGCGCTCAAAGCGTTCAGCAGAAAACTGCTCGCCGTAGGACGGATGGACGACCCAGCTGCCGACCATGGTCAGCTCCTCGCCCAGACCAATGCTCGGGAACGTGCCGGTCGCGGTGATCTCCGCGCCCTCCTGAGACAAAAGGCGCAGCACGGCGTAACCGTTTTCCTCATTGCTGAAAACGATCTGCTCGACCGTGCCGCGCAGCTCTACGTATTCTTTTTCGTCCACAAAGCACCGTCCTTCCCTGCTTTTTTATTCCAGATACATGATGTCCTGCCGCACTGCGAGAAACTTCGCGATATTCTGCCCCTGACCGCTGCCGAGCTCGACGAACGTGATGGATGCGCCGGGCAGGTACTGCCGCCGCACGCGGCAGGCCGCGCGAATGAGCTGTTCGCTCGCCGGGTCGCAGCCGTCGCCGTACAGCGTGAGCTCCGCCGAGCCGTGCTGCCGCAGCATATGTGCGCAGATGCGCTCGTAAACAACGTGCAGCACTGTGTAAAACCCTACCGCCGCGAAAACGGCAAGCAGGCTTTGCCAGAAAACCGACATGCTATCCCCTCCCGCTCTCAGCTTATGCCGGGCAGCTGAACCGGGTGCGCCGGGGACTGCGCATAAATTCATAGTATATAGTGTAGCACAAAACCGGGCTGATGTAAACATTACGGAGCCAAAAAGCGGTCGAAAACGCAAAACAAGCCACAGACTGTGGATAAATCTGCGGCTTGCCGGTGGCAGTTATGTCTCGTGATCCTTGCACCACGCGGTGAGATTTTCGCTGTCGGTTCCGCGCATCGGATGCGCGCGTCCGCAGTCGCGTTCATGCGGCGGCACAGCGATGCCCTCGGGAAGGTCTCCTTCTTCAAACACACGGCGGCTGTCCGGCGGAAAATCCACCTCTCCCCTCGCGGAAACCGAGGGCTTGCTGCGCTCCATCCACTGAAACGACTTGCGCGCCGCTTCAAAGCGGTTCTCGTTCTCGTCATACGGCATCATTCTCATCACTCCTTCCCGGACAGCTTGCCCGGAAAGCAGACAAAACATGCATACCGACGCAAAAAGAGTCCCATGTGAAAACATGGGACTCTTGTCAGCAACAAAGTAATGCTAAAGCTTAAATTAAGCGTTGATAGCAGTTACGACGCCGGAACCTACGGTGCGGCCACCCTCACGGATAGCGAAACGCAGGCCTTCCTCGATAGCGATCGGGGTGATCAGCTCAACGTCCATCTCAACGTTGTCGCCCGGCATGCACATCTCAGTGCCTTCCGGCAGAGTGATAACGCCAGTAACGTCGGTGGTACGGAAGTAGAACTGCGGACGGTAGTTGTTGAAGAACGGAGTATGACGGCCGCCCTCTTCCTTCTTCAGAACGTATACCTGACCGTGGAACTTGGTGTGCGGGTGAATAGAGCCCGGCTTAGCCAGTACCTGGCCACGCTCAACCTCGTTCTTCTGGATACCACGGAGCAGAGCACCGATGTTGTCGCCTGCTTCAGCGTAGTCGAGCAGCTTGCGGAACATCTCGATACCGGTTACAACGGTCTTGCGCGGAGCGTCCATCAGACCAACGATCTCAACTTCCTCGCCCATCTTCAGCTGGCCACGCTCTACACGGCCGGTAGCTACGGTACCACGACCGGTGATGGAGAATACGTCCTCGACCGGCATGATGAACGGCTTGTCAGCAGCACGGTCCGGGGTCGGGATATAGGAGTCAACAGCTTCCATCAGCTCGTGGATGCAAGCGTACTCCGGAGCGTTCGGATCGGTAGAATCACAGGTCAGAACATTCAGAGCGGAACCACGGATTACCGGAACGTCATCGCCCGGGAAATCGTAAGAGGACAGCAGCTCACGGATCTCCATCTCAACCAGGTCGAGCAGCTCCTCGTCGTCTACCTGATCAGCCTTGTTCATGAAGACAACGATATACGGAACGCCTACCTGACGGGACAGCAGGATGTGCTCGCGGGTCTGCGGCATCGGGCCGTCAGCAGCGGATACAACCAGGATAGCACCGTCCATCTGAGCAGCGCCGGTGATCATGTTCTTAACGTAGTCAGCATGGCCCGGGCAGTCAACGTGTGCGTAGTGACGCTTAGCGGTGTGATACTCAACGTGTGCGGTGTTGATGGTAATGCCGCGCTCCTTCTCCTCCGGAGCCTTGTCGATTGCGTCGTATGCCTGATACTCAGCGTCGCCCTCGAGAGCCAGAACCTTGGTGATTGCAGCGGTCAGAGTGGTCTTGCCGTGGTCAACGTGGCCGATAGTGCCGATGTTAACGTGCGGCAGAGAACGGTCAAATTTTTCCTTTGCCATTGTGGATTTCCTCCTCGTAAAATGAAATCTAAGTCACGATAAACTTATTCTACTTCAAATTGCATCAAATTGCAATAGGCAGAGCAGATATTTTAGTCGTTGTTTTTGGTGCGCGAGTCGATGATCTTCTCCTGAATGCTCTTCGGCACTTCAGTGTAGTGGCTCGGCTGCATGGTGTACTGGCCACGGCCCTGGGTACGGGAACGCAGAGCAGTAGCGTAACCGAACATCTCGCTCAGCGGAACGCCGGCAGAGATAGCCTGTACGCCGCCGCGCGGCTCCATGCCCTGGATCTGGCCACGACGGGAGTTCAGGTCGCCGATAACGTCGCCCATGTACTCTTCCGGTACCATTACGTCAACCTGCATGATCGGCTCCATCAGAACCGGATCAGCCTTCTTCATAGCTTCCTTGAACGCCATAGAACCAGCGATCTTGAACGCCATCTCAGAGGAGTCGACTTCGTGGTAAGAACCATCATACAGGGTTACCTTAACGTCAACAACCGGGTAGCCTGCGAGGATACCAGCCTGCATTGCGCCCTGGATACCCTGATTAACAGGCTCGATATATTCCTTCGGGATAGCACCGCCGACGATCTTGTTGATGAACTCGTAGCCCTTGCCGGACTCGTTCGGCTCAACGATGATCTTAACGTGGCCGTACTGGCCCTTACCACCGGACTGACGAGCGTACTTCTGGTCAACGTCAGCGCTGCGGCGGATGGTCTCCTTGTAAGCAACCTGAGGAGAACCTACGTTAGCCTCTACCTTGAACTCGCGCAGCAGACGGTCAACGATGATCTCCAGATGAAGCTCGCCCATGCCAGCGATGATGGTCTGGCCGGTCTCTTCATCGGTGTAGGTCTTGAAGGTCGGGTCCTCTTCAGCCAGCTTGGCGAGAGCGATACCCATCTTTTCCTGACCAGCCTTGGTCTTCGGCTCGATCGCGACACGGATAACCGGGTCCGGGAACTCCATAGACTCGAGGATGATCGGGTGCTTCTCATCACACAGCGTATCGCCGGTGGTGGTGTTCTTAAAGCCGATGCCCGCAGCGATATCGCCGGAATATACGCAATCGATATCCTGACGGTGGTTAGCGTGCATCTGCAGAATACGACCCAGACGCTCGCGCTGATCCTTGGTAGCATTCAGTACGGAGGAACCAGCGGTGATGGTGCCGGAGTATACGCGGAAGAACGTCAGACGGCCAACGAACGGGTCGGTAGCGATCTTGAACGCCAGCGCAGAGAACGGCGCGTCATCAGAAGACGGACGGGAATCCTCCTCGTCGGTCTGCGGGTTTACACCCTTGATGTCCGGGATGTCGGTCGGAGCCGGCATGTATTCGATAACAGCGTCCAGCAGCGGCTGTACGCCCTTGTTGCGGTATGCGGTGCCGCACAGTACCGGAACGATCTCGTTGGCGATACAGCCCTTGCGGATTGCAGCCTTAACTTCCGGAATGGTCAGTTCTTCGCCCTCGAGGTACTTCATCATGAGGTCCTCGTCCAGCTCAGCAACGTGCTCCCACAGTTCGTCGTGGTACTGCTGAGCCTTCTCCATCATGTCAGCCGGAATATCCTCATCGCGGATATCCTTGCCGAGGTCATCGTAGTAAACCTCAGCGCGCATGGTGATCAGGTCGACGATACCCTTGAAGGTATCCTCAGAGCCGATCGGCAGCTGAACCGGAACAGCGTTGCACTTCAGACGGTCCTTCATCATGTTAACTACGTTGTAGAAGTCAGCACCCATGATGTCCATCTTGTTTACGAACGCCATACGCGGAACCTTGTACTTGTCAGCCTGATGCCAAACGGTCTCAG
>CAVIRF010000069.1:0-9573 GCA_963645185.1 Coprococcus eutactus | reverse complement strand
GAGCTGCATCGCGCACGCGACCGGCAGGACCATCATGCTCGATACGATGAGCGCGCCGACCGTTCGCGCGGCGATCGCGACCGTAACGGCGGTGAGCAGGGTGAAGATCGTGGAAACGACATTGACCGGCACGCCGGAAAGCCGTGCGGCGCGCTCGTCGAGCGCGATGGAGAACAGCTCCTTGTAGAGCAGCACGCTCGCGAGCAGCACGAGCAGGCTGACCGCCGCGACGCTGTACAGCTCCGCATCGCTGATCGCGACGATCGAACCGAACAGGAAGCTGTTGAAGTTCGCGGCGTTCTTCGTGAAGCCGGACAGCACACCGGCAAGGCCGACGCCTGCCGACAGCATGACCGAGATGGACAGCTCGGCGTAACGGGGGAACTTGCGGCGGATGCCCTCAATGCCGAAGGCCGCGCCGACGCAGAAGACCGACGCGCCGAACACCGGATTGACATTCAGCAGCAGGCCGGCCGCGACACCGGCGAGCGAGGTATGGCTGAGCGCGTCACCGAGCATGGAGAGGCGGCGCAGCACGACCGTCACGCCGATGAGCGGTATAATGAGCGCGAGCAGCACGCCGACGATAAACGCGCGCTGCATGAACGCATATTCAAACATTTCCATGGCTGCCTCCTGTGTGGGTGTGATGATGGGCGAGCTCGTCGAGGATCTCGTCGGGCGTGAGCGCGTCGACCATGCCGTCCTCCAGGCGGAGCACGCCGGTCACGTCGTGCGCGACCGCGCGGATGTCGTGGGTGACGAGCAGGACGGTGAGACCGGTCTCACGGTTGAGCCGGTGTAGCAGCTCGCGGAATGCGGCGGCGTTCTGTGCGTCGACGCCGGTCATCGGTTCGTCGAGGATGAGCAGGGACGGCTGCCCGGCGAGCGCACGCGCGAGCAGCACGCGCTGTCTCTGGCCGCCCGACAGGTCGCCGATGGGGCGCTTCTCGAAGCCGTCCATGCCGACGAGCGAGAGCGCGTGCGCGATCTCCCTGCGGTGGGAGGCATTCGCGAAGCGGAACAGGCCGATCTTTTTGTACAGACCGGCGCTCACGACCTCGCTGACCGACGCCGGAAAGTCGGCGTAGCCGGCCTGCGTGCCCTGCGGCACATAGCCGACATGCGGCCAGTCGCGGAATGAACGGATGGGCTGGCCGAGCAGGGAGAGTGAGCCTGTCGTCGGCGTCAGCTCGCCGAGCAGCAGCTTGAGCAGGGTGGATTTACCGGCGCCGTTCGCGCCGATGAGAGCGGTGTAGGAGCCTTCCGGAACGGAAAAGCTGACGTTTTCGAGCACGGAAAGTGTGCCGTAGGAAAAGGAGAGGTCCTGCGCCTCAATTGCGGTTCTGGTTTCCATTTTAGTTCAGTGCCTCCATCAGTGCGGCAAGATTGTCGTGCATGACCGAAAAATAATCGGCTCCGGCTGCGGACTGCTCGTCCGAAAGTCCCTCAAGCGGACTGAGCATTTTTGCCTGCGCGCCGGTCTCGGATGCAATGGCCTCGGCCACCTTGGGCGAGACCAGTTCTTCGAAAAAGATGGTCGAGATGTTGTTCTCGCGGACGAAGTCGATGACCTGCGCCATGCGGCCGGGGTCGGGCTCGGAGTCGGGGGACAGGCCCTCGATGCCGACCTGCGTCAGTCCGTAGGCGTCGCAGAGATAGCCGAACGCCTCGTGCGCGACGACAATAGTGCGGTTCGGCAGGGAAGAGAGCTTTTCGCGGAATTCCGCGTCGAGCGCGTCAAGCTCTGCGGCGTATTTTTCGTAATTCGCTTCAAAAACGGCGGCGTTCGCCGGGTCGGACGCGGAAAGCGCGTCCTTGATGGTCTCCATCTCGATCTTGGCGTTCTCAGGGTCGAGCCAGACATGCGGATCGAAATCGCCGTGGTGGTGGTCGGCTTCTGCGTGCTCGTGGGCATGCTCATGCTCGCCGTCAGTCGTGCGCAGCTCGATGTTCTCGGATGCCTCGACCACGCGGAGCGTATCGCTGCGGCTGACGAGCAGGTCGTCTGCCCACGGCTCCATATCCGCGCCGTTATAGATGAAAACATTGGCCTTTTCGAGATTTTTCAGGTCGTTCGTGGATGGCTCCCAGTCGTGCGGCTCGGTGCCTGAGGGGACCATGTTGATGACCTCGATGCTGTCGCCGCCGATCTTGCACGCAAAGTCGTACATAGGGTAAAAGCTCGTCAGAACGCGCAGACGGCCGTCGTCGGACGCGAAGCTGTCGCCCTGCACGCCGCAGCCGGTGAGCAGGGAAAATGATAGCGTGCACGCGCACACGAGGGCGGCGAAACGCTTAATGCTCATGGCAGCAGCCTCCCTTGCAGGTGTGTTCGCTGTGCTCAATGCCGCCGGCGCATTTTGCGCACAGGCCGTACAGCACGGTGCGCGAGGGTTCGATGCGGAAGCCGTGCGCGCCCTCAAGGTGGTGCGACAGCTCGTCGAGCATGTGGCATTCGAGCGGGCGCGTCGCGCCGCACTGAAGGCAGACGAGCTTGCCGTGCGCGGCGGTCTCGGGGCGGCCGACATAGCAGTAGCGCGCGCTCGAGCGGTCCACCGAGGGGACCTTGGAGACGACGCCGTCCGCGACAAGGCGCTCCACGGTGCGGTAAACGGTGGACTGACCGACCGAAACGCCGTCCTGCGTCAGCCGCAGGCGAATTTCGTCGACGGTCAGAAACTGCTCCTCCTGCTCCTGAAGGAGCGCAAGGATGCTGTCCTTTTGTTTGGTATGGTACTGCATTTATCTTATCCTCCGAAATCGGGCGTGTCTGCCCTGAAGAGTGAAATTGAAACTGATTTTCATTTTGAGTTATATGATACGCCATTCCTCGCGTTTTGTCAAGGGGAGAAATACGGCAGTTTCGTCAAAAATGTATAAAAACTCGCGTTTCGCTTGCCTGCATGGGGGAGAGTGTGGTATACTATACGATAATTGGGCTTTGCGGCGCGAAACGGGCATCCGTCCGCCGCGCCGTATTACAAGGAGGAGAAGCTGCATTATGATGATAACCTGTCCGCATTGTCAGGCCGAGCATGACTATAAGGTCATCGACCATATCAATATCGACCGAAATCCCGAGCTGCGGGCGAAAGTGCAGGATCTTTCCTGCTTCCGTATCAAATGCCCAAACTGTGGGGAGACCGCGATCGCGGTGCAGCCCTGTCTGTATCATGACATGTCAAACCAGTTCATGGTCTGGCTGTGGCCGGAGGACGACAAGGCCCCGAAGGCGGAGTTCGATCCTCTCGCAGGCTACAAGCTGCGCATCGTGGACAGCCTCAACGGCTTCCGCGAGAAGATCGCTATCCTCGAGCGCGGTCTGGACGACCGCACCATCGAGATCATGAAGCTGCTGCTGTTCTCGCAGCTCAACCGTGATCTGGATGTGGTCGAGCTGCTGTTCCACGAGTACGACGAGCGCACGGGCGACTTCCGCTTTGTTGCGGTTCTGTCGGACGGCGCGGAGCAGTATGCCGCCATGCCCGGCGCGGCGTATCAGCGCCTGCACGACGATGTGGACGCTTATCTGTACACCCCCGGCGGCGAGTTCGCGCGCATTGACATGCAGTGGGCGCAGCAGGCGCTGGAGCTGCTGCACGAGCTGGGGTAAGGCTGCCGCGCGGCAGCTGTACCGCACAGAAACAGAGCATCATCGACAAAAAATAAACCGGCGTTTGCCGGTTTATCCGAAGAGCAGCTGTGTGATGGTTCCGCCGACGGCGGCGAGGACGAATGTCGCCAGAATGACCGGCGCGGCCTTGCGGCGGCCCTGTTTTTCGCCCAGCAGTACGATGTAGCCGAAGCCTGCGCCGGTCGAGAGACCGGCGACCAGCGCGCCGAAGCTGATCGTGTCGCCGACGTAGAGCTCGCTCAAAAGCACGCTCATCGCGCAGCTCGGCACCAGTCCGAGCACCGCGCACAGCAGCGGCTGAAAAATGCTGCCGCCGAGCAGGACCGAGGCGAGCTTGTCCTCGCCGACTGCGAGCAGCACGAGGTTCAGCGCGAGCAGCACCGCGAACAGGAAGAGCGAGGTCTTGACCGTGTGGCCGAGGATGTTCGGCAGCGGATCGCCGCAGCCGCAGGCGTTCAGCTCAATTTCGAGCGGCTCGTCGATCTTTACCTCGCGCTTGCGGAACACGGTATAGCGCAGCAGATAGCCGCCGAGCGCGGCGAGGACGAACTTGACGCCGAGCAGCGCGAGGATGTTTTTCGCGGTCGCGCCGCCTGCCATCATGACGGGCACGGCCTCGTCGCTTGTCGCGAGGAACACCGCGACGAGCGTTGCCGGGGCGAGATACCCGGCCGAAAACAGCGCGCTCGCGGCGGCGGAAAAGCCGCACTGCGGAATGCTGCCGGCCAGAGCGCCGACCGCCGGTCCGAACTGCGCCGTGCGCGAGAGCAGGGCAGGCGTATTGGTTAGCCGGTTTTCGATATAATAAAGAAGCGCGTAGACGAGGAGCAGCAGGGGAACGGTTTTCAGTACGTCGAAAAACGCATCCTGCACGGTCGAAAGTATAGATGTCATGTTATGATTACCTCTTAACTGAGATTGCTGAACAATCTGTGTAATAGCTGTTCGGCTATTATACCATAGCGGCACTTAAGATTTGACTCTATTGCCGGTTTGACCGCCGCTCATGGTATAATCATTAAATCACTGTATAATAGCCGTTTGGCTATTATACCACATGTCCGCTGTCTCCTGCAATCGGGATTTGCAGCGAGCGGCCGGTTTTTTCAAGAAGGAAACGATATATTTTTATGAAATTCAAAGAACTGAAACTCAACAAGAACATTCTCAAGGCGCTCGCGGAGGCCGGATATGAGCAGCCGACCCCCATTCAGGAACAGTCTATCCCGTCTGTTCTCGAGGGACGCGACCTGCTCGGCTGCGCACAGACCGGCACGGGCAAGACCTGCGCGTTCTCGGTGCCGATCATCCAGCGTCTGGATGAGGACGCAGGCCGCGGCATCCGCGCGCTCATCCTCACCCCGACGCGCGAGCTGGCGCTCCAGATCTACGAAAACGTCTGCCAGTATGCGCGCTACATGCCGGTGACGGCGGCGGTCATCTTCGGCGGCGTATCGCAGGTGCCGCAGGTCGAGGCGATCGAGCGCGGCGCGGACATCCTCATCGCGACACCGGGCCGTCTGTGGGATCTCATGGGCCAGAAGATCGTCAAGCTGAACAAGGTCGAGACCTTCGTCCTCGACGAGGCCGACCGCATGCTCGACATGGGCTTTTTCTCGGACGTCAAGCGCATCGTAAAGCAGCTTCCGGCCAAGCGCCAGACGCTGCTGTTCTCCGCGACCATCCCGAACGAGATCGCTGACCTCGCGGAGAGCATGCTCAGAAACCCGGTCAAGATCTCGGTCACGCCGTCCGCGCGTCCGGTCGAGAAGATCGAGCAGCAGGTCTACTTCGTCGAGAAGGCGGAGAAGCGCACGCTGCTGCCCGAGATCATCCGCAAGGCGAACGTGCATCAGACGCTCGTCTTTACCCGTACCAAGCACGGCGCGGACCGCGTCGCGCGCGACCTTAACCGCGCAGGCATCCTGACGCGCTCCATTCACGGCGACAAGTCCCAGAACCAGCGCCAGCGCGCACTCTCCGACTTCAAGGAGTGCAAGATCGCGGTGCTCGTGGCGACCGACATCGCCGCGCGCGGCATCGACATCAGCGAGCTGCCGCTCGTCATCAACTTCGACCTGCCGAACATCCCGGAGACCTATGTGCACCGCATCGGCCGCACCGGCCGCGCCGGTCAGGAGGGCACGGCGATCTCGTTCTGCGACAAATCCGAGCGCCCGTACCTTGCGGACATCGAGAAGCTGACCGGCATCCGCATTCCGGTCGTGGGCGAGATTCCGCACGACGAGAGCAAGGACAAGGAAAAGCTCGAAAAGCAGCGCCGCGCGTCCCGTGCAGGGAACCGCCGCCGCGACACGACGAGCGAAAATGCTTCCGCTGAGGCGGTAGCCGAGGAGGCAGAGCACGAGAAGCAGGCCAAGCGCAAGGCGCGCACCGCCCGTGCGGCAGCGTCCGGCAAAAAGCCGCGCCGCGAGAAGGAGCAGGAGAAAAAGCAGGAGCAGCAGGCAAAGTCCGCCGCGTCCCGTGCTTCCCGTTCCTCTCGTTCCTCGCACCGCCGCCGTGACCCGTATGCACGCTTCGAGAAGAATGAGCCGCGCTTTGACGCACACACGCCCTCGCGTGCCTATGCGCTGAGCGACGAGGCCGCGGAGCGCATCCGCCAGAAGGTCGAGGCCGCGCTCGCAGCGCGCAGCGAGCGCCTGCTGAACGGCACGCAGACCGAGGAAAAGCCGAAGAAGGGCGCAAAGGGCGGCCGCGGCGGCAGAAACGGCCGCAGCGCGCACAGCAAGCGCCCGGCGCAGGAGACGCAGGCAAAGGCGGACGCAAAGCCGACCGCACCGCGCCGTCATCATCGCCGCCGCGCGCCGAAAAAGCCGCAGCAGAAGTAAGGTGAACTTCGCGGCTGAGAAAATAGAGAGAACGGCCGCCGGGAGGGAGAGAACCGGCGGCATCGGTAGAGATAAATACGAAAGGGACGATTTGGGACCATGAACGGCGCAAAACACCGCTTTTCCCTGATTTTGACCTGTCTGCTGCTGACGGGTCTGACCGTCGTCTATCCATTTCTGCTGTACACGGACAATGCCTTCGTGACCAAATGGCGCGAATGGTACATCGAGACGGCAATGGGTACGATGACCCACCAGTGGCTCGCCACGAGCTTCATTCCGCACGACATGATCGAGCAGGTCATGGCCAAGCGCTATCTGATGAACCAGAAGCAGGCCGGTGCGGAGAGCTTCTGGGACTTCACGATCGACTCGAACGGCGAGGAGCAGGCCATCAGCCCGAAGGCCAGGTTCTACAAGCTGTACAGCGAGCTGGACGAGACCGAGTTCGAGAACTTCCTCGACGAAAATCCGGACATCAAGGCACAGGGCTACGAGGGCTTTGAGTTCGACTTCATCGGCGACGCGACCAAGAAGGGCTACGATACCGGCCTCAAGACCAAGCAGGGCGATCCGGTGCTTGCGCTCGACGTAAAGCACGGCATCCTGATCGTCGAGCAGACGGGCGAGGATGCGCTCGGTCTGGAATATGCCGGCAAGCTCGCGCTGTGCAAAAAGCCGGAGGACGTCTATGTCGGCACCTGCGAGGGCCTCGGCGACTACGGCTCGTATGTCTCGGAGATCGTCAGCCGCTATGACGCCGTGCTCGGCATCAACGCCTCCGGCTTTGCGGACTACGAGGGCAATGGCACGGGCGGCCTACCGTACGGCTTCCTCAAGAGTCAGGGTACCGAGCTTCAGGGCGCGGTCGGCAACGGTTGGAAGATCATCGGCTTTGATGAGAGCAACCATCTTCAGGTCGGCGAGTTCTCGGATACGAGCGCGCTGCGCGACGCTGTGGAGTTCCATCCGGCGCTCATCATCAACGGCCAGAACCTTGTGGCAGGCACGGGCCTGAACGATCAGCAGCCGCGCACCGCCATCGGTCAAGCGAAGGACGGCACGGTGCTCATGCTCGTCATCGACGGCCGTCAGTTCCACTCGTTCGGCGTCTCCATCGAGCGCTGCGGCGAGATCATGGGAAAATACGGCGCTTATCAGGCATCTATGCTGGACGGCGGTTCGTCCTCGGTCATGGTCTACAAGGGCCGCGAGATCACGAGCCCGACCACGCTGTCGCAGAACGAGGAGGGCAGAACCCTGCCGGACGCATTCCTCGTCAAGTAAAAGTAAAAAGAAGAAGAGAGAAGAGAAGGCTCCCGGTGATGGATTTCACCGGGAGCCGTTTTTGCAAATAAAGGCTGTTTTCGCGCAGAAGCAGCAGAACACACTTGTCGGCGAAACTGTAGTTTCGCGACAGTCAAAAAAAGCCGTCCTTTCGGACGGCTTTGGGTGGCGGAGAAGGTGGGATTCGAACCCACGTGACGTTTTACCGTCAACTCGATTTCGAGTCGAGCTCGTTATGACCACTTCGATACTTCTCCGTAGCGCACCCGTTTCACAGGTACTTAATTATTATATCATCCTGTGCAGGAATTGACAAGAGTTTTTTGCGCAAAAGCGGAATTTATTTTTCCTTGCGCGGCGGCTTGGGTCTCCGGGTCTTGTCCGGCGCCCAGCCGTCGAGCGGATAGCGCTGCATCGCGCCGAAAATGCGCTCGCGCAGGCCGGGCATGGTCTTTTCGAGGTTTTTCAGCAGGTCCTTGATCTCCTGCCGCTTGGTGTTGCCGTCGGCCGGGCAGGGGTTGTGCACGATCGGCAGCTCATGGCGCTTTGCAAACGAGCGGACGAAGTACTCCGGCGTGTACAGCAGCGGCCGGATGAGCGTGATGTCGGCGCGGTCGAGGTAGGTCACGGGCTGGAAGCACGAGATGCGGCCTTCGTAGAACAGCGAGAGCATGTACGTCTCGACCACATCGTCGAAATGATGGCCGAGGGCGACCTTGTTGCAGCCGGCCTTGTGCGCGGCGTCGTGCAGCGCGCCGCGGCGCATCTTCGCGCACAGCGCACAGGGGTTTTCCTCGTGGCGGATGTCAAAGATGATCGGTCCAATTTGAGTGGGGACGCGGATATACTCCACGCCGAGCCGGTCGCAGAGCGCCTGCACGGGGGAGAAGTCCATCTCGTCGTAGCCCATTTCGAGCGTGATCGCAACGACCTCGAAATTTTCGGGATAGAAGCGGCTGAGCTGCGTCAGCGCGACGAGCAGGGCAAGCGAGTCCTTGCCGCCCGAAACACCGACCGCCACCCGGTCGCCGTCCTGTATCATATGGTAATGGTCCACCGCGCGGCGGACATAAGAGAGCATTTTCTGCATGGCTCGTCCTCTTTTTTCGCATGTTCTGCTTATTTTATACTATATATATACCAGATTTGACGCGGAGACGCAAATACAAAAAGTGAATTGAGAAGTGAGAAAACAAGAGATTAAGAGAGTATAAACGAGAATAAAAGAGATTGCATTGGATTTGAGATATTTTTTGAAAATAATGCTTGACTTGCGCTTTTAGATGTGTTTTAATAGATATGCTCGCTGAGAGCGGTAAATTAGTTGTCAAAATAATTTTTGATAGATATAAACGGAGGAAGAAAACATGTCTACTTTTATGGCTAAGGCAGAGACTGTCGAGCGTAAGTGGTACGTGCTGGATGCAGCTGGCAAGCCGCTGGGCCGCACTGCTGCTACCGCGGCAATGCTCCTGCGCGGCAAGCACAAGACCACCTTTACCCCGCACGTTGACTGCGGCGATTTCGTTATCATCGTAAACGCTGACAAGGCAGTTCTGACCGGCAAGAAGCTCACCCAGAAGTACTACCGTCATCACACCGGCTGGGTCGGCGGTCTGAAGGAAGTTCAGTACAAGACCCTCATGACCGAGAAGCCGGAGTTCGCTATGCAGCTCGCAGTTAAGGGCATGTTGCCGAAGAACTCCATCGGCCGTCAGTCCGCAACCCGTCTGAAGGTATTTGCAGGCGAGAACCACAATCATCAGGCTCAGAAGCCCGAGAACTGGGAAAAGTAAGGGA
>CAVIRF010000068.1:0-9584 GCA_963645185.1 Coprococcus eutactus | reverse complement strand
CTGCCGAGGCGAAGGAATTCCTCGAAATGATCAAGACCACCCTGTCCTACCTCGACATCTGCGACTGCAAGATGGAGGAGGGCTCCATCCGCTGCGACGTCAACGTCTCCATCCGTCCGGAGGGCTCCACCGAGCTGGGCACCCGTGTCGAGATGAAGAACATCAACACCTTCTCCGGCGCAGTCCGTGCGATCGACTACGAGATCGCGCGTCAGATCGACGTTGTCGAGAACGGCGGCGAGATCCAGCAGGAGACCCGTCGCTGGGACGACGTAAAGCTGAAGAACACCGTCATGCGTACCAAGGAAGATGCGCAGGACTACCGTTACTTCCCGGACCCGGACCTGATCGCCGTCGAGATCTCCGACGAGTGGATGAAGCAGATCGAGAGCGAGGTTCCGGAACTGCCGATCACCCGTTACGAGCGTTATCTGAACGAGTACGGCATGACCGCGATGGAAGCGCGTCTGATCTCGGACAGCTTTGAGAAGGCCGAGCTGCTCGACGCTGCCGCAAAGCAGGTCAAGCCGAAGGCTGCTGCAAACTGGATCCTGTCCGACATCTCCAAGTACCTGAACGACAAGGCTGTCAGCCTCAAGGACACCAAGATGACCGCGGACAAGCTGGTCGCTCTGGTCAAGCTGATCGAGGCCGGCACCATCTCCGGCAACGCCGGCAAGAAGGTCCTGCCGAGCATGTTCGAGACCGATGAGACCGTTGAAGCCATCGTTGACCGCATGGGCCTCAAGCAGGTTTCCGATGAGGGCGCTATCCTCGCCATCGTACAGGACGTTCTCGCGAAGAACGAGAAGGCTGTTGCCGACTTCAAGGCAGGCAAGAACGTTACCGGCTTCCTCGTAGGCCAGTGCATGAAGGCCTCCAAGGGTCAGGGCAATCCGCAGATCATCAACAAGCTGATCGCAGCCGAGCTCGCAAAGCTCTAAATTGAATGAAAAAAGACCGCCGAAAGGCGGTCTTTTTTTCGTGGCGGAAAGCCGTTTCGGGACACTCCTGAAATTTTTCTAAAAAACCTATTGACAAACCGGGTAAATAGGTGTATTCTCAATTCATAGAAAACACCTATGAATACTGAGATATAGAAAGGCGGCATGAAGCTGTGGGACTCTGGCGAATGTGCCGATGTCGAAACTGATTTTTTCGGTACTGCATCTCTGATTACGCGATAAATTAGCTGAATTTCCTGAACTTTTGAAAGGCGGTAAAACCCATGTCTGATATTAAAAAGAGCTTTGCTGATCTGATCGGCAACACCCCACTGTACGCAGCTGAAAAATTCGCAGAGAAGGTCGGCGCTAACGCGACCATCCTCGCTAAACTTGAGTACTTCAATCCGGCCGGTTCGGTCAAGGACCGTATCGCGAACGCTATGATCAACGATGCTGAGGCTTCCGGCGCACTCAAGCCGGGCGCTACCATCATCGAGCCGACCTCTGGCAACACCGGTATCGGTCTGGCGGCTGTTGCAGCTGCCCGTGGCTACCGCATCATCCTCACTATGCCGGAGACCATGTCCATCGAGCGCCGCAACATGCTCAAGGCATACGGCGCAGAGCTGGTTCTGACCGAGGGCGCAAAGGGCATGTCCGGCGCGATCGCAAAGGCTGATGAGCTCGCAAAGGAGACCCCGAACAGCTTTATCCCGGGTCAGTTCGTCAACCCGGCAAACCCGGCCGCTCACTATGCGACCACCGGCCCGGAGATCTGGAAGCAGACCGACGGCAAGGTAGACATTTTCGTTGCAGGCGTCGGCACCGGCGGTACCATCACCGGCACCGGCAAGTACCTGAAGGACCAGAACCCGGACGTCAAGGTCGTAGCTGTTGAGCCGGATACCTCTCCGGTTCTGTCCATCGGCAAGGGCGGTCCGCATAAGATCCAGGGCATCGGCGCCGGCTTCGTTCCGGACGTACTCGATACCAAGGTTTACGACGAAGTCGTCCGCGTCAAGAACGAGGACGCATTCGATACCGCTCGCAAGTTCACCCACAGCGAGGGCCTGTTCATCGGCATTTCCTCCGGTGCGGCTCTGTGGGCAGCTGCCGAGCTGGCCAAGCGCCCCGAAAACGCAGGCAAGACCATCGTGGCGCTGCTCCCGGATACCGGCGACCGCTACCTGTCCACGCCGCTCGTAACCGAGTAAAAAATCCGTTATATCCTCTCTAAATCTGCATCCTGCTTTTACTACTTCTCTTTGGAAGACCGGCTGTTTACCACTTAACAGCCGGTTTTTGCCTGTCTATACAGAAAAAACGACCGTTTCGAAGTCTGGAACGGTCGTTTTGCGTTATATAGCGATGACGTGCAGGCCATACACGCCTGCGGCGGCAGAGAATGCGGCGCGCAGCGCTTTTGTCGCGCCGGTCAGGACGATGGTCTGCGCGAGCCCTTCTGCGGCGAGCGCCCGTGCGACGAGGGCAGGCGCGGCAGGCTCGTCCGGCTGTGCGCCGGTCAGCGCGCAGAATCGCTCGGGACGGTGCACGACCTCACGGATGGGACGGTCAAAGCCGCGCGCGCCGACGACACACAGCACGTGGTTCGCTTCCCTCGGGATGACCGGTTCATACGGCGCGTGCGCCTTGAGAGGGAGCTGACGCGAGCCGTCAGCCTCGATGAGCACGTAATCCGCGAGCTCTGCGAGTACGGAGAACGGCAGGGAAGGGGCGGTCAGCTTGCCCTCGGCGGCCGGTGTGCCGAGGCAGAGAACACGGCTGCGCGCGAGCGCTGTGCGCACTTCCTCCGCGGTGGGCGCGGTCAGCAGCGGCACGCCCTCAAACGGCAGGATGTGCGTTGTGGTGGTCAGAATGACCGTGCCGGGCAGCTCGCGTGACAACGTGCGCAGCAGCGTTGTCTTGCCGCCCGAGCCGATGACCGCCGTCACGCCGCGGCGAACGCCCAGTTTTTCATAAAGCTGCATCCGGTTTCCTCCCTTGAACTATGCTGCCCCTATCATAGCGCAATTCGCGCGAAAAGTCTACCTTGACATTTTGCGGCGCATCCGATATAATCACTACTGAACTTACGTTATATTTTTCAAACAACAACGAAAAGGAGAGATGAGGATGCTGGTCGTTATCCGCGGCGCAGGCGATATTGCGACGGGTATTGCACTCCGGCTTTTTCGCTCGGGCATAAAGATCGTCATGACTGACCTGCCTCAGCCGACCTCCATCCGCCGGACGGTGTGCTTTTCCGAGGCCATCCGCCACGGTTCCGCGACGGTCGAGGGCGTGGAGGCGGTGCTCGCGAAGGACGCCGCCGAGGCGAAAACGCTCGCGGAGAGCGGACGGGTCGCGGTGCTCGCGGACCCCGAAGCGGCCTGCGTACGCGAGCTGCACCCGGATGCCCTCGTAGACGCCATTCTGGCCAAGAAGAACATGGGCATGCGCATCACGGACGCACCGGTCGTCGTAGCGGTCGGGCCGGGCTTCACGGCGGGCGTGGACTGCCATGCGGCGGTCGAAACCATGCGCGGCCACACGCTCGGCCGCGTGCTGTACGAGGGTTCGCCGCTGCCCAATACGGGCGTGCCCGGCGTGATCGCTGGCTATGCGGCAGAGCGCGTGCTGCGCGCCCCGGCGGCAGGCGTGTTCGAGCCCAAGCTCGACATCGGCGCGCAGGTCAAAAAGGGCGACGTCGCGGCGGTCGTTGACGGCAAGCCGATGCTGTGCAAAATCGACGGCTGTCTGCGCGGCCTGATGCAGGAGGGTGCGGTCGTGTTCGAGGGCATGAAATGTGGCGACGTTGATCCGCGCGGCATTCCGGACAACTGCACCACGGCCTCGGACAAGGCCATCGCGGTCGGCGGCGGCGTGCTCGAAGCAATATTACATTTTTCTCGCGTAATCAAATAAAAAGGAGATAAAAACATGAATTTCAAGACTACATTCGCTAAAGTGACCGCGTGTTCGCTGATGCTGACCGCGCTTTTCGGCTGCGGACAGTCCTCCCAGACAGCAGACAGCGCACAGGATTCGCAGGACACCCAGTCTGCGCAGACGACCGAGCTGACTGTGTTCGCGGCGGCCTCCATGACCGAGACGCTGAACCAGATCGCAGAGGACTACAAGTCGGTCGACCCGAACGTTTCCCTGACCTTCAACTTCGCTTCCTCCGGCGACCTGCTCAGCCAGATCAAGGAAGGCGCGGACTGCGACGTTTTCATTTCCGCAGCGCCCAAGCAGATGAACGCGCTCGACGGCAGCCTCAAGGATGACACGGACAAGAACCCGGACGGTCTGGACGAGCTGCTCGACGGCACGCGCATCGACCTGCTCGAGAACAAGGTCGTGCTCGCAGTCCCGGACGGCAACCCGAAGGGCATCGAGTCCTTTGACAAGCTCGCCGAGCAGCTGAAGGCCGGCGAGGTATTCCTTGCCATCGGCAACAGCGACGTTCCGGTCGGCCAGTACACACAGAAGATCTTTGCGCACTACGGTCTGGATGAGCAGGCGCTCGCGGATGCAGGCGTGCTCACCTATGGCTCTAACGTCAAGGAAGTCACCACGCAGGTCAGCGAGGGCGCGGTTGACTGCGGCATCATCTACGCGACCGACGCTTACTCCGCAGGTCTTTCGAGCGTAGACGAGGCGACGGCAGACATGTGCGGTCAGGTTATCTATCCGGCAGCTGTCCTCAAGAACAGCGCGCACCCGGACGAGGCAAAGGCATTCCTTGACTACCTGACCGGCGAGGACGCAGGCAAGGTATTTGAAAGCGTAGGCTTTACGCCGCTCGCGTAATTTGATACAATAGAGGGGCGAGAGACGAGATTTCTCGCCCTCTTTTTGTAAGCAAGGAGAAAATTCATGGACTGGTATCCTCTTTACAACTCGGTTCGCATCGCGCTCATCTCGACCGTCATCATCTTTTTTGTCGGCATTGCGGCGGCGTATTACGTCGCGCGGCTGCCGCGCACGGTCAAAGGCGTGCTCGATGCGGTCTTTACGCTGCCGCTCGTGCTGCCGCCCACGGTCGTGGGCTATCTGCTGCTGCGCGTGCTCGGTCCGCGTCGCCCGCTCGGCGCGTGGGTGCTCGCGCACTGGGGCGTCAAGCTGACCATGACCTGGTACTCTGCCATCTTCGCGACGGCGGTCGTCATCTTTCCGCTGATGTACCGCACGGCGCGCGGCGCGTTTGAGAGCTTTGACGAAAATCTGGCGGACGCAGGCCGCACGCTCGGCCGCTCGAATGCGTGGGTGTTCTGGCGCGTGCGCATGCCGTGCTGCCGTCAGGGCATTCTGGCCGGTACGGTGCTCGCGTTCGCGCGCGCACTCGGCGAGTACGGCGCGACGAGCATGGTCGCAGGCTACACGCCCGGCCGCACCGCGACGATCTCGACGACGGTCTATCAGCTCTGGCGCACGAACGATGACCGGCAGGCGTTCTTCTGGGTTGCGGTCAACCTCGCGATCTCGGCCGTCGTACTGCTCGCAGTCAACCTGCTTGAAAAGCGCGGAAAGGGGGCGGCGGCATGAGCATTTCGGTCGATATTGAGAAAAATCTCGGCTCGTTCCACCTCCGCGTGGCGTTCGAGGCGGAAAACGAGACCATGGCGCTGCTCGGCGCGTCCGGCTGCGGCAAGAGCATGACGCTGCGCTGCATCGCCGGTATTGTGCGCCCGGACCGGGGCAGGATCGTGCTGAACGGCCGCACGCTGTTCGACAACGAGCAGCACATCGACCTGTCGCCGCAGCAGCGCGGCGTGGGCTATCTGTTCCAGCAGTACGCCCTGTTTCCGCACATGACGGTCGAGAAAAACGTCTATGCCGGAACGCGCGAGGGTACGCGCGCAGAGCGGAAGGCCGCCGCACAGAGCATCCTGCGCACGCTCGGTCTGGAAAATCTCGCGAAGCGCCTTCCGGCGAACCTTTCGGGCGGCCAGCAGCAGCGCGTCGCGCTCGCACGCATTCTGGTCGGAAAACCCGAGATCCTGCTGCTCGACGAGCCGTTCTCCGCGCTCGACGAGCACATCAAATGGAAGATCGAGCTGGAGCTCGCGGATACGCTGCGCTCGTTCCCGGGCGGCGTGCTGTTCGTGTCGCACAACCGCGACGAGATTTACCGCATGTGCGACACGGTCTGCGTGCTGAACGAGGGAAAATCCGACCCGAAGGAAACGGTCGCGGACCTGTTCCGCGCGCCGCTGACCGTGGGCGCGGCACGCATCTCCGGCTGCAAGAACATTTCGAAGGCCGAGGCGCGCGAGGACGGCGCGCTCTGGTGCGAGGACTGGGGCGTTTCGCTCAAGACCGCGCTGCCGGTGCGCGAGAACACGGCGTATGCCGGTATCCGTTCGCACTTTTTCACCCTCGGCGGTACGGAAAACCCGATCACCTGCACGGTCGAGCGAGTGATACCGAACCCGTTTTCCGTGGTGTACATGCTGAAAACGCCGGGCACGGCGCTGCTGCGCGTGGAAAGCGAGAAATCGGAAGAGCTGCATGACGGCGACACGATAACCCTGCATATCGCGCCGGAGGACGTCATGCCGCTGACAGAATAACGACAAAATGACAGATCAGTATGGAAGGAAAATTAAATATCTGCGCCTTTCCGTAACCGATCTGTGCAACTGCCGCTGCGTGTACTGCATGGGCGCGGAGGGCGTTCCCAAGCTGCCGCACGAGGCGGTGCTGTCGTTCGAGGAGATGGAAGAAATCGTCCGCGCGGCGGTGTCGCTCGGCGTGCGCAAGGTGCGGTTGACCGGCGGCGAGCCGCTTGTGCGGCGCGGCATCGACGAGCTTGTGCGCCGTCTGCGCGCCATTGAGGGCATCGACGAGCTCGCAATGACGACGAACGGGGCATGGCTGACCGAATACGCCGGACGGCTGAAACAGGCCGGTCTCGACCGGCTGAACGTCAGCATCGATACGCTCGACCCCGAAAAATACCGAAAAATCACGCGCATCGGCTCGCTTTCCAACACGCTTTCCGGTCTGGACGCGGCGCGAAAAGCCGGTTTCGAGCACATCAAGCTGAACGCGGTGCTGATGGGCGGCGTGAACGACGACGAGATACCGGCGCTCGCGGCGCTCGCGAAGGACGGCGCGTTCGATGTGCGCTTTATCGAGCTCATGCCCATCGGAGAGTGCGCGCAGTGGGACAAAGCGCGCTTTATCCCGGCGGAACGGGTGCTGGAAGTGCTGCCGAACGCCCGGCGCGTGCCGTCGGACGGCGTTGCCGAGCTCTGGCGCCCGGAGAGCTGGAAGGGCACGGTCGGTCTCATCCGGCCGCTCAGCCACCGCTTCTGCGCGGACTGCGACCGCATCCGCATCACCCCGGACGGCATGCTCAAGCCGTGCCTGCACTCCGCGCGCGAAATTCCGCTGCGCGGCAAGCATGGCGAAGCGCTCGTCCGCGCCATCGCGGAGGGCATCGGCGGCAAGCCGAAGGAGCACCACATCACGGGCGGCCACGCGAGCGACAGCCTGCGCGGCATGAGCCGCATCGGCGGATAAAACAGGAGGAAAAAACTATGGCACAGGTCGTTTCGGTCTGTATCAGTGAGAAAAAAGGCACAAAAAAGCATCCGGTCGCGGAGATCTCGCTGCGGCCGCATCACGGCATCGTGGGCGACGCGCACGCAGGCGACTGGCACCGGCAGGTGAGCCTGCTCGCGAATGAGAGCGTGGACCGGATGAGAAAAGAGGGACTGACGCTCGCCGCAGGCGACTTCGCGGAGAATATCCTCACTGAGGGGATAACCTTGCGGACGCTGCCGGTCGGGATCGTGCTGCGCGCAGGCGAGGTGCGGCTCGAGGTCACACAGATCGGCAAGGAGTGCCACAATGACTGCGAGATACGCCGCCTCACCGGCATGTGCGTCATGCCGACCGACGGCATCTTTGCCGTCGTGCTGAACGAGGGCGTCATTCGCCCCGGAGACAGGATTGAGGTGGAAAACGTATGAAATGTATCAGAACCGAGGACGCGGTCGGCCATGTGCTGTGCCATGACATGACGCAGATCATTCCGGGCGTGAGCAAGGGACCGCGCTTCCGCAAGGGCCATGTCGTGACCGAGGAGGACATTCCGGTGCTGCTCTCGATGGGCAAGGAAAACCTGTTCGTCTGGGAGATGGAGCCCGGCATGGTGCACGAAAACGACGCGGCAGAGCGTCTCGCGGCGCTGTGCGGCCGGGAAAACATGACATGGAGCGAGACAAAAGAAGGCAAGATCGAGCTGAAAAGCGCGATCGAGGGCGTGTTCCTCGTGGACAGCGCCCGGCTTTTCGCGGTCAACAGCATCGATGAGCTGATGATCGCAACGCGGCGCGGCGGCGGCATGGTGCATCCGGGCGACAAGCTCGCCGGAACGCGCGTCATTCCGCTCGTCATCCGGGAGGAAAAGCTGCGGCAGGCCGAGCAGGCGGCAGGCAGCGCGCCGCTGCTGTCGGTGCGCCCGTTCGTCAAGCGCACGGCGGCGGTCATCACGACCGGCAGCGAGGTCGCCAAGGGACGCATCCCGGACAGCTTCACGCCGGTCGTCGAGAAAAAGCTCGCGGCCTTCGGCATTCAGATGACCGAGCATGTGCTCGTCGAGGACGGCCTCGAAAACGTCCTCGCGGCCATCGAGCAGATGAAGAGCCGACCGGTCGACATGATCCTGTGCACCGGCGGCATGAGCGTCGACCCGGACGACTCGACGCCGGGCGCGATCAAGGCGAGCGGCGCGGACATCGTGACTTACGGCGCGCCGGTGCTGCCGGGCGCAATGTTCCTGCTCGGCTATTACGGCGACGGCCGTCCAGTCATGGGCCTGCCCGGCTGCGTGATGTACGCGAAAGCGACGATCTTCGATCTGGTCCTGCCGCGCATCGCGGCGGATGTACGGCTCGAAAAGCGCGATTTTGTCGCGTTCGGCGAGGGCGGACTGTGCCTCGGCTGCGAAAGCTGCACCTATCCGCACTGCGGCTTCGGGAGGTGAGCGCGATGGTCACGGCGAAGGTCATCACGGTCAGCGACCGTTCGTACCGCGGCGAGCGCGAGGACGCAGGCGGCCCGGCGGTGAAGGCGCTGCTCGAGCGCGCAGGCTACACGGTCGGGGAGATCGTACTCGTTCCCGACGAACGCGAGCAGATCGAAAAGGCGCTCATCCGCGCCGCAGACGAGGAAAATATCGCGCTGATCGTCACGACAGGTGGAACGGGTTTTGCAAAGCGCGATGTTACGCCCGAGGCGACGATCGCCGTGTGCGACAAACTCGCGCCGGGTATTCCCGAGGCAATGAGGGCGGCGTCCATGCGGATCACGCCGAAGGCGTGCCTGTCGCGCGCGGCGGCCGGAATCCGGGGAGAGAGCCTGATCGTCAATCTGCCCGGCAGCCCGAAGGGCGCGTGCGAAAATCTGGAAGCGGTGCTGGAACCGCTGGAACACGGAATATACATCCTCCGCGGAGGAAAAGAATAAAAAGATTTTACCCTCAGCAGAGGGTAAGCGGTTCCGCCGTTCCGGCGGCTTGCCGCCGCAGGCGAGACTTTTTTACCGTCTGCTGACGGGATACCTTCCGCCGATACAGCGGCTCGCCGCTGGAGGCGACTTTACGCTCAAAGTGAGCGTGCACAT
>CAVIRF010000067.1:0-9795 GCA_963645185.1 Coprococcus eutactus | reverse complement strand
GGCGCAGATCGTCGTTATCCATGCACGGCAGATCGTCGTGGATGAGCGAATAGGTGTGGATCATTTCAAGCGCGCACGCGAACGGCAGGGCGTTTTTGATGTCGCCGCCATGCAGGCGGCAGAACTCGAGCACGATCACCGGACGCAGGCGCTTGCCGCCTGCCATCGCGGAATATTTTGCCGCCTCGAAAATGCGGTCGTAGCCCTCATGCGTCTCGCGCGAGAGATAGCCCTCGAGCGCCGGTTCGATCAGCGCGATGTCCGCGCTCAGCTGTTCGGAAAACGTCATTTTGCAGCCTCCTCCGCGTCGAACGGACGCTCCACAACCTCGCCCTGGAGATTTTCCTGAACGACAGTCACCTTCTGTTCCGCCTTGTCGAGCAGCTTTCCGAGGGCGGCGGACAGCTTCGTGCCCTCCTCGAACAGCTTCATGCTCTCCGCGAGCGGCGCTTCGCCGCGCTCCAGCAGGCGCACGATCTCTTCGAGCCGTGCCATCTGGCTTTCAAACGTCTTTTCCGCCATTTATTGTTCCTCCTCGGTATGGATCACGCGGCAGTCTGCCGCGCCTTTTGCAAATCGGATGTGCAGCGTGTCGCCTTCCTTCAGCGCCGCCGCATCGGTCACGACCGCGCCCCGTGCGCCCTTTGTCGCGACCGCATAGCCGCGGCTCAGCACGCGCAGCGGACTCATCGCGTCGAGCGAAGCGACCGTCTGCGTGAAGCGCAGTCTTGCGCGGTGCAGGTTTCCCTCACCTGCCGCGAGCAGGCGGTTCTGCGCTGTACGGAGCCGCTGTCTTTCGTGCGCGAGCCGCGCCGGGACCGTTCCCTGAAGGCGCTCGGTCAGCGTGTCGAGCACGAGCCGTTTTTCCGCGATATAGCGGACGGGCGTGCGCGCGGACAGGCGCTCGCTCAGGTTCTGCAGCTGCTTTCTGCGCGTTTCGGTCTGCTTTTCCGCCGCCGCGTGCAGGCGCGAATCCAGCATGTCGAGCGTCGCCTTCCAGTCCGCGCGGTCAGGAACCGCGAGCTCCGCCGCGCCAGACGGCGTGGGGGCACGCAGGTCGGCAACAAAGTCCGCGATCGTGACGTCCGGCTCGTGGCCGACCGCCGAGATGACGGGGATTTCCGAGCCGTAGATCGCCCGTGCCGTCACCTCTTCGTTAAACGCCCATAAATCCTCCATCGAGCCGCCGCCGCGGCCGCACAGGATGACGTCCGCCTCGCCGATGGCGTTCGCGAGCGCGATGGCGCGCGCGATGCTCTCCGCCGCGCCCTGTCCCTGCACCTGCGCCGGGTAGAGCACGACCTTCGCGAGCGGCCAGCGCCGCCCGAGGATGCGGATCATATCGCGCACCGCCGCGCCGGTCGGCGAGGTCACGAGCGCGACAGACGCCGGGCAGACCGGGATCGGCTTTTTGTGTGCCTCGGAAAACAGACCCTCGGCCTGAAGCTTTGCCTTCAGCTGCTCAAAGGCGACATTCAGCGCGCCCACGCCGTCCGGAATAATTTCCGAGACGTAAAGCTGCACCGCGCCTGTGCGCGGAAACGAGCTGACGCGCGCGCGGACAATGACCTTCATGCCGTTTTCCAGCCGGAATTTGAGCCGCATGGCGTCCGAGCGGAACATGACGGCGTTGATGGCCGCGTCCCGGTCCTTGAGCGTCAGGTAGTGGTGGCCGGACGAGTGCGCCTTGTAGTTCGAGATTTCGCCCTGCACCAGCAGACTGCGGTAGCCCGGGACGGCATCCAGAAGGTCCTTGATTTCGTTATTCAGTTGAGATACGGTATAGATCGCTGCCATAATAGTTTCACACTGTCAGTCTGCGTTGTTTTTTCGGTACAGCCGCGACGCGAGCACCGCCACGCCTACGGCGTTATCACCCGAGAGCGTCGGCTCGGCGAAGCTGACGCCGCTGCCGAAGCGCTTCTCCATGCGCGCGCGGATGACCCGGCTCGCCATCACGCCGCCGGCGCACAGCACCGGAACGTCATAGCGCTCCTTCGCCTGCTCGGTCGCCTTGATGACTGCGTTCGCCACGGTTTCGAGGGCGAAACGCGCCATATTCTCGGGTTTTTCGGTCTTGAATTTATTCTCCACCTGATTCTGCATGCCGGAGAGCGAGAATCTGCAGTCCTGCACCTTCGGGCGGAAGGCCTTCTGCGGCTCAGCCGTCAGCGCGAGCTCATCGAGCGCCGCGCCCGACGGGAACGGCAGACCGAGCAGCGCGCCCGCTCGGTCGAGCAGCTGACCGGCTGCAAGATCGGTCGTGCCGCCGATGCAGGTGCAGTGCGGCAGGCCGTCTGCGCCGCGCTCAACATAGAGCAGCTCGCTCGTGCCGCCCGACAGATGCCACGCGAGGAACCGGCCGTCCAGCAGGTCGAGCCGTCCGGCGGACAGCGCCGCCGCCGCGATATGCCCCTGCTGATGGGACACCTCGAAAAGCGGCACAGAAAGCAAATGCGCCGCACTGTGCGCGACGCTTTTTCCTGCCAGAAAGCAGGGCATATACGAGCCCTCGACCGCGCGCGGACGGGTGCTGACGCCGATGGCGCGCACCTCGCCCTGCGGCAGAGCTTCGATTTTTTCATACAGGTGTACGGTATGCTGAAACAGCGCGTCCGACTGCCGCAGGCCGATCGCGCCCTCGGGCACGGTCAGCAGGCTGCCGCGGTTGCACCATTCGCCAGTCTCCGCGTCATAGACCGCAGCCGAGGTGCGGTAATTGGACGTATCAATTCCCAGAAAGCGCTCAGGCATCGGTCTCGTCCTTTTCAGACTTCTCGCGCACGACCGCACCCAGAACGCCGTTGATGAAGGAAGCAGCCTCCTCAGTGTCGTAGACCTTGTCGAGTGCAACAGCCTCGTTGATGGCAACGCCGACCGGAACGTCGCTCACATAGCGCATCTCGTAGATCGCAAGGCGCAGCACGGCCTTGGTCATGCGCGACAGACGGTTCAGCTTCCAGCCCTTTGCGTTGCGCTCGATCGCCTCGTCGAGCTCGCCCATGTGGGTCGCAACGCCCTTGACGACCGCGCGGATATAGTCGGCGCTCTCGTCGCTCAGCTTGCCTGCATACATTTCGGCATCGGTTTTGAGCGAGCGCATGATGTTCTCATCCAGTCGCTCCTCCAGATTTTCCGGGTCAAACTGCTGAAAACCCATCTCAAAGATAAGGTGCAGTGCGATCTCTCTTGCTTTTGTTCTGCTCATCACATTCACGGCGGCAGGCTCCTTCTCTGTTTTTATTTATCAAGGTAACTGATATTCATGTTTTTTATACTATCAATATTTTATTTTATCCTATTTTGCAGGAAAACGCAAGCACTCATTCGCGCTTTTCGGAGTTCGGCGCGGCAGGCATAAAAAATGTGCGGCGAGACAGGCGCTCATCGCACATTTTTACGGATTATTCGGCCGTTTTTTCGGTCTCGGTCTCCTCCTGCTTCTCGGCAGGCTTCTCCTCGGCCGGCGCCGGCTTTTCCTCCGGCTCTGCGGTCTTTTCCTCTGCCGCCGGCGCGAAGGTCACGCCGCCGACGTGTACATTGATCTCGACCACGTGCAGACCGGTCATGGACTCGATCTGGCTCTTGACGTTGTCCTGCACCTGCTTGGCAACCTCGCAGATGTTGTGGCCGAACAGCGCGAGAAAGCTGATCTCGACCTTTACGGTATCCTCCTCGCCCAGCTCGACACGCACGCCCTTGGCCAGGTTCTTCTTGCTCAGAAAGCTGACGATGTCGCGCGTTACGCTGGAATAGAGACCGCTTACGCCGTCGGTCTCCGAGGTCGCAAGCGCTGCGATAGAGGCAACAACGTCCTCAGAAATACGAATAGAGCCCTGATCGCTCTCGGTCGACCAGTATTCCTTATGATCCGCCATAGTGCTCACTCTCCTTTAGCAAGAGTATATCACATCGGGCGCAAAATGAAAAGGGAAAATATGAGACTGAGGCTGTCGAAGAACTGTTTTTCGTCTGGCAGGCTGTCAGCTGCCGGCTTCGACGATCTTGATCTGTCCGGCGCTCATGCCGGTCTCGGAGACCACAATGTCGCGTATTTTCGTCACGTCCGTCGCCTGCAGACCGCCCTCCGGCGGCGAGACCACGATGTTCGCCGAGCCGTCCGAGAGCATGACGACCGCGTCCGCGTAGCCCTTTGCGCGGATGAGGCTCTCGATGTTCGCCTCCTGCACGGAGACCGCGGCCAGCGCGGAGATCTGCGAGGCGGCGTCCTCCTTTGCGGTCTCGTCCGCATCCGCGCTCTCGGACAGCTCCCTCAGCGTGCTCACCGCCTCGTCGCGCGCCTTTTCCCTCGTCAGGCGCGAGGACGCGAAGTAATCCTCGCCGTCTGATGTGCTGTCGCCCGATGCGGCCTGTGTGCTGTCCGCGCTGCTCCCGTCGGTCTGGAGCAGATCCTCCGGCGGCCCGACATAGCTCCAGTTGAGATACGCCGCCGTACACAGCAGCAGTGCGATCACGCCATAGACCGCGCCGCGTTTCTTGATTTTTTTCATCACGCTCGCCCTCCTCGATGCGGTGAAAGATTTCCATATGACCGTTCTATGCGCCGGAAGCGCGTTTCAGAACCGTGATGCGGTCGCTCGTCAGGCCGCACACCGCCTCGACGGCCTGCGTCACGGCGAGCCGGACCGAGGCGTCCTCCGCCCCGTCGCACAGCACGATCGCGCCGCGGAACGTCGGCAGGACGTTCTTGACCGTCACGGGCGTCTCGCCGTAGCCCGACGAGGAAATGACCGCGACATCGATCTCCCGGCTCGAGGCCGCGCCGCCGGTCTCCCTTGTGTTGACCGCATACACCGCTTCCCCCGTCTGCTCGAGCGACAGCATCAGCTCGACCCGGCCTGCGCCGTCGATCGCGGACAGGCGGCGGCAGAGCTGCGTCTCGAAATCGCTCAGCGAAAAGCTGTCCGCGTCGGTCTGCGCCTGTGCGGCGTCCGACTTTGCGCCCCGTCCGCCCGACACGAGCAGCAGCACGCCTGCGAGCAGGACGATGAGCGCGGCGCGGTATTTCTTCGCGAGCGGCCGCAGCCGCACGCAGATCTCATGCAGTTTTTCCGCGTTCATCGTGCGATCACCTCCTGCCGCTCTGCCGGAACGCCGCATTCCCTCGTCACAAGCTCCTGTATTTCCCTGATGTGCGCAACGTCGCCTGCGCCGCAGTGCACGGTCACGCGGTCGACCTGCAAAACGCCGCTCTCGTCGGTCGCCATCGTCACCGTAAAGCGGCAGTCGTAGCCCTCGGCGGCGGCGCGGCTCTCGAGCGCCTTTGCGATGCTCGACGCGACCGCGCTCATCGCGGTCTGCATGTTGGTCTCGCGTATCGTATGCGTGTCCGGCGCGGCGGACGCGCCCCATCCGGCAAGGCGCAGACTGCCGAGCGGCTGCAAAAGCGCCGCGAGCATGAGCAGGCCGGCCGCGAGACGCACCGTCTCGCGCATCGCGCCGCTCCCGGCCATGCGCAGCGCCGCCGCGGACGCCGCCCCGGCAAGCGTCACGCGTAGCAGAATGGTATGCAGCAGTTCATTCATAACGGTTTCACCATCGCAACAGCATAAACAAGTTCCAGATACAGAATGGTGCAGGCGGCGCTCAGCATGCCGAGCAGCAGACCGAACCCCGTGCCGATGCCCGAGAGCAGGCGTTTGAGGCTGTCCGAGCACAGGGGCGAGAGCAGGGCCGCGCCTGCCTTGAAGCACAGGTAGCACGCCCCGGCGCGGACAAAGGGCGCAAGACAGATCGCCGTGACGCACACCATGCCGAACACGCCGACCGAGCCGCGCAGCAGCGCCGCGCCCGACAGTACGGTCTCCGCCGCGTCCGACATCACGCCGCCGACCACCGGGACCGCCCCCGAGACCGCGAATTTCGCCGTTTTGAGCGCGACGCGGTCCACGTTCCCCGAAACGCCGCCTGCTATGGCAAGATATGCGGTGAACAGCGTGAGTATGAGCTTGAGCGCACCGGCCGACAGGCTGCCGATGCCCTCCGCGAGACCGCGCAGCATGCCGTTCCCGGCCGCCGCATCCACGACCGTGACCGCGAGATACACGCACACCGCAGGCACGAGCAGGTTTTCGATCAGCCGCAGCACAAGGTCAAAGGCGAACATCGAGGCGACCTGAAGCGTTGTGGCGGTTACGGCGCTGCCGCCCATCGAGAGCGCCGCCGCGAGCACCGGCTGAAACGTCGCGGAAAACACGCTGATGCCGTCGAGCGCCGACCGGCAGAGCGACAGCACGCCCGAAAAGTCCCGGAGCAGCACGGCGGAGATGCCGAGCGCACCGGCAAGGTCGATCGCGTCGTTCGCCGCGCCCCCGGCCGCCTCGGAAAAGCCGCGCACCACCGCCGTCAGGATGACGATGCCTGCCGCTGTGCCGAGGCTGCCGATCGCCTTCCGCCACGCGCTTTTTGCGTCCGGCACGGCGTTCCGGAGCAGCCGTGAAAACGAGCCTGCGACGTCCTGCCCGTCCGTGCCGGAAAGATAGGGCTGCGCCTCGCTCGTCACGGCGCCGCGCAGCGCCGCCTCGTCCTGCTCGCGCTGCGTGTCCACCTCCGCCGCCCCGGCGGACAGGCACAGAGCCAGCGGCACCAGCAGGAGCGCCGCCAGAATTTTCATCCGTTTTTTCATCATACCGTCCATTCCGTGAGAAAGGTCAATACCTGTTCGAGCAGCGGCAGCGCCGCGCCGAGCGCGAGCACCACCCCGGCGAGCTCTACCTTCGCCGCGAGCGCGGACTGTCCTGCATCGCGGCAGAGCGCCGCGAGGATGCGCACGAGTACCGCGATGCCGACAACGCGCAGCACCGGTCCGTACAGCTCCGTGCCGAGATTTCCCGGCGCGAGCAGCGCGGAAAAGCGCTGCATCGTACTCTGCGCCGCCGCACCCAGCCGCAGCAGCAGGACGATACCGGCAGCAAGCACCAGCAGGAACGCGATGACGGGCGCGTCCTTTTTGAGGACGAGCGACAGCACGAGCGTGAGCACGACGATGCCTGCGAGAAGTCCTGCGCCGCTCAAAACCCGAACACGCTCTTCATCATATTGAACAGCCGGCTGATCTGCTCGATGATGAGCATAAGTACCACGATGAGCCCGGCGAGCGTCGTCATGAGCGCCTGCTCGTCCCGTCCCGACCGCGTCAGCAGCTGCCCCAGCACCGCGACGAGAATGCCGACCGCCGCGATGCGGAAGATCAAATCAACGTCCATCGTTTTCCCCCTCCGTCTCAGACGAGCACCAGAATGACGAGCAGGCCGGCCGCAATGCCGCAGGTGCGGTACAGACTGCCCCGGTCGCGCAGCTCGGCGAAGGCCAGCTCGCGCAGCATCTGCAGGCGGTGCAGCGCCGTGTCGATGGCGGCCTTCTGCTCGGAAACGTCGTACCGCCCGAGAAAATTCGCCGCGTCGCACAGCACGCCGCACTCCTCCCTGCCGAGACCGGCGTCCGCCTGTGCCGCGCGCATGCCTGCGCACCAGAGATAGCTGAGCGACAGGCCGCTGCGCTCGCGCATCCGGCGGCGCACGCCGGAAAATATCTGCCGGACGACCGCATTTTCGTTCTTCGCGAGCAGGTCGATGATCTCGGGCATGGGCGTGCGGCGCGCGGTGATCTCGTTCTCCATCAACCGCAGCGCGAGCAGCATGGCGTCCGCCGCCGCGACTCTGCGCCGCAGCTCACGCCGCGCGTTCAGGCCGAGCGCGGCGCACGCGCCGAAGATCATGACCGAGCCGATCAGTTTCAGCATGTCGTTCCCTCCATTTTCTCCATTCGATAGCTTCGTTTTCCGTCCTGCTGGCCGATGATCATTACGCGGTCGAACACGCCGAGCGACAGCAGCCGCCGGTAGAGCGGCCTGCGCCGAAGATCATCGAGCCCGGCCGCATGCGCGGTCGCGAGCACCGCCGTGCCGCAGTGGGCGCAGAGCGCGACCGCCTCGATGTCCTCGGGCGAGGTGATCTCGTCCATCGCGAGCAGCGCCGGGGACATGGTTTTGAGCAGCATGAGCGCCGCCTGCTTTTTCGTGCAGCCCTCGAGAATATCCGTGCAGCGCCCGACGCGGAACTGCGGCACGCCCTCGGCAAGGCCGGCAATCTCGCCGCGCTCGTCCGCAATGGCGGCGGTGTGACCGGCGTCCGAAATGAGCCGCACCCACTCGCGCACGAGCGTCGTCTTGCCGCAGCCGGGCGGCGCGAGCACGAGCAGCGAGAACGGCGCGCCCTCCCCGATGTACGGCGCAAGGATGTCATCCAGCGCGTCGATCTGCCGCGCTATGCGCAGATTGAGCGAGGAAATGCGCCGCACGCCCGTGACGCTGCCGTTTTCCGCGACCGCTGTGCCGCACAGGCCGAGCCGGTGGCCGCCCTCGAGCGGCAGGAAGCCCTGCCGCATGCTCTCCGCATAGCTGTGTACCGAATACCGCGCCGCGCGGCCGACCGTTTCGCGCAGCTCGTCCGCCGTGACCGGTGCAAGTGCGAGCGGACGCTCCTCCCCGTCGATGCGCACGCTCGGCGCTTCGCCGCTGCGCAGCCGCAGCTCCTCAATTCGTTCCTGCTCCGCCGTTTCGGCGAGCGCGGCGGCGCGCTCCTCCGACAGGCACGCGATCGCCTGCATCCATGCCGCATCCTGTCTGTTTCCCATGTTTCATCACCTGCTCCATTCTATGAGCGGCTCGTCCGGAAAAACACTGCTGTCTGCCGCCGCCGTTCGACAGCATTCGCGTCCGGTCATGCGCTATAATAAAGTCACATAATCCGAATTAACACAAAGGAGCGTGCACATAATGGCAGCTGTTTCTGAAGACGTCATTCTGCTCGACGATATCCTGACCGAAACCTTTCTCACCGACCTGCAAAGCCGCGGCCGCACCGAGGAAACGCTGAAATGCTACCGCAACAGCCTCGGCAAGCTGTGCGGCTTTCTGCCCGGACGCAGACTGAGCCACGAGGCGATGCGCCGATGGCCCGAGGCGCTGCGCGAGCAAGGCTACTGTCCGAGCACCATCAACAGCGCGGTCTCCGCGGCGAACAGCCTGCTCGCATTCTGCGGACGGCGCGGCTGGCAGGTCATGCCCTCGCCCCTGCCCGAGACCGAGCAGCCCGAGCTGACGCGCGAGGAATATCTGCGTCTGCTCCAGACCGCGCGCATCCTCGAAAAGGAACGCGCCTATCTGCTCGTAAAGCTGCTCGGCACGACCGGACTGCCCGTGCATCTGCTCGACGAGGTGACGATAAGCGCCGTGCAGGACGGCGGTCTGCCGGAATATGACATGCAGCTGTGCGGCAGTCTGAAAGACGAGCTGCTGGACTTCGCCGGGCGCGAGGGCATCCTGTCGGGGCCGATCTTCGTCACGCGGCGCGGCACGCCGGTCGGCCGCACGACCGTCACCGCGCTCATCCAGTCGCTCGCGCACGACGCGCAGGTCGAAGCAGGCAAATGTACGCCGCGCTGTCTGCGCAAGCTGTATTTGCAGACGCAGGAGCGCATCCTGCACAATATCTCCGCGCTCGCACGCGCGGAATATGAAAAACTCCTGCTCAGTGAGCAGGAGAAAGCCGGATGGAACGCATAAGAAAAGAGCGCAGACAAAATGTCTGCGCTCTCAGTCCGTCAATAAAGTCCATTTTTATACAGCAAAAGCCGCCGCGCGGCAGCGCGCATAAAATAGAAATTGCGAAGCAATTTCTAGAAAACCGGGGACATGCGCCTCGGTTTTCTTACTTTAAGAGGGAGAAAGTTTCCGCATGGGAACTTTCGGACGACTCGTGTTCTGCGTCAGTC
>CAVIRF010000066.1:0-9906 GCA_963645185.1 Coprococcus eutactus | reverse complement strand
TTGAAATGAGCGGTTTTTCTTTACTTTTCAGCATGGTATAAGTCGTCACAACTTCTCAGGCGACTGTCGGGGCGACTGATTAGGGGTTTATGATAGAAAAAAGAGCAGCAACAGCTGCTCTTTTTCATGTCTCACGAGAAACTTTTTACTTTTCGTTTTTGCGCTTGCGGTTCAGGGCGAACAGGCCGCAGCCGGACAGGGCACAGAGTGCAGCCCACAGGCCGCCGATGTCGCCGGTCTTAGGAATGCTCGAGGTGGGAACCTCGTCCTTGATCGTGACAGTTTCCGGGGTTTTGGTCTCCTCCGGCTTGTTCTCGTCGAGGCCGGTCGGGACCTCATCGTCGATGATCTCTTCCGGATTTACCGGCGGAATCGGGGAGGTCGGGGTCGGGTCATCCGGAATGGCTACCGGGGGATTGGTCGGATCGTCGGGCGTGGGGTCCGGATCCGGAGTCGGGTCGGGCTTGTGGTGATGACCGCCGCCGCCGGAGGTATAGCCGAGGTCGAACTGCATACCGAAGCCGAAACGGGTATCCTGGAAGGCGTTATTTGCGGTCTCGCCTGCGATCTTGGTAACGATCTGTGCGTTTTCGTCGCCGGACAGCGCCGCGAGGATGACTGCCTCGGCGGCTGCATTGCCGCTGGCGTTCGAGGACATGCAGTCGTAAATGCTCTGGCCGTTCAGCGTGTAGTTCACGCCGTAATAGAAGTAGTAGAACGCGCGCATTACGTCCGGGCAGGTCTCAAAGACAGCCTTGCCGTTCTCGGCATCGGTCATCTGCGCGAACTCGGTCGCGGTGAGATCCATAAAGCCATTGATCGGGTCGTCGTTGACGCGGTTCTGGTTCATGCAGTCCAGATAGTAGCGGCCGAGATAGGTTTTCGTGATGTCCTCGTCGCTCATATCGTCGCTGCCGTAGCCCTTTGCGCGGAGCAGCGCGCCGATCGACGCATCGTCCAGCGTAGACGGCGTTGCGCCCAGATTTTTCAGCATACGGTTGCACATGCGGCGCGGAATGGAGGCGTACTGGTTATCGTCGACGAGCGGATAGCCGTCAAAGCCGGTAACGGTGTCGCCGTCGACCGTGTAATCGGTGGTCGGCAGGGTGCCGATCACAGCGGAACCGGAGGTGTAGGTGTAGTTTCTGCCGCTGTTGTTGACAATTTTCAGACGGTAGCGAATGGTATCGCCCGGCTGCGCGGCGTTCGTGGTCGCGCTGATCTGCTCGCTGATGTTCTCGAGCGCCTTGTTCAGATTGATGTGAACCGGGTTGGGCGCGTCGGGGGAGATGGTGACGGTCAGGTCACAGTCGAAGTAATGGTGGCCGTCGCTGCTCTCGGTCATCTGACCGGCCTCAACGGTAACGCCGTTGTCGGTGTCCTTGTATTCCACAGCCGGAACGGACGGGATCGCGAGATTTTCGTCCGTGTAATCGCGGATTTCGAAAGCGTTCTGCTTGGCGAGCGCCCAGACAGCCATGATCGTCAGAGAACCGTCGGTCATCTGATCTTCCCACGAATGGAGCACGTTCTCGTCTGCGGCTGCACCGTACAGCACGCCGCCGTTGTCGGCGATGAACGCCCGTGCAACTTCAGCGGCGTCGCCGTCGCACTGCGCGAAGCTCTGATAGTAAGCGTCGGCGTTCTTCTCGACAAAGATGTAACCATTCTGAATGGTGTTGTTGGAATAGCCGTAGCCCTTGTAGGGAACGAAGCCGATGCACTGCCATCTGCGGCCGCTGTAGCCGTTGGTGACAACGCCGTTTGCGTCGGTGCGTGCATCAATCGAGTAGCCGTTGAACGCGCCGTCGAAGGAAAGCGTTGCGTTTTCGAGCGTGTCGAGCGTTTCGCCCTGTTTGCTCATCGTTGTAGTTTCGGTGTTGACGCTTGCGGGATTACCGTGGTGATAGCCCTGATTTGCACCGGCGAGGACGATCTTCTTGGTCGACTTGTACTTGTTGATGTGTACGTTTGCCTCGCTCTCGGTCAGAACGGTGTCGTTCATCGAAGCGGTGAGCTGCGCCTGAATGTTGCCGCCGAGCTCTGCATCCTCAGCGGTCTGCGCGGAGATGGTGAGCGTCTGGGACGCGCCAGCCGCGAGCGTATCGAGCGTCAGCGTAACGGTCTTGGCGTCCTCGTCGACCACAGCGCCCTCCGCCGTGATGCCGGATACCGCGCCGGTCAGCTGAACGGTAACGGTGATATTCTTTGCCGCGACCTGATTGCTGTTGGTGACGGTCAGCGTGTAGGCAACCGGCAGACCGGCGGCTCTGTTCGCCTCCGGGTCGTTGGGGTCTGCCTTCGGCGCGTCGAGCGCGGTCTTGTCCGCCGCGAACGAAACAGACATGTTCTTCGCAACGATCGCGGTCGTTTCTGCCGTGCCGAGCGGCTCGTCATACTCTGCCTTGCAGTCCGAGCAGACAAAGTGCAGTGTGCCTTCGCCGTCGTCCGAGACTCCGGTCAGCGTGCCTTCGCCGAAGCCCTCGTCAGCCTTCGGGCAGTCGACCTTGCCGTCCTCGCCGCAGTCCGGGCAGTCCGCATCAACAAGGACCGTACCCTTGCCGCCGCAGTTCTCGCACTGCTCGGCCTCCGGGTCGGGAATTTTACCGGTGCCGTCACAGATTTTGCAGGTCACGGGGTAGGGTTTATAACCACTCCAGCAGTCCGGATTATCCTCGCAGCCCTTTTCATTGCAGATTGGACATGGATGCTGAAAGTCCCAAGTCAAATACTCGCCTTCACCTTCGCACTTCGGGCATTCTACCATGTCCGGAATAACGCCCTCACAGGTCGGGCAGGTCTCCTCGACCTTTACCGTATGCGTGCCGCCGCAGGTCGGGCAGTCTACCTGATTATGTTCATGGACGACAGAGGTCCCATCCCCCTCGGGGGGGGTAACGTATCATCCGCAGCAAGAGCGGATACGCTGAATGCCGTCATTGCGATGTTGCACGACAGAACGAGCGCCAGCGTTCTATGCAGTCTGCTTGCCATTTTACATCTCCCTTTCGTGAAAAGTCCGGGCCGCCGTGAGACGGTCAGAAACTTGTGATCTCCCTTTTGATGAATACAGTATAGCATGCGCCGGTTACAGAAACAGGCATATTTGGAAGAACGACGCGCAGAAAATACTGGGCCGCACCGCATGCTGCGGTATTTCCATATGGCAGAGACTGCGCGAAAAGGGAAATTTTATATACGGCTAACTTGTAATTTTCCTGTATTTGTGCTATTGTGTAAGTGAAAAAACAGCATGACAGGACAGATATATCGGCTTTTCGGACAGACAGGGGGGGTGAACTGCCATGAGCGAAACGATACAGGTTCAAATGCTGGGAGAATTTTCGATCCGCTGCGGCGACCACGTCATTTCGGACAGCAACGACCGCTCGCACCGCGTCTGGTCGCTGCTCGCTTACCTTATTATAAACCGCAGCCGCGCCTTTGCGCAGGAGGAGCTCATCAACCTCTGCTGGAGCGGCGGCACGGGCAGTTCGGACCCTGCAAACGCGCTCAAGTCGGTGTTTCACCGCATCCGCGCGCTGCTCGACAAGCTCGAGGACGGACTGGGCCGCAGGCTCATCCTCCGCCAGTCGGGGCGGTACGTGTGGAACGAGGAAGTGCCGCTTGCGCTCGATATTGAGCAGTTCGAGGCGCTGTGCCGCGAGGGAGACGCGGAAAAGGAGCCGGACGCGCGTCTGCGCGCCTATCGGGCGGCGATTGACGGCTACTGCGGCGACCTGCTGCCGCGGCAGTCGGGCGAGATCTGGGTCATGCCGCTCACGACGTATTACCACGGTCTGTATGTCGGGGCGGTGTCGAGCGCCATCGAAATCCTCGAGGACAGCGGCCGCATGGAAGAACTGGCCGCGCTCTGCCGGCAGGCAGTCAAAATCGAGCCGTACAAGGAAGAATTTTACGAGCATCTGATGCGCGCGCTCATCGCGAACGGAGACAACCGGGAAGCCATGGCGGTCTATGACGACATGAGCGAGATGCTGTTCTCGAATTTCGGCGTCATGCCGGGAGACGCGCTGCGCGAGCTGTACCGGCAGGCGTCGCGCACGGTCAACGACCATACGCTGTCGATCGATGAGCTGCGCACGCAGCTGCAGGAGGAAAGCAGCGCCGGCGGCGCGATGGTGTGCGAATACGACTTTTTCAAAATTCTGTACCGGATGCAGGCGCGTGCGGTCGCGCGCATGGGAATCGCCGTGCATATCTGCCTGCTGTCGGTGACGGCGAAGGACGGTTCTGCCCTTGCGCGCCGCAGTCTGGACGGCGTGATGGAAAAGCTGCCGCTGCTGCTGCAAAGCAATCTGCGGCGAGGCGATGTCGTCGCGCGGTGCAGCGTGTCGCAGTTTGTTATCATGCTGCCGCAGGCGAATTACGAAAACAGCTGCATGGTCGCGGAACGGCTGACCGGCGCGTTCTACCGCTGCTATCCGCACTCGTCCGCGCGTCTGCGCTGCATGGTGCAGCCGCTTATTCCCAATACATAAAAAGAGAGCTCTCTGCATTACGCGGAGAGCTCTTTTGTGCAATATAGGAGTTATGCGTGCGCCTTTTCCTTGCCGAGGGTCGAGTACAGCACGCCGAACACGATGAGGGCCGCGCCGATGAAGAAGCTGACCGTCATATGCTCATGCAGTAGCAGTACGCCGAGGACCATCGAGGTGAGCGGCTGCACGGGGTAGAACAGCGAGCAGGTGCTGGCTTCGGTGCGCGACAGGCAGTAGTTCCACAGCGAATGCGGAATGACCGTACAGCAGACTGCGACGTACAGCAGCACGAGGATGTACTTTGCGTGCAGGAAATCTACGCCCGGCGTGGTCACGAGCTCGTAGATCATAAGCGGCATGGTCGCGACCGCGGCGACATAGATGCCGTAGGTCGTGACGGTCAGCGCGTCGTAGCGCTGCGTGAACGAGCGGACGAATACGCTCAGCGCGCTCCAGGTGAGCACGGACGCGAGCGAGAACGCGATGCCGAGAACGTGGCCGCCACCAGCGTCGCCGCCGACGATAAAGACCGCGCCTGCGACCGCGCTCGCGATGCAGATGACCTTTTTCATCGTCATACGTTCATGCAGCAGCAAGACGGCGAACAGGCAGATGGTGATGGGGTTCATGCAGTTGATGAGCGAGGCGAGAGAAGCGCCGGCGAGCTTGGTGCCGTACTGCTGAAGGCCGATCGAGAGCACGTAGCCGCCGAGGCCGAACATCAGGATGAACTTGCGGTCGCCGGGGGCGATCTTTCGCGGCTTGCCCTGCGGATCCGGCTTGCGCATGCGCTGCACGAGCGTCATGACGAGCGCCGCGATGATGTAGCGCAGGCACAGCAGCGTGAAGTTCGGCACCGCGCCGAGCAGCACCTTGTTCGCGGTATACAGGCTGCCCCAGAGCATGGTCGTCAGCGCGAGCAGCAGATAGGTTGAATGATCTTTCTTTGGCATTTCCACGGTTTTGCCACGTCCTTTTTGTGAAATCTTATTATTAGTATAGCACCAATACAGCAGAATGAACAGAATAAAACAACGATTTTTGACAGTTATATCAGACAACATGCAGTCTATTGTCACACATAAAACAGCAGCCGCGCGGCAGCGCGCATTAAAAAGCGTTTGCGGTGCAAACGCATGAAAACCGGGGACATGCGCCTCGGTTTTCATACTCTAAGAGGGAGAAAGTTTCCGCATGGGAACTTTCGGACGACTCGTGTTCTGCGTTAGTCAGAACACAGATTGTCGGAAAAACGAAGTTTTTCGACAGTCTAAAGGCTCTCCGAAAAAAGGAGAGCCTTGTGGTTTTATAATCCGAGGTTTTTGAAACGGGAGTACATGGACTGTGCGCCGTACAGAGCGGCGGCCGGATTGTGCTGGAGCACGCGGTCCTTGACGACCATGACGGTGGTCGGAACCTTGCTGTGACGCAGGAACAGCGTATCGTGACCGACGCACAGGCCGATGACGATATTGAAGTCGCAGCCGTTCGCGGCGAGCGTTTTCGCCTGCATGATCGGGTTGCACATGGACTCGTGGCCGCAGCCGCCGTTGAGCTTTTTCTCGTTCGGCACACCGATCTCGGTCTTGTCCACTGCGCCGACCTTGCAGCCGACGGTGAAGTAGTCGATGCCGCTTGCCTTGAGGATGCGCGCGAAGATCGAGGTCTCGCGCATCAGACCGACGCAGGAGGCGATGCCGATTTTCTTGAAGCCCATGCGCTTGATGAACTCGATGGTCTCCTCGACGCGCGTCAGGCGGCCGTAGAACTCGCCCTCGATGCAGGCGGAGGTGCGTGCAATCTTGCCCTGAAGCTCGTCATTCTTGTAGATCTCGAGCGTTTCGTCCAGCAGTTCCTTGTCGACGTTGGTCGTCAGGCAGAACGGGGGATACTGGTCCTCGCTCGCTGAGCGGCAGCCGAGCCTGCTGCAATCCGAGCAGCTGTGCGTGCATTTGATTTCCGACATGATATCCTTTCCTCCCTGTGTCTGTTAAGCTTTCTTGGTGGTGTCCGGCTTTTCGATCTTGCCGCCGCAGCAGTCGCTCTCCTCAGCCTCGGCCGCTTCGGTGAAGCTGACCGTGGAGGCGGAGGCGGACGGAGCGGATGCGGTGGTGTCGGAAGAAGCCTCCGGCGCGTCCGGAACGTCGTCGAAGAAGATGTAAGCGTTGTCTGCAAACTTCTGCGCGTCGGTGCCCTCCTTGAGCACGCCGATCTGGGTCAGCTCGTCTGCGTTCAGCTTGAGTGCGTCATAGCCGCCCTGAACCGAAGGCTTGTAGTTGTAGGTCTTGAGGATCTGTGCGCAGAAATCGACTTCGCCGGAAACATACTGCTTGTCAACGATGATCTTTGCGGTCTCGTCCGGGTTCTCCTGTACCCACTGAGAAGCCTTCTGTACCGCACGGGTGAACGCTGCGGCAGCCTCCGGATTTTCAGCGGCAAGCTTGGAGGTGACGAACGCTGCGCAGCAGTACTCGTCCTTGTACTCGGGGTCGGTCGCGGTGTCGATGAGGGCGGTCAGGCCGTACTGCTCCTCCGCGATGGATGCGGTCGGGTCGCCGAGGGCGATGGCGTCAACTGCGCCGTTCTCGAGCGCCTGCGGCAGGTCGTTGCGCGAGTAGACCGAGAACTCGACCTCCATGTTCTGCTCGGTCACGCCGATGCCGACCGCGCTGAGCGAACGCTTGGAAACAACGGTTGCGGCGTCTGCCAGACCCGGCACGCCGATCTTCTTGCCCTTGAGGTCAGCGATGCTCTTGATGTCGCTGTCGCCCGGAACGAGCAGCTTGGTGCAGCCGGTGTGCAGGCCGGTGGTGAACTTGATGGGCAGGCCGTTCTCGATCGGCTGGAGCAGCTTGCCGATCAGACCCATGCCGACATCGACCTGATCCGCGCCGATGGCCTCGGAAACGTGCGCTGCATCGACCGTTACCTGCTCAATGTCGAGGTTTTCCTCCTCGAAGTAGCCGTTCTCGATCGCGATGTACATCGGCGCCGCGCACAGTGAGGGGGAGTAGATCAGGCGGAGATGGGTAGCCTCGCTGCTCGAAGCGCTGTCCGCGGAGGTGGAGCTGTCAGAGGAAGAAGCGGTATTGCTGCTGTCGCTGCTGCCGCAGGCAGAGAGCGAGAGGGCGAGTGCGCCGGCGAGCACGCCGCTCAGCACACGGGAGAAAAGCTGGTTCTTTTTCATGGGTATCGTTCCTTTCGTAAGGGGAGAAATGTGGGGTGTGATGATATTTTTTGAGGAATTCTGCCTTCCTCGGTAATCCTTAGATGTAGTAGTTCGGCTCTTCGACCTTGCCGCCGTAGTGCAGGCGGCGCAGGATCTCGGCGCGGTACTGGAGGAAGTCCTCCGAACTGCGCGCACGCGGACGGGAGAGCTGAATGTCGAGCGTGCCGGTGATGCGGCCGGGGCGCGGTGTCATGACGACGACCCTGTCCGAGAGGTAGACCGCCTCGTCGACGTCATGCGTTACCATGATGGCGGTCATGCCGGTCTCCTTCCAGATGCGGAGGATCTCGTCCTGCATGTTCATTCGGGTGAAGGCGTCGAGTGCGCCGAGCGGCTCGTCGAGCAGCAGCACCTTGGGCCTGCCGACCAGAGCGCGAGCGAGAGAAGCGCGCTGACACATGCCGCCCGAGAGCTGATGCGGATAGGAGTGTTCAAAGCCCTTGAGGCCGACCATTTCGATGAATTCATCGACGCGGTCCTTTTCCTGCTTGTAGATGCCGCGGGCGCGCAGGCCGAACGCGATGTTGTCGTAGATCGACAGCCACGGGAACAGCGTGTGCTCCTGAAACATGAAGCCGCGATCAGCGCCGGGGGCAGTGATGGGTGCGCCGTCGAGCGTCAGCTCGCCCTCGTCCATCGGGATGAGGCCGGAGATAAGACGCAGGAGCGTGCTCTTGCCGCAGCCGGACGGACCGATGAGCGACACGAACGAGCCGGAGGGAATGTCAAGCGACACATTGTCGAGCGCGGTGATGCGTTCTCCGGTGGGGTTGATAAAGTGCTTGGAGACGCCCGAAATGGAGATATTTCCTACCATTTGATAACTCCTTTCTGCCATGCAAGGACATGGTCGCGGAATTTGAAGAGCAGGGTGATCAGGACAAAGAACGTAACGGCGATGATGATGAGACCGGCGTAAACGTTCGCGTAGGCCATCATTTCCTTCTGCCAGTTGATGTACCAGCCGATGCCGTACTTCGCGCCGAGCATTTCGGCGGTCACGAGCGTGATGAACGACGAGCAGGTGCCGTTGAACAGGCCAAGGAACATGTGCGGCATGGCGGCCGGGATGCCGACCTTCACGATGCGGTAAAAGCTGCCGGCGCCGAGCGTCGAGGAGACTTCAAAGTACGCATTCGGGATGGCGGCGATGCCGCTGCTCGTGAGGACGGTGGTCGGGAACCATACGGCGAGCGCGATGAGGAACGCGCTTGCGGAAACGGCGGAGGGGAAGGCGATCAGCACGATCGGGATCCATGCCGTCGAGGGGATCGGGCCGAGCACGCGGACGAGCGGCTGGACCCAGTAGGAAAACGTTTTGTTGAAGCCGATGGCGATGCCGGTCAGCATGCCGACGAGAGCGCCGCAGAACCAGCCGATGAACAGCAGGCGCGCCGAGTAGGCGAGGCACTTTGCGAGGAACGCGCTGTCCTCGACCAGAACGCCGAACACGCGGTCAAGCGACGGGAAGTACAGCACCGGGAGAATGGCGAACTTCGCGGTCAGCAGGTTGAGGATGTTGAAGAACAGCGCTGCACCGGCGTAGAAGAGCGCCTTGTATTCGAGCTTTTCGCGCAGCGCCGGACGGGCGAAGGAGAGAGCGTAGAATACGAGATACACCACGAGCGCCGCGATCAGCAGCCAGGTGAAATACGGATGCTCTGCGGCAGGATGCTGAAGGTTGTCCGGGATGAGCGCGTCGAGCGCGAGAGCCAGAACAAGGGACAGGACCGGCAGGGCTTTGATAAATTGCTTCACGGTTGGGAAACTCCTTTCGACAAAAAAAGCAGGAAGCATACGCCTCCTGCATATAGAATGATACTTTTTCAGCACATTCGCCATGTCACGAGGGAGCGCATACAACAGCAGCGATGCATACACATACAGCAGGTCGGCATACAGTTCATTCGGCTCATGGTGCGTTCTCCCTTCAATTCATATAATTCCTATGTGAATTAGTATGATTGGAGTATACACGCCATTCTCCTGTTTGTCAATAGGATTACTATGATTTCGTCGGACGAGACAAAAATATAAAAATCGGTCGGCGTTTTTTGGCGATAAAAGAGAAACGCTGCAAAGCCGCCGGTTCGAGGGAAATGTAATATATAAATAAAGGTCGCAAATTGCAAGTGCAAGTTGGACACCTGCACGGTAGAAATTAGTTAATCAGAG
>CAVIRF010000065.1:0-9916 GCA_963645185.1 Coprococcus eutactus | reverse complement strand
CGATACAGCGGCTCGCCGCTGGAGGCGACTTTACGCTCAAAGTGAGCGTGCACATTTGGCCGCCTTCGGCGGCCGGGGGCGTCGGTGCCCACCGACAGGGGCAAGAGGGGGATAAGCCACCAAATGGTTTCTTATCCCCCTCTTAACTCCCCCTAATCTTCCTTTTAAGCCGCGACGCCCTTCGGTTGCGCGGCTAAATGCGAGGGGCCCACAGATGTGTTTGGTGCTCCAAGGCTTCACCCTTGATCGAAGCGGAGCTTTTCGTAGCGACGGTGAAAACGCCCTGCACAGAATGGCCGCGCACTGTTATGCGCGGTAAATAACGCAAAGTAAATTCAGGGCAGTTCAGCCACATATAACCTGTCCGACGCCCGGAACCGAGCTCCCGTAACTCCCGTTTAGCCGAGCATCTATGATGCGAAGGCTCGAAGGAAGGTCTGGGGAGTCAAGAGGGGACAGGAAACCATGTTTGGTGTCCTGTCCCCTCTTGTTCTCGCCGGTGAACACCGGCCCTCCCTGCCGCCGAAGGCGGCTAAAGTCATTCCAGATAAATGGCAGCATCCATTTTTTTCGTAACATATCCGACCACCGCCGCCTGCGGCGCCCTCTGCCGCATCTCCTCAAGGCACTGCGCAGCAGTCTTCTCAGGCAGCGCGATCAGCAGACCGCCGCTCGTCTGTGGATCATACAGAATATCCTGCATCGGCCGCGCGATCTCGCGCGTCAGCTTAACCCCGGCCTCGGCGTAATCCCGGTTGCGGTATGCGCCGGACGGCACAAGCCCCATGTCGGCGAAAGCCCACGTTTCCTTGTGGAACGGCACGTTTTCCGTCTGGATGTGCACTGTGACGCCGCTGCCCTGCGCCATCTCGAACGAGTGGCCGAGCAGCGCGAAGCCGGTCACATCCGTGCAGCTGTGCACCGGATATTTTACCATTACGTCGCGCGCGGCCTTGTTGAGCGTCGCCATCTGGCGGTAAATGCGCTCGGTCAGCGCCTTTTCGGCAAGACCGGCCTTCGCGGCGGTCGTGATGATGCCGACGCCGAGCGGCTTGGTCAGCAGGAGCACATCGCCAGGCTGCGCGCCGCTGTTCGTGAGCACCTTTTTGGGATGCACGAAACCGGACACAGCGAGGCCGTAGAGCGGCTCCGCGCCCTGAATGGTGTGGCCGCCCGTGATGATCGCGCCGGCCTCGTAGGCCTTGTCGTAGCCACCGCGCAGAATATCCTGCACGGTCTCCTTCGCCATGTTCCGCGCAAGGCACATGATGTTGAGCGCGAGCTTTGGCTCGCCGCCCATGGCGTATACGTCGCTCAGCGCGTTCGCCGCCGCGATCTGACCGAACAGGAACGGATCATCCACGATGGGCGGAAAAAAGTCGGTCGTCTGCACGAGCGCGGTGTTTTCGTCGAGCACATAAACGCTTGCATCGTCGCTCTTGTCGTAGCCGACGATGAGCCGGGGGTCGGTGTGCGTCTTAAATCCGTCGAGCAGCCGCGCGAGCGTGCCTGCGCCGACCTTCGCGCCGCAGCCTGCGCACGAGGCGAGCTTTGTCAGCTTTACTTCGGTTTCCATGGTAAAAAACGTCCTTTCAAAGTGCGCCGTTTGGAATGGGCGGCATGAAATTTACGTTTATTATAGCATAAATTTGTGCACTCCGCAAAAAACTCTTGTGTTTTGCGGCTTTATCCGATATAATGATAGAAGTATCTATATAACATTACACAGGGAGGTGTAATTGCAATGTTTATGGCACTGGATAAAATGCCCGCAGCAAGCGACTACGGTACGCTTCTGGCGCAGTTTCTGCCGCTGGTCGTACTGATCGTCGTTTTCTATTTCGTACTGATCCGTCCGCAGCGCAAGCGCGACAAGCAGGAGCGCGAGATGCGTAACTCCATTTCCGTGGGTGACGAGATCTCGACCATCGGCGGCTTCATCGGCCGCGTTGTCAGCATCAAGGACGACACGCTGGTCATCGAGTCCTCGAGCGACCGCACCAAGCTCAAGATCTACCGCTGGGCGATTCGCGGCAAGGAAGCTCCGGCTACCGATACCGTTGAGGCTCCGAAGGAAGCGAAGGACGCAAAGAAGTAAGCGCTTCTCTGCGGCATAAAAGAGTATCTTGCCGAATAGGCTTTGAGTACCATATTCGGCGGGAGGATGGGACATATGAGGAAAACCAATGAGGGCGCGTCGCCGGTCCGTTCGGTCCTTGTCGGCGCGGCAGCAGGACTGCTCGCCACGCTCGTTCTGATGCTGGTGTGCGCTGTTCTGGTCCACCAGGGAACGCTCGGGGAGGAACTGACCCCCACGATATCGCTCGCCTGTCTGGCGGCCGGGTGCATGCTCGCCTCGTTTCTCGCGGCGCGGCGCCTGCCCGACGGCAGACTCGCCATCGCGGCGGCAGGCGGTCCGGTGGTTTTTCTGATTTTGCTGGCTGTCTGCGCGCTCGCGCTGTCGCAGCCTGTCCGTTTCGGTCGCACAGCCGTCAGCCTGCTCTGCGCAGTCGCGGCTTCGGTGCTCGGCACTGCTGCCGGCATCTATATGCGCACAAAAAACAAACACAGTCATCTGAAAAAGTAGGAGGGAAACATCCATGAAGCACGTATCTACCCTGACCTCTGCAACCCTGAAGCAGACCGCAGCACACGGCGGCTGCGGCGAGTGCCAGACTTCCTGCCAGTCCGCATGCAAGACTTCTTGCACCGTGGCTAACCAGAAGTGCGAGCACGCTAAGTAATCGCAGATTTCAAATGAGCATGGGCGCGCCTTGGGCGCGCCTTGCTATGTATATCGGAGGAAATAACAAGAAATGATCCATCGTTACCAGAAAAAAGGCCTGAACTTTGTCCTGGACGTCAACTCCGGCGCAGTCCATCTGCTCGACGATATCAGCTATGCGGTTTCCGGTCTGATCGACGAGAACATGACCGAGAGCTGCCCGGACAGCATCATCGAGGCGCTGCCGCAGTACGCGGCGGACGACGTGCGCGAGGCATACGGCGAGCTGTATGAGCTCAAGAAGGCAGGCCAGCTTTTCGCGGAGGACGACTACATCGACGTCAGCCGCTATATCCCGGTCGGCGCGCCGGTCAAGGCGCTCTGCCTGCATGTCGCGCATGACTGCAACCTGCGCTGCAAGTACTGCTTCGCGTCCACCGGCGACTTCGGTCAGGGCCGCAAGATCATGCCGCCCGAGGTCGCGAAGAAGGCGATCGACTTCGTTATCGCGCGTTCGGGCAAGCGCCGCAACATCGAAGTGGACTTCTTTGGCGGCGAGCCGCTGATGGCGTGGGATACCGTTACCCAGACGGTCGATTACGCGCGCTCTATCGAGGAGCAGCACGGCAAGAAGTTCCGCTTCACCATCACCACCAACGGTCTGCTGCTCGACGAGGACAAGCGCAAGTACATCAACGAGAACATGGACAACTGCGTTCTGTCGCTCGACGGCCGCCGCGAGGTCAACGATGAGTTCCGCAAGACCGTCGCAGGCACCGGCAGCTACGACACCATCATTCCGAAGTTCAAGGCGCTCGTCGACGAGCGCGACCCGAACCTCGACTACTACGCACGCGGCACGTTCACCTCGCATAATCTCGATTTTGCAAACGACGTGCTGAGCATCGCGGATGCAGGCTTTGACCGCCTGTCCGTCGAGCCGGTAACGGCTGACCCGGGCTGCGGCTACGACCTCACCGAGGACGACCTGCCGAAGATCGAGGCGGAGTACGACCGCCTGACCGACATCATGCTCGAGCGCAAGAAGGAAGGCAAGGCGTTTACCTTCTTCCACTTCATGGTCGACCTCGATCAGGGCCCGTGCGTCGTCAAGCGTCTGCGCGGCTGCGGCGCCGGCTACGAGTACGTTGCCGTCACGCCGGACGGCGACATCTATCCCTGCCATCAGTTCGTTGGCAAGGAAGAGTTCAAGCAGGGCAGCGTGCTCGATCAGTCCTTCAACATGGAGATCGCGCAGAAATTTGCCGGCATGAACATCTATTCCCGTCCGAAGTGCCAGAAGTGTTGGGCGAAGTTCTACTGCTCCGGCGGCTGCTCCGCGGCGAACTACAACATGAACCACGATATGAACGACTCCTATGATCTCGGCTGCGAGATGGAGCGCAAGCGCCTTGAGTGTGCAATTTATCTAAAAGCAATGGATAAAATTTGTGCAGAAGAGGCAAAATAACGATTTGCAAAAAGAATTTGTAAAATCCGTTGCGAAAAGCGTCGGCGGTGCTTATAATGTCTTTTGTATAGAAATACTCTCGATAAGGAGATGATATTATGCCGCAGAATGTTCTGGTATCCGTGCTGGGCGAGGGTAAGTATCTGGTACCGCTTGTCCGTGCTATTCTGGAAAAGAACATCATTCCGACGCGCTTTCTGTTTCTGTCCGCGAAAAACGAGGCATCCGTCGAGGCCGCAGAGGGCTACGACGTAACGGTCTGCGAGGATGAGCTTTCCGCTGTCATCAAGAGCGAGATCGTGCTCGTCACCGCATCCAAGCGTGAAATGCCGACCGAGCTCGCGAAGATCTCGAGCAGCTCGCAGAAGAAGGTCGTCGTATCCGTATGCGACAGCGAGAAGGTCGATCTGGCGTACCTCAGCGAGCGCATCGTCGCCGCGACCGAGCTGATGGCCGCTGTCCTGCATCAGGACGAGAACGGCAAGCTGAGCGCGACCTACGAGGCGAGCAAGCTCGCGCGTCCGTTCCTGTGCAAGCCGGCCCGTGACATCGTCAACACGATGTGCGATGTGCTGAACGCAGAGGGCTGAGCCGCGACGTTCTAACAGAACGAGACCGGGAATATGCTGTTCTATGGCTTCCGAAAGGGGGAGACGTATGAACAAAAGGCATATTCCCGGTTTTTTTGATGCGCTCGCGCGCACGCCGTCGTTCGTGTTCCTGTGCTCGATGTTCCTGTGCGGCGCGGCGGCAGGCGGCCTGACTGGCCTGCGTGCGGCGGAGGGAGACTGCGCGCTCGAGCTGACCGCGCTGCTGCGCGAGCTTCCCGGACAGGCAGGGAAAAGCGTGCTCTGCGCGCTGCTGTGGCTCGTGCTGCCGCTATCCGCGGCGCTGCTCCGCCCGGCGACGCTCTGGCTGTCCGGCATCGCCGCCGCGCGCGGCTTCGTGCTGGCGCTGTCGCTCGCCGTCGCGGTCGCGCAGGGAGAGGGCGCGGCTGTCCTCGCGGCGGAAACGCTCCCGGCGGTGCTCAGCGTGTCGGCGCTGCTCGCCGCCTGCACGCTCGTGTGGGAGTGCACGCAGAACGCTGCACCGTGGGCGAAAAGCCGCGCGCCGTTTCTGGTGTGTCTCGCTTTTGCGGCGCTGAGTGCGCTGCTGCGTGTGCTTTTTGCGATTTTACTGCCCGAATAACACGAATATGGTTGCATTTTTTACTTAGATATGCTAACATTTAGACATGTAAAAAATCTGAAGGGCGGTGGCGAAATGGCGGATGCACAGCAGATCAACGATTTTCTGGTCGATGCCTTCGGGCGCATCAACAAAATTGAAGAGCGCGCAATGACGACCGGTCTCGGGAGCACGATCTCCATCACGGAGATCCACATCATCGAGAAGATCGGTCTGACCGAACCGGCGCGCATGAGCGAGATCGCGCACATGCTCGGCGTCACGCTCGCCACGATGACCGTCGCCTGCGACAAGCTGGAGGGGAAGGGGCTCGTGCACCGCGCGCGCAGCCGCACCGACCGCCGCGTCGTGCAGGTCACGCTGACGCCGCGCGGACGCGCCGTCTACGAGTACCACCGCGCGTTCCACGAGCGCATGATCTCGTCTATTCTGGACACGCTTTCGCCCGAGCAGAGCACTGTTCTGGCGCAGAGCCTTGAAAAACTGCAGGACTTCTTCCTCCGCGAGGAAGCCGCTGCCGAAGGGGAAAACAATGGATAATCTGATATTCTGTCTGAACGCGACCGTGCCGATCTTTGCGATCATCCTGCTCGGGCGGCTGCTGCGCGGCTGGAACTTTTTCAGCAAGCAGACGCTCGCGGAGATCGACAAGCTGTCGTTCAAGGTGCTGCTGCCCATCCTGCTGTTCCGCGACATCGCCGCCGGACGCATTACCGAGCAGTTCGACGCGAAGTTCTTCTTTTTCTGTGCAGGAGTCACGGCGCTGTACTTTTTCGCCATCTGGGCAGGCGCGGCGGTCTTTCTGCGCGACAAGAACATGGTGGGCGCGTTCACACAGGGTGCCTTCCGCGGCTCGCAGGCCATCCTCGGCGTTGCATTTGTGCAGAACCTGTACGGAAATGCCGGCCTTGTGCCGCTGATGATCGTGGCGAGCGTGCCGCTTTACAACATTTTCTCGGTGCTCGTTCTGACCGTGACCGCGCCGGACGCGCGCACGGCGGACCATCACGGCGTGGTCAAGCGCACGCTGCGCGGCATCATCACCAACCCGATCATCCTCGGCATCCTCGCCGGTCTGCCGTTTTCGCTGCTGTCGATCGACTTTCCGCCGATGGCGGACAAGTTCCTGAGCATGCTCGGCGGCTGCGCAACGCCGATGGCGCTGCTGAGCATCGGCGCCGGGTTCGAGGGCGCGAAGGCCATCAAAAAGCTCGGCCCGACCTGCGCCGCCACCTTCATCAAGCTCATCCTGCTACCGGTCATCTTCCTGCCGATCGCAGTGCACATGGGCTTCCGCGAGCAGGCGCTCGTCGCCATCGTCATCCTTTGCGGCGCGCCGAGCACGGTTTCCGGCTATGTCATGGCGAAAAACATGGGCGGCGACCATGTGCTCTCATCCTCGATCATCGTGCTGACGACCGTCCTGAGCGCGATCACACTGACGCTGACGCTGTTCATCCTGAAATCGTTTGCGCTGATTTGACAATATCCCTTTTCTCTGCTATCATGGAAACAGTAATGCCAGAGAAAAGGGATTTTTTGTGCCCTTCCGGGCGGAAAAGAGGGGGAAAACCATGCTGACTTATCATCTGGACGCACAGAGCGGCGTGCCGCTCTACGAGCAGGTTTACCGCGCCGTGCGCGCGGACATCATGTCGGGCACACTTGCAGGCGGCACGCGCCTGCCGAGCAAGCGTCAGCTCGCGGCGAACCTGCGCATCAGCCAGATCACGGTCGAGACCGCCTACGGTCAGCTCGCCGCGGAGGGCTACATCGTTTCCGCGCCCAGACGCGGCTATTTTGTGCAGGAGCAGATCGCGCCGCCGCCGTCGGTCCACACGGAAACCGTGCACCGAACGGTGGAGAAATATCTGCGGATAGAGCGGTATGACTATGATTTCAAGACAAATATCGTGGATAACGGCTGCTTTCCGTTTTCGACCTGGGCGCACCTTTCGCGGCGCGTGCTGAGCGATTATTCCGCGCGCCTGCTGGAGGCGACCGATCCGCGCGGCGTGCTTCAGCTGCGGCAGGAGATCGCGCATTATCTGCACGATTTTCGCGGCATCGCGGTCTCGCCAGAGAATATCGTCGTGGGCGCCGGTCTGGAATATCTGCTCGGCCTGCTCATCCAGCTGCTCGGCCACGGGCATGTGTACGCGGTCGAGAACCCGGGTTACCGCAAGCTCTCGCAGATCGTCACACAGAACAGCGCCGCGCTGCGGCCGATACCGCTCGACAAGAGCGGTCTGCGCGCCGATGTGCTCGCCGAGAGCGACGCCTCGGTCGTCTATCTCACGCCGTCGCATCATTTTCCGCTTGGCACGGTCATGCCGGTCGCGCGCCGTCTCGAGCTGCTGCGCTGGGCGGCAGGGAAGTCCGGCCGATACATCATCGAGGACGACTACGACAGCGAATTCCGCTACGCTTCCCGGCCTATCCCGGCGCTGCGTGAGCTGGACCGCGAGGGCCGCGTCATCTACGTCAACACGTTCTCGAAAAGCCTTGCGCCGGGCCTGCGCATCGGCTATCTCGTGCTGCCGGATGCGCTCATGGCGCGCTACCGCGAGCGGTTTTCGCTGTACGCCGCGACGGTCTCGAGCTTCGATCAGTTCACGCTCGCGGCCTTCATGCACACGGGCGGCTTTGAGCGCCATATCAGCCGCAGCCGCAAGGTCTATCAGGCGCGGCGCGACGCGCTGATGGCGGCGATCGACCGCGAGTTTACCGAGCTGCCGCACGAAATTTCGCGCTCGGAGGCCGGTCTGCACCTGCTGCTGCACATGCGGAACGGCATGCTGGAACGCGAACTTGTCGAGCGTGCAAAGGCCGCAGGTGTGCGCGTTTACGCGCTTTCTGCGTACTATACGCCGCCTGTCCGTCCGCCGCGCGCGACGCTCGTGCTCGGCTATGCCGGCATGACCGAGCAGCAGATCGACGAGGCGGTCGCGTGCCTGCGAAAAGCGTGGACGAAAGCAACGTTATAAATTTTTCTTGACAAATCGCGCCGCGCGTCCTATACTGAACGTGCAAGCAAGGGTGCCGTGATGAGCGGCTGAGAGGGCGAGAGCCTAACCTTTTGAACCTGTTGGTTAGTACCATCGTAGGGAAGCTGTCGCATCAATCGAAATTTAATGCCCCGGTTTTACCGCAATGGTAAACCGGGGCATTTTTGCTGCAAAAATACATGCAGCGGCATGGAAAGGAAGGATTATCATGAAGGTAAACGGAGAAGAGCGCGCCGTTCCGCAGGAGGGCACCGTACTGGGCCTGCTGCGCGAGCTGGGACACGATCCGCAGCGCGTTGCGGTCGAGAAAAACGGCAGCATCGTACCGCGTGCGACGTTCGCGGAGGAAAAGCTGACCGACGCAGACCATCTCGAGGTCGTGTGCTTTGTGGGCGGCGGCTGATACGCCAGAAGAGGAAAAACGTTCACTTTTTGCGCACGCAACAGGAGATAAAACATGATTTTGACTCAGCAGCAGCTGCATGACGCGCTCGTGGAGCGACACGGCGCGGACATACAGAAAAAGCTCGACGGCGCGACCGTCGGCATCGCAGGACTCGGCGGACTCGGTTCCAATCTCGCCGTGTTTCTCGCGCGTCTCGGCGTCGGCCACATGATCCTTGTGGATTTCGACGTCGTGGACATCACCAACCTCAACCGCCAGCACTACACGATGAAGGACCTCGGCGTGCCGAAAACGCTTGCGCTCGTCGAGCAGCTCGAGGCCATCAATCCGTATCTGAACTACGAGACCTACACCGAGCGCGTCATCCCAGCGAACGTAAAGCGCCTGTTTTCGGGCTGCGACGTCATCGTAGAGGCGTTCGACAAGCCGGATCAGAAGGCGATGCTCATCGAAAACGTTCTCACGCAGCTGCCGGAAAAGCCGCTCGTCTCGGGCAGCGGCATGGCAGGCTACGCCTCCGCGAACCTCATCCGCACGGAAAAGCGCTTCGGGCATGTGTACCTGTGCGGCGACGGCAAGAGCGACGTGGCGGACGGTCTCGGACTGATGGCGCCGCGCGTCGCGGTCTGCTCGGCGCACGAGGGCACAATGGTGCTGCGCCTGCTCATCGAAGAAACCGACGCATAAAAAAACCGCCCCGAAGGGCGGTCTGAGTAAGTAAGATTTTATTTTTCGTCCTTCGGCAGGTCGGATGCGCAGTGTGCGCACTTGACGGCTGCGATCGGGATCTCCGAGCAGCAGAATGGGCACTTTTTCGTGGTCGGTGCGGCAGGCGCTTCGGGCTTCTTGCCGATGGAGAGCAGCTTGTTGACTGCCTTGAGCAGGCAGAACAGCACGAACGCCATGATGAGGAAGTTGATGACCGAGGTCAGGAACGCACCATAGCGGAGCTCGATGCTGCCGAGCTTGAGCACAAAACCGCTCAGATCGGTGCCGCCGGCGAGGCCGAGAATCGGGTTGATGAGGTTTTCGGTCAGCGAAGTCACAATGGTCGTGAACGCACCGCCGATGATAACACCGATCGCCATGTCCATCACGTTGCCGCGCAGCGCGAAGGC